>NZ_JBEXVE010000037.1:0-97146 GCF_040629205.1 Streptomyces sp. NPDC005962 | reverse complement strand
TGCGTGGATCAGAGCAACCGCTCCGCCAGGACTTCGGCGTTCGGCTCGGCACCCCCGGGGCCTGGGGGGTGGCGCTTCTTGCTTCTGCGATGTGTCTGCGATTTGTCCGCGATGTGCCTGCGGTTTGCATATCGGCGCCCGCAAACCGCTACCCGGCGACCTGAGCGAAGTCGGCCGGAATCCCTCGCCCCGGTTGTAACACTCCGTAATACGTGTGCAATACAAGATCAGGCGCTTTCGCTCCCCGACGTCATCCATGATGATCTCCCCGCGCGGTCATGGGCACGCCACTCCACGCTTCGTTCGCGTGTTCCCCTCACTCCTTAGCGGAACTGCACCTTCTCACTATCCGGACCTTATGGATTGTCCGTAAACACCCTCTTTGTCCCTTCCGTTCCGCTACACCGACACAAGAACGTGACCTGAGTCATAACAAGACAGTCACATCATGGTCTGCACCTCTGCCACCCGGTCCGTCCCACGCTTACATTCACAGCCAGTCACGACCCCCGACGGGTGTTCGCCAGCACCCGTACGGCTGTGTTCCAGCTCCACCGGCGCGGACACGGCGTCCCATCCAGAGGGACGGCCGGGCCAGGGAAAGGATTCTTCGTGCGACAGCGCTCCTTGCTCATCCTGACGACCGCGATCACCGCGGGAGCCCTCACCCTCACCGCCTGCGGTTCGCGCGGCCAGAACGACAGCGGGGACAAGGACAAGAAGACCACCGTCGTCATCGGTGTCGACGCCCCGCTCACCGGATCGCTGTCGGCGCTCGGCCAGGGCATCAAGAACTCCGTCGACCTCGCCGCCAAGGTGGCCAACCGGCAGAAAGAGGTCCCCGGCGTCACGTTCAAGATCAAGTCCTATGACGACCAGGCGGTGCCGTCCTCCGGCAAGCAGAACGCCACCTCGATGGTCGACGAGGACACCATCCTCGGCACGGTCGGCCCGCTGAACTCCGGCGTCGCCCAGTCCATGCAGGGCGTCTTCGCCAAGGCGGACCTGGCCGAGGTCTCCCCCGCCAACACCAACCCGGCGCTGAGCCAGGGCGACGCGTGGGCCTCGGGCAAGAAGTCCCGCCCCTTCAAGACCTACTTCCGCACCGCGACCACGGACATCATCCAGGGCCGCTTCGCCGCGCAGTACTACTACAAGAACGCGAAGAAGCGGAAGGTCTTCGTCGTCGACGACAAGCAGACCTACGGCGCCGGGCTCGCCAAGATCTTCGCCCAGGAGTTCAAGCGCCTCGGCGGCACCGTGGTCGGCACCGACCACCTCACCGTCAAGGAGACCGACTTCTCCGGCATCGCGGGCAAGGTCAAGTCCAGCGGCGCCGACTCCGTCTACTTCGGCGGCCAGTACCCCGAGGGCGGCCTGCTGTCCGACCAGGTCAAGCAGGCCGGGGCGCAGGTCCCGGTCATGGGCGGCGACGGCATCTACGACCCCGCCTTCATCAAGGCGTCCGGCACCAGCAACGACGGCGACCTCTCGACCTCCGTCGGCTACCCCGTCGAGCAGCTCCCCTCGGCCAAGACGTTCGTCAAGAACTACGGGGCCGAGCACTACAAGGACCCGTACGGGGCGTACGGCGGCTACTCCTACGACGCCGCCTGGTCCATCATCCAGGCCGTCAAGACCGTCGCCGCCGACAACGACGGCAAGCTCCCCGACGACGCCCGCGCCAAGATCACCGAGGCGCTCGGCAAGGTCTCCTTCGACGGCGTGACCGGCAAGGTCTCCTTCGACCAGTACGGCGACACCACCAACAAGCAGCTGACCGTCTACCAGGTCAAGAACGGCGCCTGGAAGGCCGTCCACAGCGAGACCTTCAAGGACTGACCCCGGGGCAACACCCCCGCCCACTGAGGCAACGCAACCGCGCGAGGGCGTTCACCAGCGCCCTCGCGCGGCGTCATATCCGACACGCTCATCGGAGGCCCTGCGGTGCACGAACTGCCGCAAACGCTGGTCAACGGCCTGACCCTCGGCGCTCTCTACGGCTTGATCGCCATCGGGTACACCATGGTCTACGGCATCGTCCAGCTCATCAACTTCGCCCATGGCGAGATCTTCATGATCGGGGGCTTCGGCTCCCTCACCGTCTATCTCTGGCTGCCCAGCGGCACTGCGCTCGCCCTTGCCCTGCCGCTCATGCTCGTCGGCGGCATCCTCGCCTCCGTCGCCATCGCCACCGCCGCCGAACGCTTCGCCTACCGGCCCCTGCGCGGCGGACCACGGCTGGCCCCCCTGATCACCGCGATCGGCCTGTCCATCGCACTCCAGCAGGCCGTCTGGGCCTTCTACCCCGACGCCAAGAAAGCCCGCAGCTTCCCCCAGTTCGAGGGCAGCTCATTCGCGATCACCAACAGCCTGCACATCCAGCGCGGCGACGCCTTCCTGCTGATAGCCGCACCGCTGTGCATGCTCGCCCTGGGGCTGTTCGTCTCCAAGAGCCGGGCCGGCCGCGCCATGCAGGCGACCGCGCAGGACCCCGACACCGCCAAGCTGATGGGCATCAACACCGACCGCATCATCGTGATGGCCTTCGCCATCGGCGGCGCGTTCGCCGCCGTCGCCGCCCTCTCCCACGGCCTCAAGTACGGCCAGATCAACTTCGAGATGGGCTTCATCGCCGGACTCAAGGCCTTCACCGCCGCCGTACTCGGCGGCATCGGCAACATCTACGGCGCCATGCTCGGCGGCGTCGTCCTCGGCATCGCCGAGGCCCTGGCCATCAAATACATCCAGGACATCCCCGGAATGGACCAGCTCGGCGGCGGAGCCTGGAAGGACGTCTGGGCCTTCACCCTGCTCATCGTCGTCCTGCTGCTCAGGCCCCAGGGGCTGCTCGGCGAACGCGTAGCGGACCGGGCCTGAGGGAGGGAACCGATGACCACCGACACCAGCAAGGCCACCGGCACTGCCCCGGCCCCGCGCACCACCCTGCTCCGCGCGCTCACCGCGGCCGGCGGCCTCGCCGCCATGGCCTCCACCTTCCTCGCCTGGACCTGGACCTCCGACTTCCCCGGCGACCTCACCGTCTACGGCTACCCCGGCGGCCTCCAGATCCTCACCCTCGCCCTGGGACTTGCCACCCTCGCGTTCGCGCTCGCCGCCCTGAACGTCCGCGGACTGCGCTGGCTCACCCCCACCGGCTCCACCAAACCCCTGCGGCTGCTGGCCCTCGGCACCTTCGCCACCACCTGGTTCACCCTCATCGCCATCGCCGTCAGCCAAGGCGGCCTGGTCAACCTGGAACCGGGCGGCTGGGTCGCCGCCGTCGCCACCGCCGTACCCGTCGCCACGACACTCGTGCTCCCGGACGACACCCGGCCCCTCTGCCGCCCGGTGCCGCTCCCCTCCTGGGCCGACATCCTCATCATCGCGGCCGTCTTCACCCTCGGCCTCTACGTCGTCAACTACGGCATCCAGACCGACGAGGACAACCCCGAACCCTTCATCGGCTACCTCATCGCCCTGTGCTTCGCCGCCACCGCGCTCCTCCGGGCCGGACTCATCACCCGGCTCAGCGGACTCACCAGCGCCTACCGCTCCCTCACCCTGGTCGCGGCCCTGGTGACGGCGATCGTCTTCCCCTTCACCCAGGACAAGGCCAGCTACACCGAACTCGGCGTCAACATCGCCATCTTCGCGACCGTCGCCCTCGGCCTGAACATCGTCGTCGGACTCGCCGGACTCCTCGACCTCGGCTACGTCGCCTTCCTCGGCGTCGGCGCCTACTCCGCCGCCCTGGTCTCCGGAAGCGCCGCCTCCACCATCCACGTGACGTTCCCGTTCTGGGCCGCCATGCTCACCGGAGCCCTGGTCTCCCTCATCTTCGGCGTCGTCATCGGCGCCCCCACCCTGCGGCTGCGCGGCGACTACCTCGCCATCGTCACCCTCGGCTTCGGCGAGATCTTCCGCATCGCCGTCAGCAACCTCGATGGCACCTCCGGACCCTCCGTGACCAACGGCCCCAACGGCGTCCCCAACATCCCACCGCTGAAGATCTTCGGCTTCAGCTTCGACGACGACCACAGCTTCGCCGGACTCACCCTCGACTCCAACAGCAACTACTACCTGCTGATGCTGCTCGTCACCGTCATCGTCGTCCTCATCTTCAGCCGGGCCGGAAACTCCCGCATCGGCCGCGCCTGGGTCGCCATCCGCGAAGACGAGACCGCCGCCACCGCCATGGGCATCAACGGCTTCCGCGTCAAACTCATCGCCTTCGCCCTCGGCGCCACCCTCGCCGGAGTCGCCGGCACCATCTGGGCCCACGTCCAGACCACCGTCGTCCCCGAGCAGTACGTCTTCGCCGGACCCGTCCCGCCCAACTCCACCTTCCTGCTCGCCGCCGTGATCCTCGGCGGCATGGGCACCATCGGCGGCCCCCTGCTGGGCGCGGCGCTGCTCTTCCTCATCCCCGAGAAGCTCGAATTCCTCCAGGACTACCAGCTCCTCGCCTTCGGCATCGCGCTCATCCTGCTGATGCGCTTCCGCCCCGAAGGGATCATCCCCAACCGGCGGCAGCAGCTCGAATACCACGAGACGGGACAGCTCGACGTGCCCGACCAGGCCGCCCTCAGCGGCAGCACCGTCGGCGTCACGAAGGCGGAGGCATGACAGACATGACCACGACCACAGTGGCGAAGGCCGCCCCCGTCCTCACCGCCACCGGCGTCACCATGCGCTTCGGCGGACTCACCGCCGTACGCTCCGTCGACCTCGACGTCCACCCCGGCGAGATCGTCGGCCTCATCGGCCCCAACGGCGCGGGCAAGACCACCTTCTTCAACTGCCTCACCGGCCTCTACATCCCCACCGAGGGCCGCGTCTCCTACCGCGGCACCGTCCTGCCACCGAAGCCCCATCTCGTCACCCAGGCCGGAGTCGCCCGCACCTTCCAGAACATCCGCCTCTTCGCCAACATGACCGTCCTGGAAAACGTCCTGGTCGGACGGCACACCCGCACCAAGGAAGGACTCTGGTCCGCCCTCCTGCGCGGCCCCGGCTTCAAACGCGCCGAAGCCGCCTCCAAACAACGGGCCATGCAACTCCTGGAGTTCACCGGCCTCGCCGACAAGGCCGACCACCTCTCCCGCAACCTCCCCTACGGCGAACAGCGCAAGCTGGAGATCGCCCGCGCCCTGGCCAGCGACCCCGGACTGCTGCTCCTCGACGAGCCGACCGCGGGCATGAACCCCCAGGAGACCCGGGCCACCGAGGAACTCGTCTTCGCCATCCGGGAGACGGGCACCGCCGTCCTCGTCATCGAGCACGACATGCGCTTCATCTTCAACCTGTGCGACCGGGTCGCCGTACTCGTCCAGGGCGAGAAGCTGGTCGAGGGCAGCTCCGAGGTCGTCCAGAGCGACGAACGCGTCATCGCCGCCTACCTCGGCACCCCCTTCGAGGGCGCGCCGGGCGCGGAGGAGGCCGCGGCGGTCGAGGCAGCCGAGGACCAGGCCGCCCAGCAGAGCACCAGCGCACGTACGGAGGACGGACAGTGACCGCACTGCTCGAAGTCGAGGACCTCCGGGTCGCCTACGGCAAGATCGAGGCCGTCAAGGGGATCTCGTTCAGCGTCGAGGCCGGCCAGGTGGTCACCCTCATCGGCACCAACGGCGCGGGCAAGACGACCACCCTGCGCACCCTCTCCGGGCTGCTCACCCCGCTCGGCGGCACCATCCGCTTCGACGGCAAACCGCTGAGCGGCGTCCCCGCACACAAGATCGTCGCCCTGGGGCTGGCCCACTCCCCCGAGGGGCGGCATATCTTCCCCCGGCTGACGATCGCCGAGAACCTCCAGCTCGGAGGGTTTCTCCGCAAGGACGCCGACGGGATCGCCGCCGACATCCGGAAGGTGTACGACCTCTTCCCCATCCTCGGTGAACGCCGCGCCCAGGCCGCCGGTACCCTCTCCGGCGGCGAACAGCAGATGCTCGCCATGGGCCGCGCGCTGATGTCCCGCCCCAAGCTGCTGATGCTCGACGAACCGTCGATGGGCCTCTCGCCGATCATGATGCAGAAGATCATGCAGACCATCGCGGAACTGAAGGCGCAGGGCACCACGATTCTGCTCGTCGAACAGAACGCCCAGGCGGCACTGTCGCTGGCCGATCACGGCCATGTGATGGAGATCGGCAAGATCGTGCTGTCCGGGACCGGGGAAGCGCTGCTGCACGACGAGTCCGTGCGGAAGGCGTACCTCGGCGAGGACTGACCCCGCTCGCCGTGAGGGGAGGCCGCCACCGGCGGCCTCCCCTCCCCTCACTGCTCCTTGGCCTTCTTCTCCGCCGCGTCCTCGATGACCGCCTCGGCCACCTGCTGCATCGACAGCCGCCGGTCCATCGAGGTCTTCTGAATCCAGCGGAACGCGGCCGGTTCGGTCAGCCCGTACTCCGTCTGCAGAACGCTCTTGGCCCGGTCCACCAGCTTGCGGGTCTCCAGCCGCAGGGAGAGGTCGGCGACCTCCTGCTCCAGCGTCTTCAGCTCGGTGAAGCGGGACACGGCCATCTCGATGGCGGGCACCACGTCGCTCTTGCTGAACGGCTTGACGAGATACGCCATCGCCCCGGCGTCCCGGGCCCGGTCGACCAGTTCGCGCTGCGAGAACGCGGTCAGCATCAGGACGGGCGCGATGCGGTCGGCGGCGATGCGCTCGGCGGCGGAAATCCCGTCGAGGACGGGCATCTTCACATCGAGGATGACGAGGTCGGGCCGGTGCTCCCGAGCGAGCGCGACGGCCGTCTCACCGTCTCCCGCCTCGCCGACGACGGAGTACCCCTCCTCTTCCAGCATCTCCTTCAGGTCGAGGCGGATGAGGGCCTCGTCCTCGGCGATGACGACGCGGGTCGTATGCGGCGGGACGTGCGACTGCGCGTCGGGGGCGTCAGCGGTGCTCACTGTGCTCCTCGGGTTCCTCTACAGGTGGGGGCACCCCGAGCCTACCGAGCTGCGGTAAGGTAGACGCGCAGCGGGTCGCCGATGACCTTCGATCCGTTGGCCCCGGTAGCCCAATTTGGCAGCAGGCAATGGATTCAAAACCCATACAGTGTCGGTTCGAGTCCGACCCGGGGCACTTTTCCTTCGATTCCAAGGTCACTGGGGACTCAGAAGCTTTCACTCGATGAAGTGAACGTCCTTTCGAACGCGTAACAGGCGGGCGTTTCCCGGCCAAGCTCGCAATCGTGTACGACCTCGAAACGCGAAAACGTGCCCTGACTCTCGTCGCCCAAGGCCGAAGCCTCAACTCCGTAAGCAAACAGACGGGGATATCCCGTTACGCGATTCGCGCCTGGCAGGTCCGCCTGGAGCCGGCACCCCATACGACGGATTGCCCCCGATGCGCCCCCGAACCACGGCCGCCGGAAGACATCGCCGCCTACGCCTATCTGCTCGGGCTGTATCTCGGTGACGGATGTGTAAGCCGCCTGCGAAAAGGCGTCTACTTCCTGCGCGTCGCGTGTGCGGATGCCTGGCCGGGCCTCATCGACGCCTGCGCCGGGGCGATGCGCGCCGTGCGCCCTGACAACAGTGTCTGCCGCGTCCAGCGTCAGGGCTGCGTCATGGTGACCGGCTACAGCAAGCACTGGCCGTGCCTGCTGCCCCAACACGGGCCCGGCAAGAAACATGAGCGGCCGATCGCCCTGGAGCCCTGGCAGCAGGAGATCGTCGTCACCCACCCCTGGGAGTTCGTCCGAGGGCTGGTGCACTCCGACGGCTGCCGTATCACCAACTGGACCACGAAGATCGTCGCCGGGGAGCGCAAGCGCTATGAGTATCCCCGGTACTTCTTCACCAACCGGTCCGACGACATCCGGAGGCTCTACACCGACACGCTCGACCAGCTCGGGGTCGCTTGGAGGCAGACCAACGCGTGGAACATCTCCGTCGCCCGCCGGGCCTCCGTCGCGCTCATGGATACGCACGTCGGGCCGAAGTACTGAACGCAGTACTCCGGCCCAGGAAGGCGAAACGGGGCTAGCGGAGGTCGTCCGCGCCGATGTGGTGGACGCGGACCAGGTTGGTGGAGCCGGAGACTCCGGGCGGGGAGCCCGCCGTGATGACGACGAGGTCGCCCCGGCGGCAGCGGCCCAGCCGGAGCAGCTCCTCGTCGACCTGGCGGACCATCTCGTCCGTGGACTCGACCATCGGGCCGAGGAAGGTCTCGACGCCCCAGGTCAGGTTGAGCTGGGAGCGGGTGCCCGGGTCCGGGGTGAAGGCCAGCAGGGGGATCGGGGAGCGGTAGCGGGACAGGCGGCGGACGGTGTCGCCGGACTGGGTGAAGGCGACCAGGAACTTGGCGCCGAGGAAGTCGCCCATCTCGGCCGCCGCGCGGGCGACCGCGCCGCCCTGGGTGCGGGGCTTGTTGCGCTCGGTGAGCGGCGGGAGCCCCTTGGCGAGGATGTCCTCCTCGGCGGCGGTGACGATGCGGCCCATGGTCCTGACCGTGGCGATGGGGTATTTGCCGACGCTGGTCTCGCCGGAGAGCATCACCGCGTCCGTGCCGTCGATGACGGCGTTGGCGACGTCGGAGGCCTCCGCCCGGGTGGGGCGGGAGTTGTCGATCATCGAGTCGAGCATCTGGGTCGCGACGATCACCGGCTTCGCGTTCCGCTTCGCCAGCTTGACCGCGCGCTTCTGGACGATCGGCACTTGTTCGAGCGGCATTTCGACGCCGAGGTCGCCACGGGCGACCATGATGCCGTCGAAGGCGTCGACGATCTTCTCCAGGTTCTCGACCGCCTGCGGCTTCTCGATCTTGGCGATGACGGGGAGGTGGCAGTCCTCCTCCCGCATCACCCGGTGCACATCCACGACGTCGTCCCCGTTGCGGACGAAGGACAGGGCGATGACGTCGGCCCCGGTGCGCAGCGCCCAGCGCAGGTCCTCGATGTCCTTACGGGAGAGGGCGGGGACGGAGACGGCCACGCCGGGCAGGTTGAGGCCCTTGTGGTCGGAGATCATCCCGCCTTCGATGACGATCGTGTGCACGCGGGGCCCGTCGACGTCGACGACCTCGAGGGTGACGCGGCCGTCGTCGACGAGGATGCGCTCGCCCTTGTTGACGTCGGAGGCCAGCCCCTCGTAGGTGGTGCCGCAGCGAAAGCGGTCGCCTTCGATCGGCTCGACGGTGATGGTGAACTCGTCTCCGCGTTCAAGGAGTACGGGCCCCTCGCGGAAGCGGCCGAGTCGGATCTTCGGACCTTGAAGGTCGGCGAGGATGCCGACGCTGCGACCGGTTTCCAGCGAGGCCTTGCGGACTCGCCGGTAACGCTCCTCGTGCTCGGCGTAGGTGCCGTGGCTGAGGTTGAAGCGGGCCACGTCCATTCCGGCTTCGACGAGCGCCTTGATCTGCTCGTACGAGTCGGTCGCGGGTCCCAAAGTACAGACGATTTTTGCTCGGCGCATGCTGCCGAGCCTATGACTTACTCATGGGTAAAGAGCCGAGAAGTGGACACTGCCCCATGGCCTTTGCATGGCAGGTAATCGACAACTAATGAAACGTGCATAGGGGTGCTCCGATGAGCGATTCGGGGTCGATACACCGGGTCGTTTCACAGCTCCGGGCGGGTGATCGTGAAGCGCGCCGTGACGTGCGCGTATACGGTCTGGCGTTCGGGTTCCAGGTCGAGCGCGGCCGCCTCCCCCGGGCCGGGGTGGGCGGAGCGGCTGCGCGCGGCCGCGAACGGCATCGGCGGGCCCGGCTCCCCCTCCGCGGCCAGGTCGGCCAGCTCGACGAGGGCGACGAGCCGGGAGCCGAGCGCGCCCGCGTACTCGCGGGCGCGCTGCACGGCCTCCCGTACCGCCTGCTGCCGGGCCCGGCCGTGGACGGGTGAGTCGGGGCGCAGCCCCCACCAGGGGCCGTCGACCCGGGTCAGTTCGAGGTCGGCGAGGCGGGTGGTGAGTTCGCCGAGGGTGGTGAAGTCGGTGGTGGTCACGGCGATGTGCACCCGGCCGTGGTAGGCCCGCACCCGCTCCTGGCGGCCTCTGGACAGCTCCGGGTTGATCGCGAAGGCGCCGGTCTCCACCTTTTCGATCGCCTCGCCGTAGGACTTCACCAGGTCCAGCGCCCGCTGGTTGCGGCGGGTGAGGTCGTCCAGTGCGGCGCGCCGGTCGGCGCCGCGCGCGCTGACGGTGACGGAGAGGCGGGCGATCTCGGGGTCGACCTCCAGCCGTGCCTCGCCGAGCACCGCGACGCGCGGGGTGTCGGGGGTGCCGTACGGGACGTGCCGATCCATGGAGGGCTCCTGTTCGCCGGCTCGCGGACGTGGCTTGATCCTGCCCTGCGCCGGGCGCCCGGCGTGCTCTGATCGCAACCTGTCGGGGGTGTTGCGGGCGGGTGCGGCTACGCCAGAATCTACGCGCGTTGTGCTCATTTCGCAGGTATCCCAGGGGAGTTCAGCCATGCCGCTCAACCGTCGGACGTTTCTGGGCCGCACCGCGGCCACCAGCGCGGGGGTCGCGCTCGCCTCGGGCGCTGCCGCCGCTCCGGCCGAGGCGCGGGGCCATGCGGGCCGTGAGCGGTACGAGTTCACCGTCATGGGCACCACCGATCTGCACGGCAACGTCTTCAACTGGGACTACTTCACGGACGCCGAGTTCGACGACGCGGCGCACAACGATGTCGGTCTCGCGAAGATCTCGACCCTGGTCGAGCAGGTGCGGAAGGAGAAGGGGCGGCGCAATACGCTGCTGATCGACGCGGGTGACACCATCCAGGGCACCCAGTTGTCGTACTACTACGCCAAGGTCGACCCGATCACCGGCAGCGGCGGCCCGGTGCATCCGATGGCGCAGGCGATGAACCTCATCGGCTATGACGCGGCGGCGCTCGGCAACCATGAGTTCAACTACGGCATCCCGGTGCTGCGGAAGTTCGAGGAGCAGTGCGACTTTCCGCTGCTGGGTGCGAACGCGCTGGACGCGAAGACGCAGCGGCCCGCGTTCGCGCCGTACTGGATGACGCGGCTGCGCACGCCGTGCGGGCGCGGGGTGAAGGTGGCGGTGCTGGGGCTGACGAACCCGGGGATCGCGATCTGGGACAAGGCGAATGTGCAGGGGAAGATGGTGTTCCCGGGTCTGGAGGAGCAGGCGGCGAAGTGGGTGCCGCGGCTGCGTTCGATGGGTGCGGACGTGGTGCTCGTCGCGGCGCATTCGGGCAGCAGCGGGACGTCGAGTTACGGCGATCAGCTGCCGTATGTGGAGAACGCGGCGGCGCTGGTGGCCGAGCGGGTGGCGGGGATCGACGCGATCCTGGTCGGGCACGCGCATGTGGAGATCCCCGAGCGCCGGGTGGTGAACAAGGAGACGGGCCGGGAGGTCGTGCTGTCCGAACCGCTCAAGTGGGGTCAGCGGCTGACGCTGTTCGACATCGGGCTGGAGTGGGCGCGGGGGCGCTGGCAGGTGGAGTCGGTGTCGTCGAAGGTGCTGAACTCGGCGGCGGTGGCGGAGGATGAGCGGATCGTGCGGCTGCTCGGCGATGAGCACCGGAAGGTCGTCGGGTACGTCAATCAGGTCATCGGTACGTCGACGGCGGCGATGGCGGCCACGGAGGCGCCGTACAAGGACGCGCCGATCATCGACTTCATCAACCATGTGCAGGCGAAGACGGTGAAGGCGGCGCTGGCGGGCACGGAGCACGCGGGGCTGCCGGTGCTGTCGCAGGCGTCGTGCTTCTCGCGGACGGCGCGGATTCCGGCCGGGGAGGTCACGATCCGGCAGGTGGCGGGGTTGTATCCGTTCGAGAACACGCTGGAGGCGCGGGTGCTGACGGGCGCCCAGGTCAAGGACTATCTGGAGTTCTCGGCGCGGTATTACGCGCAGACCCCGGCGGGCGGTGATGTCGATCCGTCGAAGCTGACGAACGCCGGTGACACCCCGGACTACAACTACGACGCGGTGAGCGGTCTGACGTACGAGATCGACATCGCGAAGCCGGTGGGTTCGCGGATCGCCGCGCTGCGCTTCGACGGCAAGCCGGTCGAGGGGTCGGCGCGGTTCGTGCTGGCGGTGAACAACTACCGGGCGAGCGGCGGGGGCAACTTCCCGCATGTGGCCGCCGCCCAGCAGGTGTGGGCCAACTCGGAGGAGATCCGTAACACGATCATCGCGTGGGTGAAGGCGAAGGGGACGATCGACGGGGCCGGGTTCGCGTCGGTGGACTGGAAGCTGACGCGCGACGGCACGCCGGTGTTCTAAGGACGGACGGGCGCGGCGGTCAGGTCCGGGTGCGGGCCAGGCCGTTGCGCTGGTCGGGGAGGTGCATGCGTCCGCTGCCCCGGGCGACCGGTGCCGAGGGGGCGGCGGGCCGCGGTGGGGCGGTGGCGCCCGGCCGCGTGGCCTGGAGGCCGAAGGTGGTGAAGGCGGTGCGGGACGGCAGGGGGTAGACCGGTTCGGCGCTGAGCGAGTTGAGGATGACGGCGGAGCGCCAGGCGGCCATTCCGAGGTCGGGGGTGCCGACGCCGTGGGTGTGCCGCTCGGCGTTCTGGACGTGAACGGAGCCGGTGATGAGGGGGTCGAGGACGAGCCGGTGCCGGTCGTCGACGCGGGGCCGTTCGGAGGAGTCGCGCCGGATGTAGGGGTCGAGGGCGGCGAGCAGGGTGTCGACGCGGCGTTCGCGGTAGCCGGTGGCGAGGACGACGGCCTCGGTGGTGTGGCGGACGCGGGTGCCCTGGTGGACGTGTTCCAGGTGGAGTTCGAGCCGGGCGGCGGCGATGCGTCCTGCGGTGCGGACGGTGACGCCGGGGGTGAGGACGGCGCCCGGCCAGTCGCCGCCCTGCTGGGCGCGGCGGTACAGCTCGTGGTGGATGGCGGTGATGGTCTCCTGTGCGATGCCCTTGTAGAGCTGCCACTGTCCGGGGAGGAGCTGGTCGCGGACGGCCTCGGGGAGGGCGTGGAAGTAGCGGGTGTAGTCGGGGCTGAACTGCTCCAGGCCGAGCTTGCTGTACTCCATGGGCGCGAAGGAGGGCGTACGGGCGAGCCAGTGGAGCCCCTCGGCGCCGAGCGGCCGGTTGCGCAGCAGGTCGAGGAAGACCTCGGCGCCGGACTGGCCGGAGCCGACGACGGTGACGTGGCCGGTGTTCAGCAGCCGTGTCCGGTGTTCCAGGTAGTCGGCGGAGTGGAGGACGGGGACGTTGGGGGCGTCGGCGAGGGGGCGCAGGGTTTCCGGGACGTGGGGTTCGGTGCCGACGCCGAGGACGAGGTGGCGGGCGTGGGCGCGGCCGGGGGAGGCGGCCTCGCCGTCGGGTCCGAGCCTGCTGAAGTCGATTTCGAACAGCTGGTGGTCGTGGTCCCAGCGGACGGCGTCGATGCGGTGGCCGAAGTGGAGGCCGGGGAGTTGTTCGCTGACCCAGCGGCAGTAGGCGTCGTATTCGGTGCGCTCGATGTGGAAGCGCTCGGCGACGTAGAAGGGGAAGAGCCGTTCGCGGGCCTTGAGGTAGCTGAGGAAGCTCCAGGGGCTGGCGGGGTCGGCGAGGGTGACGAGGTCGGCGAGGAAGGGCACTTGGACGGTGGCGCCGTCGATGAGGAGGCCGGGGTGCCAGTGGAAGGCGGGCCGCTGTTCGTAGAAGGCGGTGCGCAGGGCGGGGACGCCGTGGGCGAGGGCGGCGAGGGAGAGGTTGAACGGGCCGATGCCGATGCCCGCGAGGTCCAGGGGTTCGTGCGGGGTGGTGGGGTCGGGTTCGGGGGCGGACGGTCGCGTGGGGGGCTGTGCGGTGCTCATGGGGTGG
This sequence comes from Streptomyces sp. NPDC005962, assembly GCF_040629205.1. NCBI lineage: Bacteria > Bacillati > Actinomycetota > Actinomycetes > Kitasatosporales > Streptomycetaceae > Streptomyces > Streptomyces sp. NPDC005962. The sequence continues at coordinate 83,407 of NZ_JBEXVE010000037.1, read as the reverse complement.
TGTTGCCTTCCACGAGGTCGAGCAGCCGGCGCAGATCGCCGGGCTGGATGTGCGGGTTGAGGAGGGTGGCCTTGAGCCATAGCCCCTCGGGGGTGGCCGCGCGGCCGAGGACGGCGGTGCCGTGGTGCAGGAGGTCGCGGCGCAGCGCGGCGACGGTGGCCGGTCCGGCTCCCGTGGGGCGGAAGAGGACGGTCGAAAGGGTGGGGCGGGCGTAGAGCTCCAGGGCGGGGTGGGCCTGGATGAGGTCGGCGAGGGCGGCGGCGTGTGCGCAGACCTGGTCGACGAGGTCGCCGAGGCCGTGGCGGCCGAGGGCGCGCAGGGTGACGGCGATTTTGAGGATGTCGGCGCGGCGGGTGGTGCGCAGGGAGCGGCCGAGCAGGTCGGGGAGGCCCGCGTCGGTGTCGTCGTCGGCGTTGAGGTAGTCGGCGCGGTGGCCGAGGGGGGTCAGGGCGGTGGTGTCGGGTACGGCGAGGAGTCCGGCGGCGGCGGGCTGCCAGCCGAGTTTGTGCAGGTCGAGGGCGACGGTGTGGGCGCGGTCGAGTCCGTCGAGCCGTTTGTTCAGGGTGTCGCTGAACAGGAGCGGTCCGCCGTAGGCGGCGTCGATGTGGAGGGTCGCCGCGTGGTCGTCGCAGAGGTCGGCAAGGTACGGGAGGGGGTCGAGGGCGCCGGTGTCGGTGGTGCCCGCGGTGGCGATGAGGAGGGTGGGGCGTGGTGGCTGTGCGGTGAGGGCGTCGTGGACCCGGGCCGGGTCGAGGACGCCGGTGGGGGTGGGGAGGGTGTGGGGTGGGTGCAGGCCGAGCAGCCAGGCGGCGCGGTGGACGCTGTGGTGGGCGTTGGCGCCGCAGACGATGCGCAGGGGTGCGCCGTGGGCGGCTTCGCGGGCCAGGAGCAGGGCGAGCTGGTTGGATTCGGTGCCGCCGGTGGTGACGAGGGCGTCGGGGGCGGGGCCGTGGGGGTACACCAGCTCGGCGAGGGCGCGGCAGGTCAGCGCCTCCAGCTCGGCCGCGGCGGGGGCCTGGTCCCAGGAGTCGAGGGAGGGGTTGAGGGCGGAGACGGCGAGGTCGGCGGCGGCCGCGACGGCGAGCGGCGGACAGTGCAGATGGGCGGCGCAGTGCGGGTCGGCCGGGTCGGCGGCCCCGGCGGTGAGGGCCTGGACGAGGGTGCGCAGCGCGTGGTGCGGCCCTTCGCCGTGGTCGGGGATGACGGGCCGGGCGGCGGCGTGGACGCGGTGGGCCACGGCGGCGGGCCCTCCGGCGGGGAGGGGTCCGCCGCGGTCGGCGGCGCCGTGGGTGAGGGCGTCGAGGACGGTGTCGAGCAGCGGGCGGAGCGCGCCTGGTCCCTCGCTCCCCCCGGCGAGGAGGCGGGCGGTGCCGGAAGCGGGCATGGGCGGTGCCCCTAGGAGGTGTGTGGGTGTCGGGCGGATGTCAGAGCTGCCTCAAGCTACTTCGCCCGCAAGCGGCTTGGACCGCGTTGCCCGGAAGTGCACCCGTACGTGGTACGGGCGCGTCGTGTGGGTTGATCGGTGCCGGGGCCGCCGGTCTCAGCGGGGTGTCCGCCGGTCCCGCCGGGGAGGCGTGTCCGTGAGGGCGGGGTGGTGGTAGGGGCGGGAGGGGGTGCGGGAGCGGTAGACGACGTAGGGCCGGGCGAGGTAGCCGAGGGGTGCGGTGAAGGCGTGGACGAGGCGGCTGAAGGGCCAGAGGGCGAACAGGGCCATGGCGAGCGCCGCGTGGACCCGGTAGATCAGGGTGCGCCGGCCATGGCGGATACGTCGGGGGCGAGGGTGAACAGGCTGCGGAACCAGAGGGAGACGCCTTGCCGGTAGTCGTAGGCGTGGGGTCCGGCGCCGGTGGCGGTGGCGGTGAGTCCGGCGAGCAGGACGGTGGCGAGCAGCGGGTAGACGGCGCGGTCGCTGCGGCTGGTGGCGGCGCGTACGGCGGGGACGCGCAGCCGCCGGTACAGGAGGATGCCGAGGCCGGTGGCGGTGGCGAGACCGGCGGTGCCGCCGACGAGGAGGGCGTTGGCGTGGTACAGGGTTTCGCTGACGTGGAGTCGTTCGGTGAGGGTTTCGGGGACGATCAGGCCGACGACGTGTCAGGCGATCACGAAGAGCAGCCCGTAGTGGAACAGGGGCCCGCCGATGCCGAGGAGGCGGTGTTCGTGGAGTTGGCTGGAGCGGGTGGTGAAGCCGAAGCGGTCGTAGTGGTAGCGCCAGGCGGTGCCCGCGGTGAAGAGGCCGAGGGCGAGGGCGAGGGCGGCGGCGCGGTCGGCGGGTGAGGCTCCGGGGAGGGTGTCGCAGACGGCGCGCAGGATGTCGGCGTAGGGGCTGCGGTGGTCGGTGAGGGCGATCCGGAGGAGTTCGAGGGCGGCGCGGTGGTCGCCGAGGAGCTGGTGGCCGGGGGCGGGGCAGCGGGCGGCGAACTCCAGTACCAGGGGCAGGTGGTCGGGGAGTTCGTCCTCGGGTGGTTCGAGGCCGTGGGCGCGGTAGCGGGCCTTGAGGTCGGCGAGGGTGCCGCCGCGGCGGCGGGTGTCGCCGTCGGTGTAGTAGGTGAGGTGGAGGGTGCGGCGGCGGCTGCGGTCGAAGGTGGTGACGTAGGCGGAGGCCAGGTCGAGCACCGAGGCGCCGTCGACGGCGGCGCGGAACCGGAGGAGGGGTGCGGCGGCGGGGGTGGCGAGTTCGGTGAGGGAGTCCCGGACGAGGGCGTGGCGGGCGGGCCAGTCGGGGCCGGGGTAGCCGAGGAGGAGGGCGGCGGCCTGGTGGACCGCGGGGGTGGCCGGGTTCACCGGGTCTCCTCGTCACGGCGGGGGAAGAGCCCGGCGGGGCGTCCGCGGCCGTTCCAGTTCAGCAGGTTGACCCGGCCGGCGGGCCCGCTTCCGGCTCCGGCGGGTTCGGGTGCCGGGGGCGTGTGGAAGGTGTCGATGCCGGGGAGGTCGTACGGCATCATGCCGGGCAGTCCGTCGCCGTCGAGGCTGCAGGAGTCGGTGGGGGTGCCGCCGCCTGATCCGGCGGTGTAGGTGGTGGGGATGACGTACCGCTCCTCATATTTGGCGAGGGCCAGCAGCCGGTACATGGCGTCGGTGCCGTCCGCCACACCAGGCCCGCCAGCAACCCCGCGTAGGCCACCACGGCCACCGCGAGCAGGGCGTCCGCCGGTCCTCGCGCGCCCAGCCCCGCCACTCCCTGCGACACGATTCCGGTCGCCATCACCGGGGCGAAGGCCCCCGGTGGCAGATTGCGGGCCCTGGCCCGCGCCATCGTCTGGATCACGGAAGCAGGCTGCCACCGCAACCGGCGCCGGGCGCCCCGGGCCCGAGCGCGGCGGGCCCGGACGGTGGCGGCTTCGGCCACCGCTCCCCCACGGCATCACCACTACGGCTTGGTCGGCGCTTGACGCTCCGCAGACCGTTCCGATAGCCGACGGACCGCGGAACCGGCCGGGAAAGGGGAGCAGTGGCGGGAAGAACTACCCCGAACATCCATTTTCCCCCTTTTTCCGGCGGCTACGCGTCCCCTTTCTCGCGTACGCGCAGGGCGCGTCGCAGGTCGTCGAGCTGGTCTTCGAGGCGGCGGCGCAGGGCGGGGAGGAGGCCGGGGGTGGCGAGGCATTCCTCGCCGAGCCGCAGGGTCCTCGCGTCGACCGTCGTCGGGAAGCCGAAGCGGGCGATGGTGTCGGCGATGGCGGGGCCGCGGCGGGCGGCGGTGGTCGCGGCGGCGGTGAAGTAGCGCGGTACGTAGTCGGTGAGCGGGTCGTGGTGTTCGGGCTGCCAGAAGCCGGTGGCGGTCGCGGTGACGAGGTAGTTGGACTGTGCGGCGGTCTCGCCGAACAGAGCGTCCCAGGCGGCCTGTTTGGCGTCCGGGTCGGGGAGCGCGGCGCGGCAGCGGGCGGCGCCCTCCTGCCCGGTGGCGCTGGGGTCGCGGGCGAGTTCGGCGTCGATGCCGGCGGGGCTCGCGGCGCCGAGGACGGCGAGTCGGCCGAGGATCTGCCAGCGCAGTTCGGGGTCGAGGTCGGGACCGCCGGGGACGGTGTCGCCGTCGAGCCAGTCGCTCAGTTCGGCGGGGGCGGTGGCGCTGGCGATGTAGGTGCGTACGGCGGAGAGCCGCAGCCCGGGCCCCGAGCCGTCCTCGGTGCGGCGCAGCAGGTCGCGGCAGGTGGCGGCGATGGTGTTGAGGGCGGCGGGGCGCTGGTCCGCGGGGAGGTAGCGGTCGGCGATCTGGGTGCGGGCGAAGGCGAGGACGCCCTGGACGATCGCTATGTCGGTCTCGTGCGGGAGGTGGGTGCGGGCGGCGTCGAGGTAGTCGGTGCCCGGGAGGTCGCCGTCGCGCACCATGTCGCGGGCGGCGTTCCAGAGGGTGGCGCGGCTGACGGCGTCGGGGAGGCCGGAGAGGGCGCGTACGGCGGCGTCCCAGGAGCCGGGATCGAGGCGGATCTTGGCGTAGGTGAGGTCGCCGTCGTTGAGGAGGAGCAGGTCGGGGCGGGGGCCGGTGAAGGAGAGGGTGAGGGTGGGGTCGGCGCCGTTCAGTTCGACCTCGACGCGGTCGCGCAGCACGAGTTGGTGGGGGGCGGCCGGTGCGTGGTCGTAGAGGCCGACGGCGAGGCGGTGCGGGCGCCGGGGGGCGGGGCTCTGTCCGTCGTGGCCGCCGCCGTCGTGGCGGATCTCGGCGCTCCACCGGTCGCCGTGGGTGGTGAGGGCGGGGGTGAGGGTGTCCGCTCCGGTGGTGCGCAGCCAGGCGTGGGCCCAGGCGTGGACGTCGCGGTCGGTGGAGCGGGCGAGGGAGTCGAGGAAGTCGGCGAGGGTGGCGTTGCCGAAGCGGTGACGGGTGAAGTGTTCGTTGATCCCGGCGAGGAAGTCCTTCTCGCCCAGCCAGGTGACGAGCTGGCGCAGCGCGGAGGCGCCCTTGGCGTAGGAGATGCCGTCGATGTTGAGGCGGGCGGCGGCGGTGTCGGGGACGAGTTCGGGCGCGGGGGCGACGGGGTGGGTGGAGGGGCGCTGGTCGGCGTCGTAGCCCCAGCCCTTGTGGCGGATGCCGAAGTCGGCCCAGGTGCCGGTGTAGCGGGTGGTTTCGGTGAGGATCTGGAAGCCCATGTACTCGGCGAAGGACTCGTTGAGCCAGAGATCGTCCCACCAGGTCATGGTGGTGAGGTCGCCGAACCACATGTGGGCCATCTCGTGGGCGATGACCATGGCGCGGGTCTGGCGTTCGGCGTCGGTGACGGCGGAGCGGAAGACGAACTCGTCGCGGAAGGTGACGAGGCCGGGGTTCTCCATGGCGCCCATGTTGAACTCGGGGACGAACGCCTGGTCGTAGGAGTCGAAGGGGTACGGCTCGTCGAAGATCTCGTGGTAGCGGTCGAAGCAGCGCCGGGTGAGGTCGAACAGTTCGTCGGCGTCGGCTTCGAGGTGGGGTGCGAGCGAGCGGCGGACGTGCAGTCCGAAGGGCAGTCCGGCGTGCTCGGTGTGCACGGAGTGGTACGGGCCCGCGGCCAGCGCGACCAGGTAGGTGCTGATGGGCGGGGTGGGGGCGAGGTTCCAGCGGCCGCCCGTGGGGTCGGCGTCGCGGGTGGCGATGCCATTGCCGAGGACGGTCCACCGGGGCGGGGCGGTGACGCGGACGTCGAAGACGGCCTTGAGGTCGGGCTGGTCGAAGGCCGTGAAGACGCGGGGGGCGTCGGACATGGCGCACATGGTGTAGAGGTAGGTCTCACCGTCGGCGGGGTCGGTGAAGCGGTGCATGCCCTCGCCGGTGTGGGAGTACGTCATGTCCGTCTCGACGCGCAGCTCGTGCTCGCCCTCGGCGAGGCCGGTGAGCGGGAGCCGGTGGTCGGCGACGACCTGGGCCGGGTCGAGCGCGAGGTCGTGTCCGTCGAGCACCGCCCGGTGCAGGGCGGCGGGGTGCAGTTCCACGAAGGTGTCCGCCCCGGCCTCGCGGGCGCTGAAGCGGATGGTCGTGGTGGAGCCGAAGAGCTGGTCGCCGCGGGTGAGGTCGAGGTCGATCGTGTAGCGATGGACCTCGATGAGGCGGGCTCGGATCTGCGCTTCCTCGCGCGTCAGTACGGACATGGGGACATGCTGCCCTACGGGCGGTGGGCGGCACACGGCGCGCGTGTACCGAAGAGGCGCGCCCCTTACGTACGCCGCTACGCACGCCTGCGGGCGTAGCTCAGGAGCGCGCGATCGTCTCGTGGTGCCGGATGACCTCGGCGATGATGAAGTTGAGCAGCTTCTCGGCGAAGGCGGGGTCGAGTTTGGCGTTTTCCGCCAGTTCGCGGAGCCGGGTGATCTGGCTGGCCTCGCGGGCGGGGTCGGCCGGGGGAAGCTTGTGTTCGGCCTTGAGGTGACCGACCTGCTGGGTGCATTTGAAGCGCTCGGCGAGCATGTGGACCACGGCCGCGTCGATATTGTCGATGCTGTCGCGGAGCCGGGCGAGCTCGGCGCGTACGGCGTTCTCGGCCTCGTCGGTCGTGCCGGCCGGGCCCGGCTGGTCGGGGCGGTCGGCGGGGTCGGTCTCGCGGTGCGTCATGGCCCCCGACCCTATGTCAGTGGGCCACCGCCTCAGGCTCCGGGACCGCCCCGCCCCCGGTGGGGGGTTCAAGAAGGGGACGGGACGGTCTCCCGGGGAGGGCTGCCCCCGGTAGCAGCGCCTCCACCGTGGAGGAGCCGTAAACGCGAGACGAGGTTCCCCTTCGGCATCGCAATTTTTCGCCCCGCCCGGTCATACAGGCCCTAGGCTCCCGGCATGATCGCGACGCTTCAGTGCACTGTCATCGACTGTCCGGACCCGGCCGCGCTGGCCGCCTTCTACGGCGCGGTCCTGGGGTGGCGGGTGGATGACAGCGACCCGGAATGGGCGACCCTCACCTCGGCGGACGGGCAGCGGTTCGCCTTCCAGCTGGCGCCGGACCACCAGCCGCCGCGCTGGCCGGACCCGGCGCGTCCGCAGCAGATGCATCTGGACTTCGACGTGCCGACGATCGAGGACGCGGAGCGGGCCCAGCAGGAGGTGATCGCGCTGGGTGCGACGTTCCTGCACGACAGCCGCGGGGAGCGGTCCGGCTTCCGGGTCTTCAACGACCCGATCGCTCCTGACTTACCGTTCTAGCGTATCCGCAGGCCAGGGCAGTAGGGAGCCCCCGCCGTCCGGAGTCGGATGGCGGGAGCTCGCTGCTGTGCTCACTCTTCGCCCAACATCCCCTTGAGGTAGCCAGTGGCAGCGGCTAGGAACTCTTCCCGAGCCTTCTTGAAGTCGTACCAGTTCGGATCGGAGCCACCGCCCTTGTGCAGCGCTGAGGCACGCTCTACCAGGGCGCGAGCCTCCTTCACGGGGCCGACTCCCATCAGGTCGATGACATTGAACGCGGCGCGACTGGCGAGGTATGCCGCGTCCACAGCACTCACCGCCGCTACCTCGTCAGGTTTCCCGTCCGCCGTCGTGAACCGCCCGTCGCTGCGGTGCCAAGCGACCTGGGATTCAGCGTCAACTGCGTTCAGCAACTCAGCGAACGCGTCACGACGTGCAAGGTAGAGCGAGATCACAGACGCATCGTGCATGGCGCTACTCCATCCGTTGAAGTCCAGCAACGCCACGCTACTCACTCAAACCCCGCGCCTGTCCCCGAAAGCCATATGTCCCCCCGTTTGTGTGGTCAACAGTCAGTGCCGGATACAGCGGGATTCGCATACCGGACGGAACGGCGCGGGGACATACGCGGGGCCACGCTGCTGCGAGCAACGTCGTCTCCGCTATTCGTGGGACCGCATTCCGCATCCGGGGCGCAAGCCAGTTGAGGAGAGCACGTATCAAATGCCGGATTGCAGTCTGGGTTGCAGACCGGCGCGGAACTCACAGTGGTGTGCGGAAAAACCCTCTCCAGTTCGGTGCGAGCTTCCCGCATCGCTTCACCCTGATAGATCTCCTCAAGGCTCTGTTCGTGCACATTTCCCAGGTTCATCCAGCGCGAGAATACGCACGGGGTGACTTGCCCGTTGGGCAGTACGGCGAACTTTGCGCGCCCACACCTGCCGCAGAGCCTTCCGATACTCGGAAATGCCCCCTCAGCACCTCGCCCGAACGGTCGGATGCGGTCGGTTCGCACGTCTCGGATTCCGAGTTGCAGAAGCTCGTGATGCGCACCCGCCTCGCGCTGTCCGTCAAGGACGTGGATCACGCTTCCACGCATTTTGATTCCGAGTTCCCGCGCCTTTTCGACGTTGGCCCGCGTGTGCGCGTGAGATCCTCGCACCTCGGTCACTTCGTCGTGGTCGACTTCATCGTCGCTGTAGTAGCTGAACGCGAGACGGACCCCGGGCAGTTTGAGGACTTCCCAGACTTCCGGCCTGATGTGGGTCATGTTGCTGAATACCTCGATGCGCATGTCGTACTTGTGCGCATGCCGGATGAACGCGGGCAGGCCCGGGTGAAGCGTCGGCTCCCCACCGATGAATTGCACGTCCCGTACACCCAGGGCGTTGAGCTGATCGATTACGCGAGTCCAATCAGAATCCACCATGTCCCCGTGATCACCCTGCGGCGACGAACTGGCGTAGCAGTGACGACAGTTCAAGTTACAGAAACCGGTGATCTCTAACCATGCGAATTGCGGACGCAGTGGCAGAGCGCGCATGACAGCTCCCAAGAGTTTGAGTGTCGGACCCACAGGGCCACTGGGACCACCCAGGGTCAGGCCCGGACGGGAATCTACTGGTTCTCCACGGCCTCAACACGACGGCCGCCATGGCGCGCTATTCATCGTTGTGGACCCGCCCTGATCGCCCAGCCCTTCCTGTAGCACGGGCGACCAGGACGGGATTTCCCTACCCGGCGATACGGGGGATGCGCGCGGGCAGGAGTTGAGGGGCCCGGCTTTCCTCGTCCCGCTTCGGGGGGGGCGGTCGCCCAGAGCGGGGGCCTACGGGTTGCCGTCGGCGTGCACGCAGGGGTTCTCGCAACTGTCGTCACAGTTGTGCGTGTTCTGGCGCACGTGCCGATCGGCCAAGTCACCTTGACGTGTCGCCGGAGTGCTCGACGGGCGCACGTCCCTGCTGTTCGTGGCCGCATTGAGAGTGTGTCGCCTGGTGGTCATGTACTTCGTTCCTGTTCGTCTTCAGTGCGTTGTGGCCTATTCGGCCATTCGTCGGAATGCTCGGTCGGTGACTCTGGGTGGTCTAGCGAAACCAGTGCCCGAAATCGCGCATTACCTGTTCCCGCAGTGCTTCGCGTGACGGATCGGTGATTTCCCATGAGTGGTTGACGGGATGACCCAGGTACAGGTGGCAGGTGTCATTCCCGTCATCCGTGGCGACAGCGCACCATTGCGGATGCTCGAACCGATGCCCGTCGTCGTCCCACAGCATCCAGATGGCTGCACCGTCCCGGTCCTCAGACCAAATGTGGTCGGCGTGCTCACCTTCGTGGCCTTCGCCTAACTCGCACATGGCGTACGGACCAAGGTCGCGCAGCGTTTCGAGCGGCTTCTCGGGCGGATAACTGGACTTCACCAATTCCACCAAAACACCCTCCAACGGGAGGGGATTCACACCAGTGCACTCCAGCACGTCAGCCCTTCCTTACTCACTTACCAGCAACGGTCGATCGGAAGGGCCTCATTGCCGACGAGGTAACACCTTGCATCGGAAGACCCTGCGCCATCGGGCGGCGCGATGAATCAACTTCCTCTTTTTTGCCTGCGAATGCACCTCTACCCCTGCACTGGAAGCGCCCTGCCTCGGATACCGGGAGTCCTCTGGGTGTCCGAAGGTCGCGTGAAGGTCCATGTCATTTATGACCACATGAAGCAGCTCAAGACTTTTCTTGCGGCCAGATTCCTCAAGCCTGGACACCAGCGCGGCGCACTGCTCGCAAGAGTTGGGATCAATGGGACCGCTTTGGGGTTCGAGCAGACCGGACGGGGAGTGCACTGCGCGAGATCCTTTCTGGTGGTAACCGTCCCTGCCGGGATTCTGAATAGGACGGGGGAGCCCCAAATTCAGTACGTCCGGCAGGGACGGAGCTAATCACTGGCCAGCATGACGGCTACTGTGGCCACCCAAGGCCCGTTGAAACCGCCTGAACAACTGGCGTCTTGCAATGCGCAGTTCTTCGCTGGCCTCGCAGATGTGACACTCGAAAGGACAGTGCGGGTGTTCAGCGCGAGGCAGGTAAACAACCCCGGTCTCCCGGTCTTTCACACCGCCGTACTCTGTCCACCAACCCTTCGGTGAGTCCTCATACGGCGTGTCCGCGAACTGGTTTGCGGCGCTCTTACTCGTCTCTTCGGTCATAGCATCCGCCCCATCGGGCCGAATTGATGTCGCCGCCTGATGTCCTCGCGCATACGCTCCCGAAGCTGAGCCATCAGGGGACTCTCGCCGTCCTCGTCCTGGTCTGCCCTGATGCCGCCGTCGGGACCGGCGGCGTCAGGGCACTTCGGGTGACCGCAGTTGCACGCGGGCCAGGAGAGAACAGACCGAATCGGTGGCTCGCCGTTCTCGGGGTAGTCCACCATCACCGGTCCGTCCCCCTATGTGCGTGGAAGAAGCGGGGCACGTACGGCGGTGCAGGGTCGGTGTCCCAAAAGATCGGAACGCGATCCTCAACCGGGACGCGCGGGAGCGGGACGGTGGGACGGTCATCGTTCACGTCAAACCATGCGCGAGGGGCACGCATCAGGTAGGACGCCGGCGGCGGAATGGGCACAAGCGGCACCCCGGTTGAGGAGGTCCAGGAGTGGTAAGCCTCCGACTCCGACCGCATGAACCCAGGGGATAAGTCCCGGGCGCTGGCAGCGAGGTAGGCCGCGCTGTGCCTCCCCGGAGACGTGACGATCAGTTGCCGCAGTCTCCGCAGCACCGATCGGGCGGTACTCTTCCGCATGTTGACGCTCCAATCCAGCGTTAGCCATGCCCCCGGGCCGGTCGCACGGTCGCGGGGGTCTTTGTTCCCCCAGAAAACCGCAGCTCGGCCCGATCGCGGACCGGTCGCACGGTCGCGTCAGGGGTCTGTCTTGCTCTAGGCAACCGGCGCGTCACGCACAGCGGTACCGTTGAAGCGCACGGGGCTTTTAAGAGCTTTAAGCGCTGCGGAGGTGTGGCACGCATGGGCGACCGACAACCGAACAAGGGTCTGACGAGGCTGTACACCGCAACGGACTGGACGCTGCGTCAGTTCGCCCAGGAGGTCAACAAGATCGCGACCGAGCGGGGGAAGCCGACGCGGTATCAGCCAGCGTCGGTCCATCAGTGGCTGGGCGGGCACATGCCCAGGGAAGAAGTACGCCCATTGATCTTGGAGGCCCTATCCCGTCACCTCAAGCATCCCGTCACGCACAGAGAGGCTGGCTTCCCTGCACCTGTTCATGACGGGTGCAGCATCGGCACAGTTGAAGGGTTAGTAGATCTCGGCATGCAAGACATGGACCCTTCACGCCGCAGCGTCATCGGAGCCGGAGCAAAACTATTCTCTGTGGCTTTGGCTATTCCGGGGTGGCAGGACGTCGTAGGTCGCATAGAAGCTGTCCAGACTGGCCGAATGCAACATATCGGCATGCCGGAAGTGGAATCCGTCATTGCTATGACGGATCGACTTTCCGACCTTGACGATGAATTCGGTGGACGCTATGCGCGCCCAATGGCTGCGGCTTTTATGGTGAACGTCGTTGCCCCCTGCCTCAAAGCGGATGCTCCGAGCGAAGTACGTAAAGCTATGACGTCTGCCGCTTCCTTTCTGAGTTACCTCACAGGCTGGATGGCGGTTGATGAAGGATTTCACGGCCTGGCTCAGCAGTACTACGTGAAGGGTCTGGAACTTGCGGGCGCAAGCGCCGACCATATGACTTACTGTCACATTCTCCGTGGGATGTCCGTTCAATCGGTAGATTTGGAACATGGTTCAACAGCGGTGAACCTGGCCAATGCAGCTATCAGTGAGGCGACTCCTGCCGCTGGCCCCAGAATGCTGGCCTTCATGGGCGGGCAACAGGCTCACTCATACGCCGTCGCCAAGGATCGCGTCAATGCGCTCCGATGCATCACTGAAACTGAGGTTGCCCTAAGCAAAGCGCAGAGCCGACAGGGAACCTTCGGCGGTTACAATTCGGCTACGCTGGCATATCACACCGCGCAAGTCCGGTACTACCTGGGGGATGTGGCCGGAAGCGTGGATTCACTGGAACTGTGTTTCAGTTTGCGCGACCCGAAATATGATTCCCGCCGGGGTGATTTGCAATTCGGTGCACTGCTGGCCGAGCGCCAGCTAGGAATTGGCCATTTGGATGCAGCGTGCGCTACCTGGGGCAAGGTAGTGGACGAGTACCCATCCATCCAATCCTGGAAAGTCGATAGGCGCATCACGGAGATGATTCGACTGATCCGCCCGCACCTCAAGAACTCAACCGCACGCGACCTCTACGAGCGGGCACGTCTTGCGGCGCCATCACTGGCAGCCTGAACCACACAAGTAAGCCCCGCACCATGCGCCATAGTGGCCATGATGCGGGGCTCTCTCCATTAAACCGGATTGATCATTTCGCGGCCGGCCGCTATGGGTACCTTTTTCGTATCGAACTCCTCAGCGATCCACTGGAAATCCGGAGCGCGAGCAGGCAGCAGATGCGAACGGGTCTCCCTGTCGTTGGGTATTCCGACAGCATCCGCCCATGCGTGCTTGTCGCGGCAGTGCGCGAGGAATACCGCCACTCCCGCACTGAATGTGTCCCCAGGGCACTCGACAAGGCTCTGTTCCGCTACATCGCGGTAGTCGGCCATATTGAGGTTCCGGAAGCGCTCCGGGATTTCCTCCGGCGCGACGGGCGTCCGGCGTCTCTTCTGTCTAGCCATGGCGCCCTGCCCATCGCGCAGCAGCGGCCTTCCTCGCCCGCGTGGTTGTGGTCACCGGTCGCGCCTCGTCATCGCTCTCTGGAATGCCCAGCGCACCCAACAGACGTACCAGTGTGAGCCGTTGTTGCCTCAACTCCCCCACGATAGGCGAGACGCGCAGTTGCCCTTTCGAGCCTTCCGTCATTGGACCGTGCTCATCCAACGCAGCGGACAGAGCATCGACCACATCTTGAGTGCGCGCGGCCTCTTTCAACAGCGCGCGTTCGTCGGGTCGCAATTCCAGATTGCGCGTGATCGACTCCCAGAGTGCTCGCCCTCCCTGGCCGAGTGATTCTGAAGCGTCGTCGCTGGTCAATTCAGCCACTCCCTTCGACAGCGGGAAAACGGACTTCTAAGCACCGCATCGTTTTCCGGCTGCTATACGCTTGCGGTCCGGCTGGTCGGCCGAGGGGGGGTATGCCCCACCCCCGACCGTTCCTACTTACCTTCGACGAGTCCCCGAGAAGTCGGCACCAGCTTGCGCGCTGCCTCTGGGGTCATACCGGCGGGAACTTCATAGGAAGAGATCACCTTTCCTTCACGACGCTCGCGCAGTTCGGTGGATCGCAGCTTGCACCGTTCCTCACCGTCGAAATAGCCCAATGACATGCGTTCGCGTTCCCACATCGGGGGATGCACACTCAACTGTTCCTCCGTCATGGTGACCCAGCGCCCTGAATGAACGGGGTCGTTGGTGTTGACGACACGAAATAGCGAGTCCCATGCATTCTCTACTTCCGTTATGTAACGGTAGAACTCCCCATTAGGAGGTGCGCCGCGCTGGCCAGTAAACCCCAGCTTCTGTGCGGTCATCCCAAGGAAGTTAATTGTTCCCCGCCATGATTTGAACGTCTGCCGGGCTGCCTCCAGGTGGATCTTTGCTTCCTCTTGCATCCCTTCGAACCGGGCAAGCAAGCTGGTCCGCCATTCGCGCAGCATCTCCGGATCATCCGCCAACTGCCGGTATGCGCGACGTGCATGCTCAGCTACTGATCGGGCGGCCTCTATCTCGAAAGCCTTGTCCTTCCGCATGGCTTGATAGTCGACAGGCTTATATGCCTTAGGCTTCGGTCCGCCTCGGGCGTGCTCAAGATGCGCCCTGCGCTGCCCCTCCTCCTGATTTTTCACCTTCCAGCCGAGTTCGATGAATTCGGCATGAAGATCCTCGCAATGCTCTACGGCCTCCTGCCACTCGTCCCACGCATCATGTGCAGATTTCGGGGCAGACTCGGGATGCCATCGACGGTCGACAACATTGATAACGCTGGCCAGCATGCGCGAGACATGCCTATCCAAGTCGTCGTATTCCGACATTCGCTCTCCTCTCGCGTGGGGTTATGGCAGCAGTCACGACTGACTCAGTGGTTCGGCGCATGACTGCTGCCCTCACTCATGAGGGAGCGGGAGGGGTTCACGGGAATGCGGCACCTGGTGACGGAAGTGGTGACGAGTGACGGAACAGAGGTGGGGTCGGGGTTGAGTTCACACAGACCGAGGGTGCGACTCCTGTTGAGTCGATTGGGACCTACCGTCATTTCGTCACTCGTCACCCCCTAAATGACACTGGGTGGGCCGAACAGCCACGCTGTGTATAAAAGATCCCGTCTATCAAGCCGACTGGCCTCCGGCACGGCTTTTCGCTGCTGGTGAGCCGCTGTGACGCAGTTCACGTGACTCGGTTTCGGCTGGGGGTGACTCAAAGCCCACGCCGGGACCTATCCGGCACAGGGTCTCGTATGGCGCTCCTCCCCTGCCCTAAACAGCACCCAGACGCACGAACGGCCCGCCACGGGGCTTTCCCCAGCAGCGGGCCGCGAACGGAACTCAGACGGGCTTACGCCGCCGCCTGAAGGACAACCTCCCGCTTGCGTAGGCGCGTCACGCCTCCCTCCGATACCTGTCGGTTCTCGCTCTCGGACTCTTCGCGGATCGCACGCAGTTCGTCCGCTGCTTCCTGGAAGGACTCTTCACGTATCTCGAAGCTCACGCGGGACTCGTCCAGCGTTCGCCATCCGCCCCGCGTCCCCTTCCGCACCAGCAACCGGGCGCCCGCGTCCAGGAGCATGTGGCGCTTTCGCTGGTCATCTGCCACCGCCCATTCGTCGGCGATGGTGCGGCCAGTCGGCGTGAGTGCGCGCTTCTCCTCAACCTTCGGTGTGCTCTCCAGCACCGCCAACCTGTTGTCGAGAGCGTCAGCCCTTTCCTGCCAAGCCTCCCGGGCCGCCTTGGACTTCTGCCGCCCTTCCTGCTGCTGGTGTTCCTTGTACTCCGCCAGCGTGGCCGCAATCTCCGGGGCAGGATCGTAGCCGGGCGTGATCACAGTCTTTTTGACCTCAAGACCGCCAACCGCCGCCAAGAACTCCCGCTCTACGTATCCTTCAACCCAGTCCGCCCGAATGACGACAGGAGCGGGGCACACAATGCCCGTCAGGTGCGCCGTGCATTTATAGCTGGCACGCTGCACGCCCTTCCGCTTGTTGGCCATGTGATACATACGGCTTTCACACCCCGCGCAGTGGATGACGCGCAACAGCTTGGATTTCTGATCATGACGGTCGTGCGGCCCAAGCTTCCTGTCCTCAAAGAGCGCCCCGATACGATCGAACTCCGCACGGGTGAGAATGGGCTGAGTGGTCAGCATGACCGGCGCGCCCTCACTGTCTCGTACCGGCTTGCCGTCGTGCATCTTCCAGCCGATAAGGCTCGGTGAAGTGAGTACCTTACGGATCACAGACGGCACCCAGTTGAAGCGCTCCCGTACCGTGGTCTCACCCTTGGCCCCGCCGGTCTTTCCTCCGGTCTTTCGCCCAGCCTTAAGGGACCAATTATCGCGCGGTGTCGGAACCTTCTCCGCCCTGAGTTCCTGGCACAGCTTGTTGATCGTCTTCCCATCCAGCAGATCCCGGATGATTCGCTCAATGACCTTGACCGCATCGGGGTCAGGAACCAGCGTCTTGCCGATTCCGCCGTGTTCCTGCGGCATGTCGGCGATCATGTATCCGTACTTGGGCCGCCCGCCCTTCCAGCGGAGCGGCATCATGCGCAGAGCAGCCTGAGCCCCGATAACACGCTCTTTGATGCTCATCGCCTCGACCTGGGCGGCGAAGGCGAACATGAGCATCATGAGTTCCGAAACCGGGTCCATCGGGTTCCGGAAGTCGAAAACGAGCCTCCCGCCGCCGACCCCCTCAGCGAACACCAGCATTTTCCGGTGTTCACGGGCCCATTTGGCAAGGTCGTGCATATCGCTCATGGATCGCAACGCGCGATCGAAGCGCCACCAGACGAGGGCATCGAACTCGTCAGGCTTGGCCAGCCACGTGCCCAGTTCCGGACGGTCGAAGGGGCCCACCTTGGACGCACTCACGTCCAGGTCGACAGCTTCCCGCCCGTCGAAGTCGATGCCGAGCGCTTCGGCTGCCCGGTCGTCTGCGTCGCGCTGACGCTCCGGTGAGGTGGTCTCGTCCGTGTGCACAGAGAGGCGCACGGCTCGAACGCCCCTCAGCCGCGTAGTCGTACCCATGCCCTCCGGGGAGCGCACAGGGTGCTCTGCCTCGCCGACCAGCGTTGATGCCGCCATGACCGGGGTTCCTCCAGAACGCTAGTTCTGGAGCGATCGGAGATCCGGCCGGGCACCCGTTCTGCATCTGCTACGGCCAGATCTGACGCACGGTAACCACTACGGCCGGACGTGACGGACGCGCCGGGCATGACGCGGACCCGGGCATGACGCGGACCCGGCGCGCACCGCCGCGCCGGGTCCCGTTCCTGCCGTGGTGTGCCGGGTCAGCCGCCGAGCTGGGCCGCGGCGGTCTTGATGTTCTGGGCGAAGGTGCTCACCTCGGTGTAGACACCGGGCTTGCCGGGCCGGGCGCAGCCCTCGCCCCAGCTGACGATGCCGACCTGAGTCCACTGCCCGGCGTCGTCCTTGCGGAACATCGGGCCGCCGGAGTCGCCCTGGCAGGTGTCGACGCCGCCCTGGGCCATCTTGCCCGCGCAGATCTCCTCACCGGCGACGAGTTCGCTGTACGCCGACTTGCAGGTGGCGTCGTCGACGAACGGCACGGTGGCCTTCAGCAGGTAGCGCTGCTGGCTGCCGCCTTCGCTGGCGGCGCCCCACCCGGCGACGGTGAAGTCGCCCTTGTTGTACGCCGTGGTCTCGGCGATCTTCAGGGTGGGCTGGTTGATGGGCTTCGCGAGCTTGATGAGCGCCCAGTCCTTGCCGGTGCCGTTGTAGCCCGGGGCCTGGAGCACCCGGGTGGACTTGACCTTGACGGCGCTGGAGCTCTGGAGGTCGACGACGCCCGCGGTGGCGGTGATGGAGGTGTTGGCGCCGCTGCCGTCCACACAGTGGGCGGCGGTGAGCACGATGTCCTGGGTGTAGAGCGCGCCGCCACAGCCCATGGAGAGCCGGACCATGAAGGGGAATTCACCCTGGGCGGCGCGGGTGCCGCCGACGACGGAGGGGCCGGGCTCGGGGCCGGTGGGCTGGGCTGTGGCGGTGCCCGGCATGAGGCTGAACGCGGCGAGGGCGACGGCGCCGAGGGCCGTGGATCTCTTCAGGTGCTTCAGTGCGTTTCGCAACGGAAGTCCTCTCGTGGGGGGTTGCGCAAAAATGTCAGGCCCATGCCAAATGACCGCCGAATGACCGCCCACATGACAAGGACCTGCGTATGCCCTGCGATTATGTGAAGTCCGCGAACGGCATGACAAGAGCCGCTTTCCGGCCATGGGCACCGGCCCGCGCGGCCTCCGTGCCCCCGCACCCGCCCGCCCGTACAGTGGGCTCGTGGCGGCACCGGGCAGCGACATCGAACACGGCTATCCGCACCTGGACATGGTCCGGGCCGCGATCACCGCGCTCTACCGGCGGCTGTCGCGCGACACGGTGGACACCTTCGGGCTCAGCGTGGTCCCCGCCGACGTGGCCTTCTCCGACCAGGACGACCTGCACCTGGGCGTCCAGCGGGTGGCCCGGGTGATGGTGCGGCACATGCGGCTGCCGGACGCCCGGATGATCGTGAGCTTCCGCGAGATGCGGCACGCGGGGAACGTCGAACTGGCCGCCGGGCCGGAGTACTTCATCGAGCTGAACTCCCGCTTCAAGACCCACCGCCGCGACATCGGGGCGGCCCTCGCCCACGAGGTCACCCACGTCTATCTGCACCGACTCGATCTGGCCTTCCCCGGCACCCGCGACAACGAGATCCTCACCGACACCACCGCCGCCTACCTCGGCACCGGCTGGCTGCTGCTCGACGCGTACCGCCAGTCCGCGGTGACCAGCCAGAAGCTGGGCTATCTGACGCCGGAGGAGTTCGGCTACGTCCTCGCCAAACGGGCCCGGCTCTTCGACGAGGACCCGTCCCCCTGGTTCACCAGCCCGCAGGCGTACGAGGCGTACACCAAGGGCCGGGAGCTGGCCCTGCGCGACGAACGGCAGCCACCGCTCACCGCGGCCGGCTGGACCGGCCGCCGCCGGTACGCCAGGGACCGCCGTTCGGCGCAGTCCGGCCACCCCTCCCCCACCGGTGGCGACTACGTCTTCGAGAGCGGTCCGCCGTTCAGCGTGTCCTTCCCCTGTCCTACCTGCCGCCAGCGCATCCGGCTCCCGGTGCGCGGCAGGGTGCGGGCACGCTGCGGACTGTGCCGTACGGTCCTGGAGTGCGACACCTGACGGCCGGGGCGGGACCGGGGCGCCGTTCGAGCACGCTCCACGTCGTACCCTCGCGTGCATGAGCCCCTCCATCGCCACCAACACCCGTGTCGCCCTCGACGAGCTGCTGGAGTTCGTCCGCCCCCGCCACCGCGCCATCCTGATGACCCGCCGGACCGACGGCACCCCGCAGGCGTCCCCGCTGACCTGCGGCGTCGACGACTCGGGCCGTATCGTCATGTCCACCTACCCCGAGCGCGCCAAGGTCCGCAACGCCAAGCGCGACACGGCCGTCAGCCTGATCGTGCTGTCCGACGAGTGGAATGGCCCATGGGTCCAGATCGACGGCGCCGCCGAGGTGATCGACACCCCCGACTCGGTCGAACCGCTCGTCGAGTACTACCGCAACATCGCCGGTGAGCACCCCGACTGGGACGAGTACCGCTCGGCCATGCGCAAGCAGGGCAAGTCCCTGATCCGGGTCACCCCCGAACGCTGGGGCCCGATCGCCACCGGCGGCTTCCCCGCCCGGCTGGTGGAGGACTCCCCCGAAGGCTGAAGCGGTCGGGAACGCCACGCGGCGCCCGCCCCCGGTCGGGTGGGGGAGGGCGCCGCGCGGCCGGTCCGTACGCCGTTGTACGGACGGAGTTCCGGGTGTCGGACCGGTGGAAGGGTCAGACCATGAGGGACCGGTCGGTGGGGCGGATCGGGGCGGGCAGGGCGCTGGCCCCGGCCAGGTAGCGGTCCACGCCGCGCGCCGCGGAGCGGCCCTCGGCGATGGCCCAGACGATCAGCGACTGGCCGCGGCCCGCGTCACCGGCGACGTAGACGCCGGTGACGTTGGTGGCGAAGTCGGCGTCGCGGGCGACATTGCCGCGCTCGTCCAGCTCCAGGCCGAACTGCTCGACGAGGCCGTTCGCCCGGTCGGTGCCGGTGAAGCCCATGGCCAGGGTGACCAGCTGGGCCGGGATCTTGCGCTCGGTGCCCGGCTTCTGCTCCAGCTTGCCGTCCTTGAACTCCACCTCGATCAGGTGCAGCCACTGGACGTTGCCGTCCTCGTCGCCCTCGAAGTGGGTGGTGGAGACGGAGTAGACCCGCTCGCCGCCCTCCTCGTGCGCGGAGGTGACCTTGTAGAGCATCGGGAAGGTGGGCCAGGGCTGGCCCGGCGCGCGGTCCTCGCCCGGCTTGGGCATGATCTCCAGCTGGGTGACGGAGGCGGCGCCCTGCCGGTGGGCGGTGCCGACGCAGTCGGCGCCGGTGTCGCCGCCGCCGATCACCACGACGTGCTTGCCCTCGGCGCTGATGGGGGGCGCCGTCAGGTCGCCCTCCTGCACCTTGTTGGCGAGCGGCAGGTACTCCATCGCGAAGTGGATGCCGTTCAGCTCGCGGCCCGGGGCGGGCAGGTCGCGGGAGGTGGTGGCACCGGCCGCGATGACGACCGCGTCGTACCGCTTGCGCAGCTTGGCCGCGTCGATGTCGCGCCCGATCTCGGTCTCGGTGCGGAACTTGGTGCCCTCCGCGCGCATCTGCTCGATGCGGCGGTTGATGTGCCGCTTCTCCATCTTGAACTCGGGGATGCCGTAGCGCAGCAGCCCGCCGATGCGGTCGGCCCGCTCGTAGACAGCCACCGTGTGTCCGGCGCGGGTCAGCTGCTGGGCGGCGGCGAGCCCGGCCGGGCCCGAGCCGATGACGGCGACGGTCTTGCCGCTGAGCCGCTCGGGGGGCTGCGGGGTGACGTCGCCCGAGTCCCACGCCTTGTCGATGATGGTGACCTCGACGTTCTTGATGGTCACCGCGGGCTGGTTGATGCCGAGGACACACGCGGACTCGCACGGGGCGGGGCACAGCCGCCCGGTGAACTCCGGGAAGTTGTTGGTCGCGTGCAGCCGCTCGCTGGCCTCGCGCCAGTCCTGGCGGTAGGCGTAGTCGTTCCACTCGGGGATGAGGTTTCCGAGCGGACAGCCGTTGTGGCAGAACGGGATGCCGCAGTCCATGCACCGGCCGGCCTGCTTGCTGATGATCGGCAGCAGCGAGCCGGGGACGTAGACCTCGTTCCAGTCCTTGACCCGCTCGTCCACCGGACGGGTCTCGGCCACCTCACGGTCGGTGGTCAGGAAGCCCTTGGGGTCAGCCATTGGTCGCCGCCTCCATCATCTTCTCGTGGGTCTCGGACTCGGAGAGTCCGGCTCGCTCGGCGGCGTCCTTGGCGGCGAGCACGGCCTGGTACGTAGCGGGGATGATCTTGCTGAAGCGGGCGAGGGCGCGGTCCCAGTCGTCGAGCAGCGCGGCCGCGACGGTGGAGCCGGTCTCCTCCTGGTGGCGGCGCACGGCGTCGTGCAGCGCCTGCTTGTCGGTGTCGTCCAGCTCACCGACGGCGTCGAGGAGAGCGCCGTTGACGTTGTCCCGGTCGAGGTCGATGACGTACGCGACGCCACCGGACATCCCGGCCGCGAAGTTGCGCCCGGTCGGGCCGAGGACGATGGCCTGGCCGCCGGTCATGTACTCGCAGCCGTGGTCGCCCACGCCCTCGGAGACCACGGTCGCGCCCGAGTTGCGGACGCAGAACCGCTCGCCGACCTTGCCGCGCAGATACATCTCGCCGCCGGTCGCACCGTAGGCGAGGGTGTTGCCCGCGATGGTGGAGTACTCGGCGAGGTGGTCGGCGCCCCGGTCCGGGCGGACGATGACGCGGCCGCCGGAGAGGCCCTTGCCGACGTAGTCGTTGGCGTCGCCCTCCAGCCGCAGCGTGACGCCGCGGGGCGAGAACGCGCCGAAGGACTGACCGGCCGAGCCGGTGAAGGTGATGTCGATGGTGTCGTCGGGCAGGCCCGCGCCGCCGAACTTCCGTGTCACCTCGTGGCCGAGCATCGTGCCGACGGTCCGGTTGATGTTGCGGATCGCGACCTGGGCCCGGACCGGCTGGGCGGCCTCGGCGGAGTCGGCGTTCAGCGCGTCCGCCGCGAGCTTGATCAGCTCGTTGTCCAGGGCCTTCGCCAGACCGTGGTCCTGCTCGATCATCTGGTGGCGGACGGCGCCGTCCGGCAGCTCGGGGACGTAGAGCAGCGGGGCGAGGTCCAGACCCTGCGCCTTCCAGTGCTGCACGGCCTGGCTGGTGTCCAGCAGCTCGGCGCGGCCGATGGCCTCGTCCAGCGTACGGAAGCCCAGCTCGGCGAGGAGTTCGCGGACCTCCTCGGCGATGAACTGGAAGAAGTTGACCACGTACTCGGCCTGGCCGTTGTAGCGCTCGCGCAGCACCGGGTTCTGGGTGGCGATGCCGACCGGGCAGGTGTCCAGGTGGCATACGCGCATCATGACGCAGCCGGAGACGACCAGCGGCGCGGTCGCGAAGCCGAACTCCTCGGCGCCGAGCAGCGCGGCGATCACCACGTCGCGGCCGGTCTTGAGCTGGCCGTCGGTCTGCACGACGATGCGGTCGCGCAACCCGTTGAGCAGCAGCGTCTGCTGGGTCTCGGCGAGGCCCAGCTCCCAGGGGCCGCCCGCGTGCTTGAGCGAGGTGAGCGGCGAGGCGCCGGTGCCGCCGTCGTGGCCGGAGATCAGTACGACATCGGCGTGCGCCTTGGAGACACCCGCGGCGACGGTGCCGACGCCGACCTCGGAGACCAGCTTGACGTGAATACGCGCCTTGGGGTTGGCGTTCTTCAGGTCGTGGATCAGCTGGGCGAGGTCCTCGATGGAGTAGATGTCGTGGTGCGGCGGCGGGGAGATCAGGCCGACGCCGGGCGTCGAGTGCCGGGTCTTGGCCACCCACGGGTACACCTTGTGGCCGGGCAGCTGGCCGCCCTCGCCGGGCTTGGCGCCCTGCGCCATCTTGATCTGGATGTCATCGGAGTTGACCAGGTATTCACTGGTCACGCCGAAGCGGCCGGAGGCGACCTGCTTGATGGAGGAGCGCCGCGCCGGGTCGTGCAGCCGGTCCGAGTCCTCGCCGCCCTCACCGGTGTTGGACTTACCGCCCAGCTGGTTCATGGCGATGGCCAGCGTCTCGTGCGCCTCCTGGGAGATGGAGCCGTACGACATGGCGCCGGTCGAGAACCGCTTGACGATCTCCTCGACCGACTCGACCTCCTCGATCGGGATCGAGGGCCGCTCACCGTCCTTGAAGTTGAACAGGCCGCGCAGCGTCATCAGCCGCTCGGACTGCTCGTTCACCCGCTCGGTGTACTTCTTGAAGATGTCGTAGCGGCGCGCGCGGGTGGAGTGCTGGAGCCGGAAGACCGTCTCCGGGTCGAACAGGTGCGGCTCGCCCTCGCGGCGCCACTGGTACTCGCCGCCGATGTCCAGCGCGCGGTGCGCGGAGGGGATGCCGGTGGCCGGGTACGCCTTGGCGTGCCGGGCGGCGACCTCCTTGGCGACGATGTCCAGGCCCGCGCCACCGATCTTGGTGGTGGTGCCGTGGAAGTAGGAGTCCACGAAGGACTCGTCGAGACCGACGGCCTCGAAGACCTGGGCGCCGCGGTAGGAGGCCACGGTGGAGATGCCCATCTTGGACATCACCTTCAGGACGCCCTTGCCGAGCGCCTTGATCAGGTTCTTGATCGCGGTCTCGCCCTCCATGCCCGGGAGGAACGTTCCGGCCCGGACCAGGTCCTCGACCGACTCCATCGCCAGGTACGGGTTGACGGCCGCGGCGCCGTAGCCGATCAGCAGCGCGACATGGTGCACCTCGCGGACGTCGCCCGCCTCGACCAGCAGCCCCACCTGGGTGCGCTGCTTGGTGCCGATGAGGTGGTGGTGGACGGCGGAGGTGAGCAGCAGGGAGGGGATCGGCGCGTGCTCGGCGTCCGAGTGGCGGTCGGAGAGCACGATCAGCCGGGCGCCGTCCTCGATGGCGGCGTCCGCCTCGGCGCAGATCTCGGCCAGCCGCGCGGCGAGCGCGTCCCCGCCGCCGCCGACCCGGTAGAGACCGGAGAGGTTGGCGGCCTTGAGCCCCGGCATGTCGCCGTCGGCGTTGATGTGGATGAGCTTGGCCAGCTCATCGTTGTCGATCACCGGGAAGGGCAGGCTGACGCTGCGACAGGAGGCCGAGGTCGGCTCCAGCAGGTTGCCCTGCGGGCCCAGCGAGGAGATCAGCGAGGTGACCAGCTCTTCGCGGATCGCGTCCAGCGGCGGGTTCGTGACCTGCGCGAACAGCTGGGTGAAGTAGTCGAACAGCAGCCGCGGCCGCTCGGAGAGCGCGGCGATCGGCGAGTCGGTGCCCATCGAGCCGATCGGCTCGGCGCCGGCCTTGGCCATCGGCGCGAGCAGGACCCGCAGCTCCTCCTCGGTGTAGCCGAAGGTCTGCTGGCGGCGGGTGACCGAGGCGTGGGTGTGCACGATGTGCTCACGCTCGGGCAGGTCCGCCAGGTCGATGAGCCCGGCCTCCAGCCAGTCGCCGTACGGCTGCTCGGTGGCCAGCTCGGCCTTGATCTCGTCGTCCTCGATGATCCGGTGCTCGGCGGTGTCCACCAGGAACATCCGGCCCGGCTGCAGCCGGCCCTTGCGGACCACCCGGGCGGGGTCGATGTCCAGGACGCCGACCTCGGAGGACAGCACGACGAGCCCGTCGTCGGTGACCCAGTAGCGCCCCGGCCGCAGACCGTTGCGGTCCAGCACGGCGCCGACCTGGGTGCCGTCGGTGAAGGTGACACAGGCCGGGCCGTCCCAGGGCTCCATCATCGTGGAGTGGTACTGGTAGAAGGCGCGCCGGGTCGCGTCCATCGAGGGGTGGTTCTCCCACGCCTCGGGGACCATCATCAGCACCGAGTGCGGCAGCGAGCGGCCGCCGAGGTGCAGCAGCTCCAGCACCTCGTCGAAGGTCGCGGAGTCGGAGGCGTCCGGGGTGCAGAGCGGGAAGATCCGGTCCAGCCCCTTCTCCCCGAACAGGTCGCTGACCAGCTGGGATTCGCGTGCCCGCATCCAGTTGCGGTTACCCTTGACCGTGTTGATCTCGCCGTTGTGGGCGACGAAGCGGTACGGGTGGGCCAGCGGCCAGCTCGGGAAGGTGTTCGTGGAGAACCGGGAGTGGACCAGCGAGATCGCGGTGGCGAACCGGCGGTCGGACAGATCCGGGAAGAACGGCTCCAGCTGACCGGTGGTCAGCATGCCCTTGTATACGAGGGTGCGGGAGGACAGCGACGGGAAGTACACACCCGCCTCGCGCTCGGCGCGCTTGCGCAGCACGAACGCCTTGCGGTCCAGGGCCAGGCCGTCGCTGGTGCCGTCCGCGACGAACAGCTGGCGGAAGGCGGGCATGGTGGCGCGGGCGCCGTTGCCCAGCAGCTCGGGCGCGACCGGTACCGCGCGCCAGCCGAGGACGGTCAGTTCCTCCTCGGCGGCGATCCGCTCGATGTGCTCCGCGGCCGCGTCGTCCTCGCTCTCGGGGAGGAACGCGATACCCACGGCGTACGAACCGGCCTCGGGAAGATCGAAGTCGGTCACGTCCCGCAGGAAGGCGTCCGGGACCTGTACGAGGATGCCCGCGCCGTCGCCCGAGTCGGGCTCGGAGCCGGTGGCCCCGCGGTGCTCCAGGTTCCTCAGTACGGTGAGAGCCTGCTCAACGAGCTGGTGGCTGGCCTCGCCGGTGAGGGTCGCCACGAAGCCGACGCCACAGGCGTCGTGCTCATTGCGCGGGTCGTACATCCCCTGGCGGGCGGGGTGGGATGCGGAACGCATCGGCTCTCCCGTCGTCGTCATGGCATTTTGCGTGTGCCGAGGGACGACGTTGGCCCTCCGCGAGAATTTCGTGCAGGTTACATGATGAGGTGGTTCTCGGGAAGTGGATATTCCGTTTCACCATGCGGACACCCCTGCACGGGGTGATGTCGGGCGATGGGGACGGATCGGCCACCGTCGCCCCGGCGCGAAGCGGGCTACATTGCCCGAGCGCTTCGGCTTTATGCCCGCTGTAAACGGATCGAAACCGCCGAGTAACAGCGTAGTTATGCGGTTACTCGCATGGGAGGGCGCACGAGAGGCCGTGGGGAGAAGCCGTAGGAGAGGTCAGCCTACGGCCGTACCGAAGAAGACGCCCAGGGCGTAGGTCACACCCGCCGCCGCACCACCCAGCGCGAGCTGCCGCAGTCCGCTGTACCACCAGGACCGGGCCGTCACCCGGGCCACCACCGCACCGCAGGCGAACAGCCCCACCAGCGCCAGCAGCACCGCCGGCCACATGGCCACCGCGCCCAGCAGATACGGCAGCACCGGCAGCAGCGCGCCCAGGGCGAACGAACCGAACGAGGACACCGCGGCGACCAGCGGCGACGGCAGATCGTCCGGGTCCACGCCCAGCTCCTCGCGGGCGTGTATCTCCAGCGCCTGCTCCGGGTCCTTCGACAGCTGCGCGGCCACCTCGCGGGCCAGCGCCGGCTTCACGCCCCGCGACTCGTACAGCGCGGCCAGCTCCGCCATCTCGTCCGCCGGATGCTTGCGCAGCTCACGCCGCTCGACCTCCAGCTCGGCCTCGACCAGCTCGCGCTGGGAGGCGACGGAGGTGTACTCACCGGCCGCCATCGAGAACGCACCGGCGGCGAGCCCCGCCAGCCCGGTGATCACGATGGTCTGCCGGTCCACGGCCCCGCCCGCGACGCCGGTCATCAGCGCGAGGTTGGAGACCAGCCCGTCCATGGCCCCGAAGACGGCCGGACGCAGCCAGCCGCCGTTCACATCGCGGTGGGTGTGGTTGTCGCGGTGTGCGATATGCGGTGACTCGATGGTGTCGATGACGGACATGTGTCTACGTGCTCCCTTCGCGGGCGCGGACCTGCCGCCCGCACCCCAATGACTCGAAGGTAGACACGCGATCCCCTGTCCCGCCAGCAAGGAAGGCCGAACTTACCCGCCTGACCTGCGGAAACGTAAAGAGGCCGCCGAAACTCGATGGTTCCGGCGGCCTCTTCGGTCGTATGCGTCAGGGTTTCTTGGTCGCCTCCGGCTCGGCGGAAGCCTTCGCCTTCGGCTCGTCCCCGCCGGCCTCGCCGACCTCGGCCTCGGCCTCGCTGTCGGCCTCGTTCTCACTTTCGGCCGCCGCCACCGCGGGGCCGTCCTCCGCCGCCGGGCCGTCCTCCACCGGTACCGGCTCGACGACCTCTTCCCGGCCCGGGGCCTTCTTCGCGGAGATCACCAGGTACGCCACCGCCGCCAGGAAGACGACGATCGACGTCCAGCCGTTGAGCCGCAGCCCCAGGAAGTGGTGGGCGTCGTCCACCCGAAGGTATTCGGTCCAGAAGCGCCCGACGGTGTAGGCAGCCACGTAGAGGGCGAACGCCCGGCCATGGCCCAGCTTGAAGCGGCGGTCCGCCCACATCACCAGCAGCGCCACGCCGACGCACCACAGCGACTCGTACAGGAACGTCGGGTGGTACGTACCGGCGACGCGCCCGATGTCCGGGTCGGCGTCGATCTTCAGCGCCCACGGCAGCGTGGTCGGCTTGCCGTACAGCTCCTGGTTGAACCAGTTGCCCCAGCGGCCGATCGCCTGGGCGAAGGCGATACCGGGCGCGATCGCGTCCGCGTACGCCGGGAGCGGGATTCCCCGGCGGCGGCAGCCGATCCAGGCACCCACCGCGCCGAGCGCGATGGCCCCCCAGATCCCCAGGCCGCCCTGCCAGATCTTGAAGGCGTCGACCCAGTTCTGGCCGTCGGTGAAGTACAGCTCGTAGTCGGTGATGACGTGGTAGAGCCGACCTCCCACCAGGCCGAAGGGCACCGCCCACACGGCGATGTCGGCAACGGTGCCGACCTGGCCGCCGCGGGCGACCCAGCGCCGCCCGCCGAGCCAGACGGCCACGAAGACGCCGATGATGATGCAGAACGCGTAGCCGCGCAACGGGATCGGACCGAGGTAGATCACGCCGGAGGACGGGCTGGGAATGTAAGCGAGTTCCATGACAGGGTCGACGCTACCGTGCCGGGCGGTGGATGCGGCAACTGCCCGGCACAACGTGTGGATAACGGGTCTCAGCCCCTCGCCGCCGCCGCGACCAGTCGCTTCAGCTTGTTGTTCGACAGTGGCGTCTTCGGACCGTAAATCGACTTCCCGTCGAGCAGCACGGTCGGCGTCGAGGCGAAACCGGATCGGTTGAAGTCGGCGTGGGACTTCCTGACCCAGCCGTCGTGCCGGCCGTCCTCGACGCACTTACGGAACGCCGCCGTGTTCAGCCCGGGGACCTTGTCCGCCAGCCGGATCAGCCGGGCGTTCTTCGCGTAGGCGTCCCGGGTCTCCTCCGGCTGGTTCCGGAAGAGCACGTCGTGGTAGGCGCGGAACTTCCCCGCGTCCTGGGCGCAGGCGGCCGCGTTCCCCGCGCGCACCGAACCGGTGCCGCCCAGATTGCCGTCGATGATGGCGACGACGTGGTATTCCACCCGCATCCGGCCGCGGTCCTCCAGCTGGTTCACGGTCCGGTGGAAGACGTCCTCGAACTGCTTGCAGCCGGGGCAGCGGAAGTCCTCGTAGACGGTCAGCGTGGCCGGGGCGCCGCGCTTCCCGGCCGGAACGACCAGGTCGCCCTTCCCCGTCGCGCCGCGCGGCGGCTCGGCGGAGCTGCCCGACTTGCCCGAGTCCTGATTGGCCTTGGTCGCGAACACGCCCACGCCGCCGGCCACCGCGAGAACGGCGACCACCGCCCCGACCACGCCCAGCGTCCGCTTCCGCTTGCCGCGCGCCATGTCCTTCTCGCGCTGTTCCCGCAGTCGCTCCCGGGCGCTGCGCTTTCCCTCACGGTTTTTCTGGCTCACGCCCTCGCATAACGACGCGGAGGGGCACCGCTCAGCCCCTCCGCTCCGTATTCCCTCTAACGAGCTAACGAGCGACCTGGAAGGCGACCTAGGAGGCGACCTGACGCGCGCCCCGGATGCCCTCCACCAGCTCGCCCGCGAGCCGGCGCACGCCCTCCAGCCCGGCCTCCGGGCTCTCGGCGTCCAGCAGCCGCTTCACAAAGGCCGACCCCACGATGACGCCGTCCGCGAACTGGGCGACCTCGGCCGCCTGCACCGCGTTCGACACCCCAAGCCCCACGCACACCGGCAGGGTGGTGGTCGCACGGGTGCGCGTGACCAGCTCGCGCGCCTCCTGTCCCACCGATTCCCTCGTTCCGGTGACGCCCATCAGCGACGCGGCGTAGACGAAACCGCTGCCCGCCGCCGTGATCTTCGCCAGCCGCTCGTCCCGGCTGCTCGGCGCGACGACGAAGACCGTCGCCAGCCCGTGCTGCTCGGCGGCCTTCCGCCACACCGCGGACTCCTCGACCGGCAGGTCCGGCAGGATGCACCCGGCGCCCCCGGCCTCGGCCAGCTCCGCGGCGAACCGCTCGACGCCGTACCGGTCGACGGGGTTCCAGTAGGTCATGCACAGGATCGGCGCACCGGTGGCCGCGTGCACCTCGCCGACCGTACGGATCACATCGCGAATCCGGACCCCGCCCCGCAGGGCGATGTCGTCCGCGGTCTGGATCACCGGCCCGTCCAGCACCGGGTCGCTGTGCGGCAGCCCGACCTCGACGACGTCACAGCCGCCCTCGATCATGGCCGTCATCGCCGCCACGCCGCCGTCCACGGACGGGAAACCGGCGGGCAGATATCCGACGAGCGCGGAGCGCCCCTCGTCCTTGGCCTTGGCCAGTACGGACCCCAGCAGCTCCAGATTCCCGGCCATCACTTGGCTCCCTCGTCGTACAGCCCGAAATACCGCGCCGCGGTGTCCATGTCCTTGTCACCGCGCCCGGACAGATTCACCACGATCAGTCCGTCGGTGCCCAGCTCCCGCCCGAGGTCCAGCGCCCCGGCCAGCGCGTGCGCGCTCTCGATCGCCGGGATGATCCCCTCGGTCTGCGACAGCAGCCGCAGCGCCCGCATCGCCTCGTCGTCCGTGACGGCCCGGTACTCGGCCCGCCCGACGTCCTTCAGATACGCGTGCTCCGGCCCGACGCCGGGGTAGTCCAGCCCGGCCGAGATCGAGTACGGCTCGGTGATCTGTCCTTCGTCGTCCTGCAGCACGTACGAGCGCGACCCGTGCAGAATCCCGGGCTCGCCGTGGCTCAGCGTCGCGGCGTGCTCGCCGGTCTCCACACCGTGCCCGGCGGGCTCGAACCCGACGAGCCGTACGGCCTCGTCCCCCAGGAACGCGTGGAACAGCCCGATCGCGTTGGACCCGCCGCCCACGCACGCCGCCACCGCGTCCGGCAGCCGCCCGGTCCGCTCCAGGATCTGCCGCCGCGCCTCCACGCCGATCACCCGGTGGAAGTCCCGCACCAGCGCCGGGAACGGATGCGGCCCGGCCACCGTGCCGAACAGATAGTGGGTGCGGTCCACATTGGCGACCCAGTCGCGGAACGCCTCGTTGATGGCGTCCTTCAGCGTCCGGCTGCCGGACTTCACGGCGATGACCTCGGCGCCCAGCATCCGCATCCGCGCCACGTTGAGCGCCTGCCGCTCGGTGTCGATCTCGCCCATGTAGATCGTGCACTCAAGGCCGAACAGGGCGCACGCGGTCGCCGTGGCCACTCCGTGCTGGCCCGCGCCGGTCTCGGCGATGACCCGGGTCTTGCCCATGCGCTTGGTGAGCAGGGCCTGCCCCAGCACGTTGTTGATCTTGTGCGAGCCGGTGTGGTTCAGGTCCTCCCGCTTCAGGAAGACCCGCGCACCCCCGGCGTGCTCGGCGAACCGCGGCACCTCGGTCAGGGCGCTGGGCCGCCCCGTGTAGTTGACCAGCAGATCCTCGAGCTCGGCGGCGAAGGCCGGGTCGGTCTTCGCCTTCTCGTACTCCGCGGCGACCTCATCGACCGCGGCGACGAGCGCCTCGGGGATGAACTTGCCGCCGAACGCACCGAAATACCCCTCGGTACTGGGGACCTGACCCTCAGGGTCCGGAATGAAGAAATCAGAGGACATCAGACGTACTCCGCGAAGTCTTGATGAACGGAACGCACCACCGGCCGGTGGCCGCCGACGAGACGGGTGGGGACTTCGCCCGGTCAGCGCATGCGACAACGCACGGTCGGCGCGGCGAGGACACACGGTCGGCGCGACGACACACGCACGGTCAGCGCACGCGGCGCGCCCGGCGACACCCCACCGTCAACGCCATCGGCGCCCGTTGACCTGCCCCGGCTCGCATCCGATGTGGTAACGCACGCGACGCCCGCGCACCCGCCGGGCGGGTGCGCGGCAGCCCCGGGGGCGGCACCCCCGCGCCAGGCGCGCGTACACGTCCATGGTCCGCTCAGTCCCGCCCGTGCCGCAGCGCCGGATGGGCACCGGCCGCCACCAGATCGGCGACCGCGCCCTTCGGGTCGCGCCCCGTCACCAGGGACTCGCCCACGAGCACCGCGTCCGCGCCTTCGTTCGCGTAGGCGATCAGGTCATGCGGTCCGCGCACACCCGATTCCGCGATCTTGACGATGTGGTCCGGGATCTCCGGCGCGACCCGCGCGAAGTTCCCCCGGTCCACTTCGAGGGTCTTGAGGTTCCGCGCGTTGACGCCGATCAGCCGCGCTCCGGCGGCCACGGCCCGCTCGGCCTCCTCCTCGTCGTGCACCTCGATCAGCGGGGTCAGCCCGATCGACTCGGCCCGCTCGATCAGCGAGACCAGCGCCTCCTGGGGCAGCGCGGCGACGATCAGCAGCACCACGTCGGCGCCGTACGCCCGCGCCTCCCACAGCTGGTAGGAGGTGACGATGAAGTCCTTGCGCAGCACCGGGATGTCGACCTTGGCCCGGACGGCCTCCAGGTCGGCCAGCGATCCGCCGAAGCGCCGCTGCTCGGTGAGCACGCTGATGACGGACGCGCCGCCCGCCTCGTAGTCGGCGGCGAGCGCGGCCGGGTCGGCGATCGCGGCGAGCGCGCCCTTGGACGGGCTGGACCGCTTGACCTCGCAGATCACCTTGACGCTGTCGCCCTTGAGCGCCGCCACCCCGTCCTTCGCCGGCTGGGCCTTGGCCGCCCGCTCCTTGAGCTCGTCGAGGGTGACGCGCGCCTGCCGCTCCGCGAGGTCGGCACGGACACCCTCGATGATCTCGTCGAGCACACTCACGCGAGCGGCCCCCTTCCGGGACGGGGATGGAGCTTCTGGTCGAATGCGATGGTAGCTGTCAAAGGACCGAGGTCCCGCATCCGGTTGACGCCGCGTCCCACCACGTGGTCGTACACAACGTCATAGTCAACAACGATCAGGGTGCCAGTAGTCCCCCGAAGGGGAAATTCCGGATGACGGTGAAAGCAAGAACGGCACCCCCGATCACCCAGCCGTGCCATGGCTGCCACGCCTGCCATGCCCGCCATGCCGGTCTCCGCCGATCGGGCCACCGCGGCCCCGGACCGGGCCACCGCCACCCCAGAGCCCGGACGCACCACACCGCCCACACCACGCAGAACACACCGCCGCCCGCCACGACCAGCGCGTTGTCCCCCAGCGCCCGCAGCAGCTCGCCGTGGGCCAGCTCATGGGCGCTGCGCAGCCCGCCGCACCCCGGGCAGTACAGCCCGGTCAGCCGGAACAGCGGGCAGACGGGGTAGTGGCCGGGCTGATGGGGATCGACGGCGCCGACGTACCCGAAGGCCGCGACGACGCCGAGGAGCACGCTCACGGGAGCGAGGAGCCGACGCGCGGCAGGAGACGGGGCCACATCGCCGAGTCTCCCCGGGAAACCACGAAGGCGCGGCTCAGGGCCGTGCCCGCGGACCCGTACGGGTCATCGGCACCGGCCCCGCGCCGCGCCCCGGCTCACTCCTGGGTCTGGATCTGCTTCTCCCCCACCATCCGCAGCGGCTTCGCCTTCGGGGCGCCGAGCCCGGCCGCGCGCATGCCCAGGGTGACGAAGCCACCGAGGCCGGCGATGACCATGCCCGCCCAGAAGCCGAGCGGGTTCGCCAGGACGGTGAACGCTCCGGCGACGCAGCTGCCGATGACGACGATGACGACACCGGTCCAGGCGGCCGGAGTGTGCCCGTGGGCGTTGGACATGAATTCTCCTCGTAGCTCTACACAGCGCCTGGTGCGGGCGCGCGGGGCGAAGCTCCCCCGCCATTGTCCCCGATGCCGGACGCGCCCTTGAGCGGGGGTGCCTGCCCCGGCGTCTGTCCGGCATTCACCCCGTGTCCTACCGCGAAACCGTCGGGTCCTCGCCGCGGTCCAGGGCCTTCCACAGCTCCTCGGGGCGGTCCGGGTCGGGCGCCGCGGGGGTGCGGCGCGCGGCGCTCCGGCCCTCGGCACCGGGGCGCTCGTACCGGCCGGACATGGCGGGCCAGTGGCGCCCGTACGCCAGCGCGAGCACGCCCGCGAGCAGCAGCAGCACACCGCCCACCAGGGCGACCCATGGCCAGGGGGTGTACGACACGTCGTGGATGGCGCTGCCCGCCACGCCGGTCACCTTGGACGCCTTCTCCTTGAGCGCCGCCTTGTCGGTGGCCCCGAGGGCGGCGCTGACGGCGATGCCCGTACCGCTGAGGGCGAGCAGCAGGGAGACGACGACGCGGCCGACTCGGCGTACGGCGAAGACGGCCACGAGCGCGGCCAGGCCGACGACGGCCAGCGCGCCGGGCAGCCCGGTGATGTCGTCGCCGTTGGCGCTCTGCGACAGGGAGCCCTGGGCGACGCTGGCCGTGCCCTCGGCCCATTTGCGGCTGGTGGCGAGGAGGACGAGCGCCGCGCCGAGCGCACCGCACAGCAGCGCGACGGCGAGGCTGCCGCGTGCCGCTCGGCGGCCGCGCGCGGCGGGGGCTGCGGGGGCGGAGGGCTCGTTCTCGGCCCGGGGCGGGGGTACGGCTGCTGCACTCACGCCTACCACTATCCCCCACGCCGAACACACGCCCGCCCGAGGGCCGCGCGGGAACCCCGCTCCGCCCCGCTAGCGCTTCAGCCGGTTCGCCGAGTGCACCGCGCGCAGCACCGCCGCCGCCTTGTTGCGGCACTCCGCGTCCTCGGCGACCGGATCGGAGTCGGCGACGACACCGGCCCCGGCCTGGACGTAGGCCGTGCCCTCGCGCAGCAGCGCGGTGCGGATGGCGATGGCGGTGTCGGAGTCGCCCGCGAAGTCGAGGTAGCCGACGCAGCCGCCGTACAGCCCTCGGCGGCTCGGCTCCAGCTCCTCGATGATCTGCAGCGCGCGCGGCTTGGGGGCGCCGGAGAGGGTCCCGGCGGGGAAGCAGGCGGTGAGGACGTCGAAGGCGGTACGCCCCTCCGCGAGCTTCCCGGTGACGGTGGAGACGATGTGCATGACATGGCTGTAGCGCTCGACCGACATGAAGTCGACCACCTCGACGCTGCCGGGCTCGCACACCCGCCCCAGGTCGTTGCGGCCGAGGTCGACGAGCATCAGGTGTTCGGCCCGCTCCTTGGGGTCGGCCATCAGCTCCTCGGCGAGGGCGTTGTCCTCCTGCGGGGTGGCGCCGCGGGGCCGGGTCCCGGCGATGGGGTGCACCATCGCGCCGCCGTCCTCGACCTTGACCAGCGCCTCGGGGCTGGAGCCCACCACGTCGAAGCCCTCGAAGCGGAAGAGATACATATAGGGGCTGGGGTTGGTGGCCCGCAGGACCCGGTAGACGTCGAGCGCGCTGGCCGAGCAGGGCGTCTCGAAGCGCTGCGAGGGGACGACCTGGAAGGCCTCGCCCGCGCGGATGCGCTCCTTGATGTCGTCGACGGCCGTCTTGAAGTCCGGGCCGCCCCACAGCGCGGTGTACTCGGGCACTTCGGAGGGCGGCAGGGCGGTGGGGTCGGTGGGCACGGGGCGTTCGAGGTCGGCGGCCATCGCGTCGAGCCGGGCCACGGCGTCCGCGTACGCCTCGTCCACGCCGGTGTCGAGGTCGTTGTGGTTGATCGCGTTGGCGATCAGCAGGACGGTGCCGTCCCAGTGGTCGAGGACGGCGAGATCCGAGGTGAGCAGCATGGTCAGCTCGGGGAGCCGCAGATCGTCCCGCGTGTGCTCGCCGACCTTCTCCAGGCGGCGGACGACGTCGTAGCCGAGGTAGCCGACCATGCCGCCGGTGAAGGGCGGCAGCTGGGCGAGGCCGCTCAGGTCACGCGGGGTGTGCAGGGTTTCGACCGTGGCGCGCAGGGCGGCGAGCGGGTCCCCCTCGGTGGGGACGCCGACGGGCGGGGTGCCCAGCCAGTGGGTGCGGCCGTCGCGCTCGGTGAGGGTCGCGGCGCTGCGGACGCCGACGAAGGAGTAGCGGGACCAGGAGCGGCCGTTCTCGGCGGATTCCAGCAGGAACGTGCCGGGGCGCTCGGCGGCGAGTTTGCGGTAGAGGCCCACCGGAGTGTCGCCGTCCGCGAG
This sequence comes from Streptomyces sp. NPDC005962, assembly GCF_040629205.1. Taxonomy (NCBI): domain Bacteria; kingdom Bacillati; phylum Actinomycetota; class Actinomycetes; order Kitasatosporales; family Streptomycetaceae; genus Streptomyces; species Streptomyces sp. NPDC005962. The sequence continues at coordinate 48,619 of NZ_JBEXVE010000037.1, read as the reverse complement.
CAGCTTGCGCGTGACGGGGATGACACGGCGGTCGGCCGCCAGCTTGCGGAAGGTGTCGAGGTCCATCGTGGCAGCGTCCTGGGTCATGGCGGGGAGCCTAGTGGGCGATCTTGCGCGAAGGTCTGGTCGAAGCTCTAGTTCAAAGCTCTGGTGAAAGCCCTAGTCGGCGGGCTGGTCGTGCAGGGGGAGGACGTCGGCGTCGAAGCAGGTGCGGTCGCCGGTGTGGCAGGCGGCACCGGTCTGGTCGACCCGGACGAGCACGGTGTCGCCGTCGCAGTCGAGCGCGACGGACTTGACCTGCTGGATGTGGCCCGAAGTGTCCCCCTTGACCCAGTACTCCCGGCGGCTGCGGCTCCAGTAGGTGCAGCGGCCGGTGGTGAGGGTGCGGTGCAGCGCCTCGTCGTCCATCCAGCCGAGCATCAGCACCTCGCCGGTGTCGTACTGCTGGGCGATGGCGGGGACGAGGCCGTCGGCACCGCGCTTGAGGCGGGCGGCGATGGCCGGGTCGAGGGCGGAGGGGCGTTCGGAGCCGGTCATGCGACCATTCTGCACGCCCCGCCGAGTGATCCTCCCGCCTGCTGAAATGGCCGGGCCCGATGGTCGGGGGACGGGGGCGATGGGGCATGCTTCGGGCATGACGTTTCCGCCGCCGTCGCATGACCCCAACCGGCCTGGAAACGGCGGGGGGTTTGGTCCGCCGCCGCAGCCGCAGCAGGAACCACAGCAGTCACCGCAGGAGCCGCGGCAGCAGCCGCCGCGACCGCCACAGTCGCCGCCGCCGCAGGGGGGCTTCGGGCCACCGATCGATCCGGCTCTGGCCCCGGCTCCGATGGGCCGGCCCGGTCCGCCCGCGCCGCACGGCGGCTTCGGACCGCCCCCGCCTCCCCCGCCGCCCCCGCGCCGTAACCGGACCGCGGGGCTCGTGACCGGTGTGGTGGTGGGCCTGGCGGTGGTCGCCGGTGTGGCTTTCCTCGGCTCGCAGGATGACGACGGTGGCGGCGACAGCGACGGCAAGGCGGCCGGTGCCCCCAGCGCCTCGGACCGCCCCCTCTCGTCGCCCTCGGGCGCGGCGTCCGCCCCGGCGGGCAAGGAGGACCCGGGCGAGGGCGCGCCGCTGGGCGGCGGGGACGACCAGTCGTCCGCCCCGTCCCCCGACTCCTCCGGGCCCGGCAAGATGCCGTACGCCGTGCTCAAGCCGGGCACCTGCTTCGACCACCCGGCGATGGACAGCAGCGTGACGAAGATCGAGAAGCGCTCGTGCGACAGCGCGCACGACGGCGAGATCATCACCAACGAGACGCTGACCGGGAAGTTCTCCTCCGAGAAGGCGATCCAGCGCAAGTCGCTCTCGCTGTGCGCGACGGACGCCGAGAAGCGGCTGGAGAGCGTCCCGAACGATGGCCGGGTGTACTACTACTACGCGCTCTACCCGGCCCTGGGCACCTATACGGAGCACGGCAAGGACCGGGTCTCGTGCGCGCTGACGGTGAGCACGGGCAAGGACGGCGCCAAGATGCGCGAGCCCATACCGGAGTAGGGCCCGTCGTCCGGATCAGGCCGGATACCGCATCCCGCGGCGCACTTCTCATGGCGGGCGGCGGGCGTCGGCCGTAGGGTGGGCGGTATGTCCACTCACGCGAAGCGCGAACGCCTGCTCCTCGCCGATCTCTTGGAGAACGCGGGCCCCGACGCCCCGACGCTGTGCGAGGGCTGGACCACCCGTGATCTGGCGGCCCACCTCGTGGTGCGCGAGCGCCGCGCCGACGCGGCCGGGGGCCTGGTGATCAAGCCGCTGGCCCAGCGGCTGACCCGGGTGCAGGCCGAGTTCACCGCGAAGCCGTACGAGGAGCTGGTGCAGCTCTTCCGCACCGGCCCGCCGCGGATGTCGCCGTTCGCGATGAAGCAGGTGGACGAGGCGGCCAACACGGTCGAGTTCTACGTCCACGCCGAGGACGTCCGCCGCGCCCGGCCGGACTGGACGCCGCGCGAGGTCGACCCGGTCTTCGCGGACGCGCTGTGGTCCCGTACCGAGCGGGTCGCAAAGGTGTTCGGTCGCAAGTCGCCGGTCGGCCTGGTGCTGCGCCGCCCCGACGGGCGTACGGCGGTCGGCCACCGCGGCGTCCCGGTGGTGACGGTCACCGGGGAGCCGGGCGAGCTGGCGCTGTTCCTGTACGGGCGGCAGAAGGCGGCCCGGGTCGAACTGGACGGCGACAAGGAAGCGGTGGCCACGGCGCTGGACGCCAAGCTCGGCGTCTGAGCCCCGGGCGCCGGGCCGTGGGCCCGGCGCACCGTCATCACGTGGTGCTGCCGAGGTTGAGCGTGACGACGCCGCCGATCACCAGAGCCACGCCCAGCGCCTTCGCCGCGGTCAGCGGTTCGCCCAGGAAGAGCAGGCCGATGACCACGATGAGGGCCGTGCCTACGCCCGACCAGAGGGCGTAGCCCACGCCGACCTGCATCCCGTCGTGGATCGCCCGTGCCAGCAGGAAGCACGCCACCGCGTACGAGGCGAGGCAGGCCAGGGCGGGTCCGGGGCGGGAGAAGCCCGCGGTGGATTTGAGGAGGCTGGTGCCGATCAATTCGGCGGTGATGGCGGCCAGAAGGAGGAGGTAGGCCATGCGGACAGTCTCCGAGCGGTGAGAAGTTCACGTCAAACCTGTCCGCAGGGGCCTGAGCCCCCCGAAATGTGTCGCTCGCCATTGCCCGGCCGACCAAGCCCCGCGTAGCGTCGCGATACGTGCGTACGCCCCTCCCTCCGCTGCCCGGACTGCTGGCCTACGAGGCGACCGCCCGGCTCGGCAGCATCGCGGCGGCCGCCGATGAGCTGGGCCTGTCGGCTTCGGCGGTCAGCCAGCGCATCCGGGTCCTGGAGACGCGTCTGGGGATCGCCCTGTTCGAGCGCCAGGCGCGCAGCATCCGGCTGACGCCGATGGGCCAGGCGTATCTGCCCACCGTCCGGGGCGCGTTCGACGATCTGTCGGCGGGCACCACCGGGCTGTTCGGCCCGGCGGCCGGGCGCGGACGGCTGACCGTGCGGGTGCAGGTGTCGTACGCCATGACCTGGCTGATGCCCCGCCTCCAGGACTTCCACGACGACTACCCGCACATCGATCTGCGGGTGGTGACCGCGATCTGGGCCAACGAGGTCCCGCCGCACGAGGTGGACCTGGAGATCCGTCACGGCAACGGCCGCTGGGCCGGTTTCACCGCCGATCTGCTGCACGAGGACCAGGCCGCGGTGGTCGGCTCCCCCGCCCATCTGGAGGCGTACGGTCCGCTGACCGGGCCCGCCGACCTGGAGCACCGGCCGCGTGTGCACGTCATCGGCTACGACGACCTCTGGCAGCGGCTGTTCCCGCACACGCCGCCGCCTTCGCGCGGCGCGGAGTCGACGATCACGCTCGACACCACCGTGGCCGCGGCCGAGTTCGCCGCCTCCGGTCTGCACTGCGCCCTGGTCCCCGAACGCTTCGCCCGCGCCGCCGTGCGCGAGGGGCGACTCGTGGTGCTCCACGACCGTCTGGTGCCGCTGCGTCAGGCGCACTATCTGCTGCGGCGCGAGGGGGAGGCCCATATGACCCCGGAGGGGCGCACGTTCGTCCAGTGGCTGATCCGCCAGGACATCGAGGACCCACCGCTCCAGCCGGGCGGCTAGTACGTTCTAGAGCGCCGGACCCGGGACCGGGCCCGTCGTGGCGCGCTCCACCAGGTGGGGCGCGAAGACGCTCTCGGCCGCCTCCCGGCCCGCGACGAGGTCCAGCGCCCCGCTCACCGCGGCCTCCGCGAGCCGGGGCGCGTCCTGCGACACCGTGGTCATCCGCACATGCGGGAACTTGGCCAGCCGCGAGTCGTCGTACCCGACCACCGAGATCTCCCCGGGAACCGCGCGGCCCTCCCGCCCGAGGACGTCCAGCACGCCCGTGGCGCAGCGGTCGTTGAAGGCGACGACGGCGGTGGGCGGGGTCTCGCGGGCCAGCAGATAGCGCATGCCGTCCGCCCCCGCGGTCTCGGTGAGCCCGCCGGTCAGCACCTCGGCCGAGTCCTGGAGCCCGTGCCGCCCCATGGCCTCCAGGAAGCCGAGCCGCCGGTCGGAGCTGCCGGGCGCCCCGGCCCCGTCGATGTGCGCGATGTGCCGGTGGCCGAGGGCGGCGAGGTGGTCGACGGCGAGCGCGACCCCCGCGTGGTCGTCGCCGCGTACGACGCCCACGCCCGGTACGTCGGTGTGGCGGGCGACCAGCAGCGTCGGCAGCCGACGGGCCAACCGGGTCAGCTCGTCCGCGCCGAGGCGGCTGCCCAGCAGGACGGCCGCCTCGCAGCGCTCCCGCAGCAGGGCGCCCACCGCGGTGGCCTCCTCGCGGCTGGGCGCCACGGCGCTGAGCATCACGTCGTAGCCGCGCCGGGCGGCGGCGGCGTAGATCTGTTCCACGAGGTCGCCGTGGAAGGGCTGCTGGAGTTCGAAGGTGACGCCGAGCAGCCGTGAACTGCTCTGCCGCAGTTTGCGGGCGCGCTGGTCGGGGACGTACCCCATCTCGTCGGCGATCTTCAGGACGCGTTTGCGGGTGGCGTCGCTGGCTCCCGGTACGCCGCGCATCACGATCGAGACCAGCGCGGTGGAGATACCGGCGGCCCGTGCGACATCGGCCATGGTCGGCCGCGCGCCGCCCGCCTCCTCGGTCACTCCCGTCACTCCCGCTCTGCCGATACGCCGCCCTGGCCGCTGCCCTGGTCAGGGCCCTGGCCGCTGCGGCGGCCGACCCGCGTCCGAGCATATCGATCTCTTGACCGGCTCCCCGTTCTCGCTCTACGGTCCTGGCGGAACTAGAACGTACTAGTTCCTTCACGGTACAAGGCTCCGGCTCCAGGGGAGATACGCATATGACCGTCACCGACACCGTGCGGCTGGCCACGATCGGCGCGGGCCGCATCGGCGGCAACCACGCCGAGATCGTGGCCCGGCACATACCCGGCGCCGCCCTGGCCGCCGTCGCCGATCCGGTGCCCGGCGCCGCGGAGCGCCTCGCGGCCTCCCTCGGCGCCCCGTACGCCACCACCGACCCCGCCGCCGTCCTCGGCCGGGACGACATCGACGGCGTACTGATCACCGCCCCCGCCCGGGCCCACACCGACCTGGTCGTGGCGGCGGCCGCCGCCGGAAAGCACGTCTTCGTCGAGAAGCCGATGGCGGTGACCCTGGCGGACGCCGACCGCGCCATCGCCGCCGCGCGCGACGCCGGAGTCGTCCTTCAGGTGGGGTTCAACCGCCGGTTCGCCCCCGGCTTCGCCGCCGCCCGCGCCGCGGTCGACGACGGCCGGACCGGCACCCCGCAGCTGCTGCGCTCCCTCACCCGCGACCCGGGCCCGTTCACCGCCGACCCGGCCCGTATCCCGCGGTGGACGATCTTCCTCGAAACCCTCATCCACGACTTCGACACCCTGTGCTGGCTCAACCCCGCCGCCGCCCCGGTCCGCGTCCACGCCACCGCCGACGCCCTGATCCGCCCCGACGCCAGGGCCTCCGGACACCTCGACACCGCCGTCGTCACGATCCGCTTCGACAACGGCGCCATCGCCACCGCCGAGGCGTCCTTCTCCGCCCTGTACGGCTACGACGTACGCGCCGAGGTCTTCGGCTCGGGCGGCATGGCCACCGCCGGAAGCGGCCGCGCGACCGACATGACGTACTACGGCCCCGACGGCGTCCACGCCGACACCGCCCGCCGCGACACCGACCTGCTGCGCACGGCCTACACCGCCGAACTGGCCGCCTTCACCGACGCGATCCGCCACGGCACGCCCCCGTCCGTCACCGGTCACGACGCCCGCCGCGCCCTGTCCATCGCGCTGGCCGCCATCCGCAGCGTCGAGACCGCCGCCCCCGTCGACCTCGCCGAGGTGACCGCATGAGCGACACGAGCCCCTTCACCCTCGCCGCCAGCGCTGAAATGCTCTACCTCGACCTGCCGTTCACCGAACGGGTCCGCCGCGTCGCCGACCAGGGATTCCAGGTCGAGATCTGGGACTGGTCCACCAAGGACATCGACGCCCTCACCGCCACCGGCGCCACCTTCTCCTCCATGACCGGCTACCTGACCGGCGACCTCACCTCGCCCGACGGCATCGACGCCCTGCTCACCTCGGCCCGCGCCTCCCTCACCGTGGCCGACCGCCTGAACTGCCCCCGCCTCAACCTCCACGGCACCGGCCTGAACCCCCAGGGCCTCCCCGTACACCCCATCTCCCGGACCACCCCCGCGATGTGGCTGACCGCCGCCGACACCCTGCGCCGCATCGCCGCCCTGGGCGAGGAAGCGAACCGCGTCTTCACCTTCGAAAACCTCAACCTCGCCGTCGACCACCCGGGCACCCCTTTCGCCCGCGCCGCCGACACCCTCGCCCTGGTCCGCGCCGTCGACAGCCCGCATCTGCGGATGAACCTGGACCTCTACCACGCCCAGATCGGCGAGGGAAACCTCATCGAACTCCTCGGCCAGGCCCTCCCGTACATCGGTGAGATCCAGGTGGCCGACGTCCCCGGCCGCTGCGAACCGGGCACCGGCGAAATCCACTACCCCGCCATCGCCACCGCCCTCCAAGACCTCGGCTACACCGGCGTGGTAGCCCTCGAATCCTGGGCCCGCCACCACCCCGACACCGCCCTCGCCGCCTTCCGCGCCGCTTTCACGCCGGTCCGGCCGGAGCAGGTGAGACCATAAGCCTCCGCCACGGCAATGAGGAGCGACAGACCGATGGGAAAACGGCACGCTTACCGCACCACCGTCCGCTGGACCGGCAACACCGGGGCCGGTACCGGCAGTGGCTACCGGGGCTACGGGCGGGCGCACGATGTCGTCGCCGAGGGCAAGCCGACGCTCCTGGGCAGCGCCGATCCGGCGTTCCTCGGCGATCCGGAGCGCTGGAACCCGGAGGAGTTCCTCCTCGCCTCGCTCGCGCAGTGCCACATGCTGTCGTACCTGTCCGTCTGCGCACGCGACGGCGTGACGGTGACAGCGTATGAGGATGTGGCCACCGGGGTCATGGAGACGGCCGGGTACAGCGGGCGGTTCACCGAGGTGACCCTCTATCCCGTGGTCACCGTCGCGGACGCGGCGATGGTGGAGCGGGCGCGCTCGGCGCATCACGACGCGCATCAGACATGCTTCATCGCCAACTCGGTCAACTTCCCCGTCCGTCACGAGCCGACGGTCAGCGTCGGGTAGTCGGTGTAACCGGTCTCGCCGCCCACGTACATCAGGTAGCGGTCGCGCACCGGGTTGAGGGGGGCGCCGGTGCGGAGGCGGTGGACGAGGTCGGGGTTGGCCAGGAAGGGGCGGCCCAGGGCGATCAGGTCGGCGCCCTCGGCCAGGAGGCGTGTCGCCTGGCGGAGGCCGCCGTCGGCGGGGATCTGGTCCACCGGCAGCACCGGGTTGGCGATCAGGGTGGTGGGCCAGGCCTTGCGGATGGTCTGGAAGACGGGCCGGCCGGGGTCGGCGAATCCGATGTGCAGATACGCGAGGCCGAGGTCGGCCAGGGCCTCGGTGAGGGCGGGGTAGAGGGCCTCGGTGTCGTCCTCCTGGATGCCGTTGACGGTGTGGCCGGGAGAGACCCGCAGGCCCACCCGCTCCGGGCCGATCGCCTCGGCCACGGCTTGGGCGGTCTCGACCACGAACCGGATGCGGCGGCTCACCGGGCCGCCGTAGCCGTCGGTGCGGCGGTTGGTGTTCGCGGCCAGGAACTGGTGGAGGAGGTGGCCGTTGGCGGAGTGCACCTCGACTCCGGCGAAGCCCGCGTCGATGGCGTTGCGGGCGGCGGCGGCGAAGTCGGCGATGGTGGAGCGGATGTCGTCGGGGGTCATCTCGCATGGTACGACCGCCTGCTGATGGCCGCTCGGAGTGAAGATCGTCTCGGGGAGCGGTATCGGGGAGGGGGCGAGCGGGGTGAGTCCGCTGGTGTCGGGGTGGCCGACCCGGCCGCCGTGCTGGATCTGGAGGAACATCGGGCGGCCGCCCGCGGCGCGGACCGCGTCGGTGACGCGCCGCCAGCCGGTCACTTGGGCGTCGTCGTGGATCGCGGTGATGTTCGGGTACGTCTGCCCGACGGCGTTGGGAGTGGAGGCCTCGGCGATGATCAGTCCGGCGGAGGCGCGCTGGGCGTAGTAGGTGGCCATGATCGGCAGCGGTACGCCGTCGGCGGCGGCGCGGTTACGGGTCAGCGGCGCCATGACCAGGCGGTTGGGCAGGTCGAGGGGGCCGAGGCGGGCCGGTTCGAACAGGGAGGATGTCGCTGATGTGTTCGGCATGCCGGTACCGTAGAAGTTCTCATTGGTGTCAGATTCAAGTCGGAACCGGCGTACGGGGTGAGGCATGCGGATCGGCGAACTGGCTCGGCGTACCGGCGTCAGCGAGCGCTCGCTGCGCTATTACGAGAAGCAGGGCCTGATGAGCGCCGAGCGCACCCCGGGCGGTCATCGCGAGTACGCCGAGGGCGCGGTGGACCGGGTCATCCGCATCCAGGAGCTGTTCGCCGCGGGGCTGTGCAGCGAGAAGATCGTCCAGCTCCTCCCCTGCATGCGGGACACGGACGGCGGGCCGTCCCGGGTCGCCACCGGACGGCTGGTCGCCGACCTCACCGTGGAGCGGGAGCGCATCAACCGGATGATCGCCGATCTGCTCCGCTCCCGCGAGGTTCTGGACGAGGTGATCGACGCGGCGGCGTCGGACCCGGCCGGATAACGGGGCACGCTCCCGGCCCGACGACCCGTGTGGCCCAGGTCACGGGAACCGCGCACCGCGTGCGGAGAGGCACGGGTGTGAGGTGTAAACGACATGACTGAGGGCCTTCGCGAGCGGATACGGGCCGGGGATCGCGAGGCCTTCGCGGAGTTGTACGCGGAGCACGCGCGGAGCGTCTACAACCATGCCTTCCGGCTGACCGGTGACTGGTCGGTGGCGGAGGAGGTGATGGGGGACACGTTCCTCGACGCCTGGCGGGGGCGGGGGCAACTGGAGCCGGGGGACGGCTCGTTGAAGCCGTGGCTGCTGGGCGTGGCGACGAACAAGGCGCGCAACGCCAAGCGGGGCATCGGGCGGCGGCTGGCGTTTCTGGCCCGGCGTCCCGCGCCCGACCCGGTGGCGGACTTCGCGGAGGAGGCCGCGGGCCGGATCGACGACGCCCGCCAACTGGCCGCCGTACGGGAGGTGTACGGCCGTCTGCGGCGCGCGGAGCAGGAGGTGCTGGCGCTGTGCGTGTGGTCGGGGCTGGACTACGCGCAGGCGGCCGAGGCGATGGGCATCCCGGTGGGGACGGTGCGTTCACGGCTGTCGCGGGCCCGCACCCGGCTGCGCAAGCTCGCCGAACAGCGGCTCGCGGAAGACAAGAAGGAACCGCCGCACCGTCGCGGAGAGGTACAGCGTGAGGCCGCGTTCGCGGCCCTGCCCTTTCAGGAGTATCAGGAGGAAACCCGATGAACGCCGTCGGCTCCGGGTCCGCCCGGCCCGAGCGTGAGGACGCCGCGTGCGAGGAGTTCGCCGGGCTGCTTCCTTCCGTCCCGGCCGAACGGGACGTGCCCTCCGCTCCGTACCTTCACCACAAGGACCGTTTGATGCAGCTGATCGATGATGACCACCAGAAGAACGCTGCCGCCGCCCCGAAGGCCCGGCAGCGGCTGCTGCGCCCGGCGGTGCTGATGCCCGCCGCGGGGCTGGCGCTGGCCGGGGCGCTGGCCGTCACCTTCACCGGGGGCGGCGGTGCGTCCGGCGACGCCACCGCCAGGCCCCGCGAGACCGCCACCGTCCTGCTCGACCGGCTCGCGGGGACCGCGGCGAAGTCGGACGTCCAGCCGGTGCGCCAGGATCAGTTCGCCTACGTCAAAAGCGTCGGGGCGGGGGCCGAGATGAAGGAGAACGGAGCCTCCAAGCTGGACCCGAAGAGCGAGCGCGAGGCCTGGAGGTCGCAGCAGGTGAAGCGGATCAACAAGACCGGCGAGATTCACGATGACGAGGGCTACTCCTCGATGTACGAACTGGGAGGGTCTCCAGCGGGCATCGGCCGCCCCACGTACCAGTGGCTGGCGGCCCTGCCGACCGACCCGGACGTCCTGCTCAAGGAGCTGTACCGGATGACCGAAGCGGAAGACGGCCAGGAGAAGGCGCAGGCCGTCTTCGAGCAGATCGGCCGGTTCCTGGGCGACGTGATGCCGCCGGAGAACGCCGCCGCGCTGTACAAGGCCGTCGCGAAGATCCCCGGAGTGACGCGGCACGAGGACGCGGTGGACGCGGCGGGCCGCCACGGGTTCGGCATCGTCCGCGTCGACAAGCGGACGTGGGTCGCGAACGAGTGGATCTTCGACCGGGACAGCCTCGCCTACCTCGGTGAGCGCGAATACCGGACGAAGGACTTCGTGGCGGGCAAGAAGGGGGACGTCCTGTCGGAGTACGCCCTTCTGAAGCACGGGATCGTCGACCACTACCGCGAGCGGCCCGCCACCAAGTGAGCAGAGGCCACCAAGTGAGCGGAGCATGAAGCGGGGGATCACCGTCCGGTGATCCCCCGCCGTGCGCGTGTGCCTCAGCGGACCGGGTGCCCCGCGTCCCGCAGCGCGCCCTTGACCTCGCCGATGCGCAGGTCGCCGAAGTGGAAGACGGAGGCGGCCAGCACCGCGTCCGCGCCCGCATCGACCGCCGGGGCGAAGTCGTCGAGCCTGCCCGCGCCGCCGCTGGCGATGACGGGGATGGTGACGTGCGCGCGGACGGCTTCGATCATCGCGGTGTCGTAGCCGTCCTTGGTGCCGTCCGCGTCCATCGAGTTCAGCAGGATCTCCCCGGCGCCGAGACCGGCCGCGCGGTGGGCCCATTCGACGGCGTCGATGCCGGTGCCGCGGCGGCCGCCGTGGGTGGTGACCTCGTAGCCGGATTCGGTCACCGTCCCCTCGGCACAGCGGCGGGCGTCCACCGAGAGGACCAGGACCTGGCTGCCGAAGCGCTCGGCGATCTCGCGGATCAGCTCGGGCCGGGCGATGGCGGCGGTGTTGACGCCGACCTTGTCGGCCCCGGCCCGCAGCAGCTTGTCGACGTCCTCGGTGGTGCGGACGCCGCCGCCGACGGTCAGCGGGATGAAGACCTGCTCGGCGGTGCGGCGCACCACGTCGTAGGTGGTCTCGCGGTCGCCGGAGGAGGCGGTGATGTCGAGGAAGGTCAGCTCGTCGGCGCCCTCCTGGCCGTAGATCCGGGCCATCTCGACGGGGTCACCGGCGTCCCGCAGGTTCTGGAAGTTGACGCCCTTGACGACCCGGCCGTTGTCCACGTCCAGGCAGGGGATGACTCGGACCGCCAGGGTCATGACGCTCGGGCTCCTCGGAATGCTTCCAGTTCGACCTCGACCAGCACGCGCGAGTCGACGAAGCCGGACACCACGACGAGGGTCGCGGCGGGGCGTACGGCGTCGAAGAGCTCCTTGTGGGCGCGGCCCACCGCGTCCACGTCGCGAGCGTGGGTGAGGTACATGCGGGTGCGGATGACCGACTCGACGCCGAGGTCGAACTCCTTCAGCGCGGCGAGGGCGTGCCGGAAGGCGGCGAGGGTCTGCTCGTACGGGTCGCCCTCGCCCTCCAGGACGCCGCGCTCCGCGAGCGGCATGGTGCCGGCGACGACGACCAGGTCCCCGGCCTCGACGGCCCGGGCGAAGCCGATGCTCTCCTCCCAGGGGCTGCCGGTCTGGACCCGCCGCCCGGTCGTCCCGGGCGGGTTCTCGGCTGAGCTGTCGGGTGGGGTCATGCGGATACCGCCTCCAACGCCTCTTCCAAGGTGAACGCCTTGGCGTAGAGCGCCTTGCCCACGATGGCGCCCTCGACACCTTCCGGTACCAGGGTCGCAAGGGCGCGCAGGTCGTCGAGCGAGGAAACGCCGCCGGAGGCGACGACGGGCTTGTCGGTCGCGGCGCAGACGCCTCGCAGCAGCTCCAGGTTGGGGCCCTTGAGGGTGCCGTCCTTGGCGATGTCGGTGACGACGTAGCGGGCGCAGCCCTCGGAGTCGAGGCGGGCGAGGGTTTCGTACAGGTCGCCGCCGTCGCGGGTCCAGCCGCGGCCGCGCAGGGTGGTGCCGCGGACGTCGAGGCCGACGGCGATCTTGTCGCCGTGCTCGGCGATGATCTTGGCGACCCATTCGGGGGTCTCCAGGGCGGCGGTGCCGAGGTTGACGCGGGTGCAGCCGGTGGCGAGGGCGGCGGCGAGCGAGGCGTCGTCGCGGATGCCGCCGGACAGCTCGACCTTGAGGTCCATGGCGCGGGCGACCTGGGCGATCTGCTCCCGGTTGTCGCCGGTGCCGAAGGCGGCGTCGAGGTCCACCAGGTGCAGCCACTCGGCGCCGGCCCGCTGCCAGGCGAGGGCGGCCTCCATCGGGTCGCCGTACGACGTCTCGGAGCCGGACTCGCCATGGACGAGGCGGACGGCCTGGCCGTCGCGGACGTCGACGGCGGGGAGGAGTTCGAGGCGGTGCGTTGGCATGCGGGAACCTTACGGTGCGTACGGGACGGGCGGGGGCGGGCGGGGCGGGCCGGTCAGAGCGTGTCGAGCCAGTTGCGCAGCAGGAGGGCCCCGGCGTCGCCGGACTTCTCGGGGTGGAACTGGGTGGCCCACAGCGGGCCGTTCTCCACGGCGGACACGAACGGCTCGCCGTGCGTGGTCCAGCTGATCTTCGGGCCGGTCATATGGGGGTTGCCGACCTCCAGCTCCCAGGTGCGGACGGCGTAGGAGTGCACGAAGTAGTAGCGCTCCTCCTTGTCCAGCCCCGCGAAGAGCCGCGAGTCGCCGGGCGCGGTGACCGTGTTCCAGCCCATGTGGGGGACGACGGGGGCGCGCAGCGGTTCGACGGTGCCGGGCCATTCGTTCAGGCCCTCGGCCTCGACGCCGTGCTCGATGCCGCGGCCGAAGAGGATCTGCATGCCGACGCAGATGCCCATGACCGAGCGGCCGCCGGACAGCCGGCGGCCCACGATCCAGTCGCCGCGCACCTCGCGCAGCCCCTTGATGCAGGCGCCGAAGGCGCCGACGCCGGGGACGAGGAGGCCGTCGGCGGCCATGGCCTTGTCGTAGTCACGGCTGATCTCGACGTCCGCGCCGACGTGGGCGAGGGCCCGTTCGGCGGAGCGGACGTTGCCGAAGCCGTAGTCGAAGACAATGATCTTCTTCGCGGAGCCGCTCAATTCCAGACCTCCAGCCGAAGGGCTCCGGCCAGCAGCGCCATCGTGGCGCCCACTCCCAGCAGCACGATCACGCCCTTGGGCAGCCCCTGCTTGGCGAAGGAGATGACTCCGCCGAGGAGGAACAGCCCGAGCAGGATGAAGGCGGTCGACAGGCCGTTCATTCAGAGGGCGCCCTTCGTGGACGGAAGGATTCCGGCGGCCCGCGGGTCACGCTCGCTCGCGTACCGCAGCGCCCGGGCGAGCGCCTTGAACTGGCACTCCACGATGTGGTGCGCGTTGCGCCCGTACGGCACGTGGACGTGCAGGGCGACCTGCGCCTGGGCCACGAAGGACTCCAGGATGTGCCGCGTCATCGTGGTGTCGTAGGTGCCGATCATCGGCGCGATGTTCTCCGGCTCGGTGTGCACCAGGTACGGGCGGCCGGAGAGGTCGACGGTCACCTGTGCGAGGGACTCGTCCAGCGGCACCGTGCAGTTGCCGAAGCGGTAGATGCCCGTCTTGTCGCCGAGCGCCTGCTTGAAGGCGGCGCCGATCGCGAGGGCGGTGTCCTCGATGGTGTGGTGGGTGTCGATGTGCAGGTCGCCCTCGGTCTTGACCGTGAGGTCGAAGAGGCCGTGGCGGCCGAGCTGGTCGAGCATGTGGTCGTAGAAACCGACGCCGGTCGCTACATCGACCTGGCCGGTGCCGTCGAGGTCGATCTCGACGACGACCGAGGTCTCCTTGGTGGTGCGCTCCACGCGGCCCACGCGGGTCATGCGCTCGTCTCCTTCATCAGCTCGCGAACCGCGTCGAGGAACGCGTCGTTCTCGGTGGGGGTGCCCGCGGAGACCCGCAGCCGGCCCGGTACGCCGTTGTCCCGGACCAGGACGCCGTGGTCCAGCAGGGTCTGCCAGGCCGCGTGGGCGTCCTCGAAGCATCCGAACTGGACGAAGTTGGCGTCCGAGTCGGTCACGTCGCAGCCGATGGCGCGCAGTTCCCGCACCAGCCGGTCGCGCTCGGTCTTGAGCGTCTCGACGTACCCGAGCAGCGTATCGGTGTGCTCCAGGGCGGCCAGCGCGGTGGCCTGGGTGACGGCGGACAGGTGGTACGGCAGCCGGACGAGCTGCACGGCGTCGACCACGGCCGGGTCGGCGGCGAGGTAGCCGAGCCGCAGCCCGGCGGCACCGAACGCCTTGGACATCGTCCGGGAGAGCACCAGACGCGGGCGGCCCTCGATCAGCGGCAGCAGCGAGGGGCGGTGGCTGAACTCCGCGTACGCCTCGTCCACCACGACCATCGACGGCTTGGCGGCCTGCGCCGCCTCGTACAGCGCGAGCACCGTCTCAGCCCCGACGGCGGTGCCGGTGGGGTTGTTCGGCGAGGTGATGAAGACGACGTCGGGCCTGCGTTCGGCGATGACCTGGCAGGCGGCCTCGACGTCGATGGTGAAGTCGTCGTTCCGCGGGCCGGAGATCCAGCCGGTGCCGGTGCCGCGCGAGATCAGCGCGTGCATCGAGTACGAGGGCTCGAAGCCGATCGCGGTGCGCCCGGGCCCGCCGAAGGTCTGGAGCAGCTGCTGCAGCACCTCGTTGGAGCCGTTGGCCGCCCACACCTGCTCGGGCGCCACCGCGAGCCCCGCCGTACGGGTGAGGTAGCGGGCCAGCTCGGTGCGCAGCTCGACCACGTCCCGGTCGGGGTAGCGGTTGAGCCGGCGGGCCGCCTCGGCGACCCGCTCGGCGATCCGCTCCACCAGCGGCTCGGGCAGTGGATAGGGGTTCTCGTTGGTGTTCAGCCGTACGGGGACGTCCAGCTGCGGCGCGCCGTACGGGGACTTGCCGCGCAGCTCGTCCCGGATGGGGAGATCGTCAATCCCGGTCACTTGGTCCCAGGTACCTTCCAGTCGAACCGTGCCTTCACCGCCGCGCCGTGCGCGGGCAGATCCTCCGCGTCGGCGAGCGTCACCACATGTCCCGCGACCTCGGCCAGCGCCTCGCGGGTGTAGTCCACGACGTGGATGCCGCGGAGGAAGGTCTGCACCGACAGGCCGGAGGAGTGACAGGCGCAGCCGCCGGTGGGCAGGACGTGGTTCGAGCCCGCCGCGTAGTCGCCGAGCGAGACGGGTGCGTACGCGCCGACGAAGATCGCCCCGGCGTTGCGCACCCGGGCCGCGACCGCCGCCGCGTCCTCGGTCTGGACCTCCAGGTGCTCGGCCGCGTACGCGTCGACCACCGCGAGGCCCTGTTCGAGGCCGTCGACCAGCACGATGCCGGACTGCCGCCCGGCCAGCGCGGGGGCGACGCGGTCCTCGACGTGCTTGGTGGCGGCGACCTGGGTCTCCAGCTCCTTCTCGACCGTCGCGGCCAGTTCCTCGGAGTCGGTGACCAGGACGGACGCGGCCAGCGGGTCGTGCTCGGCCTGGCTGATCAGGTCCGCGGCGACGTGCACCGGGTCGGCGGTGGCGTCGGCGAGGATCGCGATCTCGGTCGGCCCGGCCTCGGCGTCGATGCCGATCCGGCCCTTGAGCAGCCGCTTGGCGGCGGCGACCCAGATGTTGCCGGGCCCGGTGACCATGGCGACCGGGCGGCACTCCTCGGTGCCGTACGCGAACATCGCGACCGCCTGGGCGCCGCCCGCCGCGTATACCTCGTCGACGCCGAGCAGCGCGCAGGCCGCCAGGATGGTGGGGTGCGGCAGCCCGCCGAACTCGGCCTGCGGCGGGGAGGCGACGGCCATCGAGGCGACCCCGGCCTCCTGCGCGGGCACCACGTTCATCACGACGGACGACGGATAGACCGAACGGCCGCCCGGCGCGTACAGCCCGACCCGCTCGACGGGCACCCAGCGCTCGGTGACCGTGCCGCCCGGCACGACCTGCGTGGTGTGGTCGGCGCGCCGCTGCTCGCGGTGGACCAGCCGGGCCCGCCGGATGGACTCCTCCAGGGCCGCGCGCACGGCCGGGTCCAGCTCGTCGAGAGCGCTGGTCAGCGCCTCGACGGGGACCCGCACCCGCTCCATCGTCACGCCGTCGAACCGATGGGCGTACTCGATCAGCGCAGCGGTGCCGCGATGGCGCACGTCGTCGCAGATGGGCCGCACCTTTTCCAGGGCGGCCTCGACGTCGAGCTCGGCACGGGGCAACAGGTCGCGGTCGATCCCGCCCTCGGGGAAGGCGGCACCGCGCAGATCGATACGGGAGATCACGCGATCAATTGTCTCAGACGTGCTCCGGCGCCCCGCCCCCCGTATCAGTGCGTGATACGGACCCCCTAAGTTGATCCTGACCGTTGGCGTTCAAGCGGTTACTCAGCGGGAATGTGATCCGTACGGGGATACGGAGGACAGGAGGCACACGGCTGTGACCGAGCCACACGACGGCGATCCTCCCCCGGGGCTGGACCTGACCACCGCCGAGTGGGGCATGTGGCAGGCGTTCCGCAACGGCAGCACCCACGATCTGCGCACCTCCCACCCCCAGCGGAACGACCCCTCCGGCCCGTACGCCTGGGGCCCGGAGCGCAGCGTCCGCGCCCGGGTCGTCGCCCTCCTGCTGCTGAACGGACCGGCCGCCCAGCCCGGCCGGGTGGCGGCGCTCAAGCTCAACGGGGTGCACATCACCGGCACCCTGGACCTGGCCGGCGGCACCATCGACCCCTATGTGGAGCTGAAGAACTGCCGCTTCGAGCGGGAGGTGCTGCTCCCCGAATCCCACTTCACCACCCTCCGCCTGGTGGGCTGCTCGCTCCCCCGGCTGGAGGCGGCCCGGCTGAGCACCGAGGGCGATCTGCATCTGCCGCGCTGCGTGGTCGACCACGGCATCCGGCTCACCGACGCCCACATCGGCACCGATTTACTCCTGAACCAGCTGATCGTGCGCCGGGACCGCCGGGGCATGTCGATCACGGCCGACGGGCTGACCGTGGCGCAGGACTTCCAGGCCGACATGATCGAGTCGTACGGCGAGATCAGTCTGCGCGGCGCCCAGATCGGCGTGTCGCTCAGCCTGCGCGGCAGCCGCCTGCGCAACCCGTACGGGCGGCGCGCGCTGAACGCGCCGCAGCTGACCGTCGAGCGCAGCCTGTACCTCACCGCGGGCGGGCTGAGCACCCACTCCAGCGGTTCGACACCGCCGTACGGCACCACCAGCACGCCGACCCGCGGCACCCGCATCCAGCGCTTCGAATGCGAGGGCGGCATCCGGCTGGACGACGGGCGCATCGGCGACGCCATCGACTTCGACCAGGCCCGCTTCGTCATGGAGAACGACCAGGAGCTGTCGCTGCGCCGGGTGCAGACGCCCGAGCTGCGCTTCCTGGGCGAGCGGCCGCAGCGCGGCCGGGTGATCCTGTCCGGGGCCAAGGTGGTCAACCTCGTCGACAAGTCGGTGAGCTGGCCGGGGCCGGGCGGGCTGACCATGGCGGGCTTCTCCTACGAGAACCTGATCCCGCGCGGCCACTTCCCGCTGTCCCGGCGGCTGGAGTGGGTGGCCGCCGCGACCCCCGAGTACGCGCCCGAGCCGTACGAGATGCTGGCCAACACGATGCGGGCCAGCGGCGAGGACGCCGACGCGCGCGAGGTGCAGCTCGCCAAGCAGCGCCGCCGCCGCGAAACGCTGCCGCTCGCCGGGAAGATGTGGGGCTATCTGCAGGACTGGACCGTGGCCTACGGCTACCGGCCCGGCCGGGCGGCGGTGTGGATGGCGGTGCTGTGGGCGGTCGGCTCGGTGTTCTTCGCGCACAACAGACCGGAGGCCATCAAACCCGGTGAGACCCCGCACTGGAACGCCTCGCTGTACGCGCTCGATCTGCTGATCCCGGTCATCAACCTGGGCCAGGACGGCTACTGGAAACCCTCGGGCGCGATCCAGTGGGCGTCCATCGTGATGATCCTGCTCGGCTGGGTGCTGGCCACCACCGTCGCGGCCGGTGCGTCCCGGCTGCTGCGCCGCCAGTGAGCGGGCGCCGCGCCGCCGGTTGTGCCGCTACCGGCGCGCCCGGTGCCGCTACTGGCGCCGCCGGTTGTGCTGCCCGTCACGCCGCCCATCGTGCCGCCGGTTGCGCCGCCCGTGATGAGACCCACGCGCGGCCATTAGGCTTACGCCCCGTGACCTCCGCGCGCCTTCCGCTCTTCCCGCTGAACACGGTGCTGTTCCCGGGGCTCGTCATGCCCCTGAACGTCTTCGAACAGCGGTACCGCTCCCTGATGCGCGATCTTTCGGCGCTTCCCGAGGACGCACCGCGCCGGTTCGGGGTGATCGCCATCAGGGACGGCCATGAGGTCGCGCCCAGCGCGATCGGCCTCCCGGAGTCGGCGCCCACGCCCGACCGGGGCCCGGCGGCGGGCTTCGGCCCGGACCCGGCCACCTCGTTCTACGGAGTGGGGTGTGTCGCGGACGCGGCCACCATCCGGGAGCAGGAGGACGGCACCTTCGAGGTGCTGGCCACCGGCACCACCCGCTTCGAACTGCTGTCCGTGGACTCCACCGGCCCCTACCTCGTGGGCGAGGTCAACGAGCTGGAGGAGGAGCCGGGCGACGGCGCCGGAGCGCTGGCCTCCGGGGTGGTACGGGCCTTCCGCACCTACCAGAAGCGGCTCGCGGGCGCCCGGGAGCGCACCCTCGCCACCGAGCAGGACCTGCCGGGCGAGCCCTCGGTGCTCTCCTATCTGGTCGCGGCCGCCGCCGTGCTCGACACCCCCGCCAAGCAGCGGCTGCTCCAGGCACCCGATACGGCGAGCCGGCTGGCCGAGGAGCTGAAGGTGCTGCGCGCCGAGAGCGCGGTCATCGGCAAGCTCCCGTCCCTGCCCGCCGTCGAACTCACCCGCCGCCCCACCAGCCCCAACTGACGCGGACTCACCTGAAGATGGCGAAGAAGTCCAAGAAGAACTCCCCCGGAACCACCGGAACCCCCGCCACCACCGCCCTCACCGCGGCGGGCGCGGCCTTCACCGTGCGCTCCTACGACCACGACCCCGCCGCCCCCTCGTACGGCGAGGAGGCCGCGCAGGCGCTGGGCGTGGAGCCGGGCCGGGTGTTCAAGACCCTCATCGCGAGCGTCGACGACCGGCTCACGGTCGCCATCGTGCCCGTATCGGCCTCGCTCGACCTCAAGGCGCTCGCCGCCGCGGTCGGCGGCAAGCGCGCCACCATGGCGGACCCGGCGGCGGCCGAGCGCACCACGGGCTACGTACGCGGCGGCATCTCCCCGCTCGGCCAGCGCAAGCGGCTGCCGACCGCGCTGGACGCCTCCGCCGACGCCCATGAGACGGTCTGCGTCTCGGCGGGCCGCCGGGGTCTGGAGGTCGAGCTGTCCCCGAAGGACCTGGCGTCACTGACGGACGCGGTGGTGGCGCCGATCGCGCGGTTCGGGGAGTAGCGAACCCGCACGGAGCGAGCGGCCCCCCGCGAGCCCGACCGTCCCGGCCGGACGGCGCCACGCGGGCGGACAGCGCTACGCGGGCGGCAGGGTCCAGCAGGTCCTGGCCCGCACCACGTACCCGTCGCGGACCTCCACGTCGTACTCCGCGCCCGGCGCGAGCGGTCCGCGCAGCGCGAGGGCCGTGCCGTCCAGCCGTCCGCTCTGGCGCGTCCACTCCAGCCGGAGCAGTACGTCGGCGGCGAGCCCGGCGGGTTCGGGGCGCGCACCGGCTGCCGGGCGTCCCCAGGCGGCGGCCACGCCCTCGACCCGCTCCAGATAGTGGCGCGGGGACCAACGAGGCGAGGCCAGGGCGGCGATGACGGCGCGGGCCGTGGCCTCGCCCGCCACGACCGCCTCCCGCCCGGGACCATCCAGCGCCGCGTCGGCACAGCGGGCACCGCCGGGGCGTACGCGCAGCACGACCCCGGTACGGCCGTCACCCCCATCCGGCTCATCCGGCACCGACAGCGGCCCGGAGGACCGGCCCCGGTCCAGCGGCGCGGGCTCCCCGGCCCAGCGCCGTACGGCCGCGACCAGCGCACCGAGCCCGTCGCAGGCGGCAGTGGCCCCGGTGGGCCCGCTCACCAGCCACCCGCCGCCGTCCGCCACTACCCGCAGCCCGCGCCGGTCGCCCGCCCGCGCCGCCGCGACGGCCACCGCCCGGCGGGCGGCGAGCCCGGCGGTCCACGGCCGGGCCCAGTCGAACGCGCCCCGCTCACCACACGCCCCGCACATCCGGCCACCTCCTTACTCCTACGGCATTACGGCATGACGTCGCCGCTGTTGGGCCCCAGCGTCTGGCCGACGTAGAGGTTGCCGCCGGGGTCGGAGGCCAGGAGGACGGCGGTGGGGGCCACCTCTTCGGGGCGGCCGAAGCGGCCCAGGGGGAGTTCGGCCTGCTTGGCGGCCTTCCACTCGGCGGTGATCCCGGCGACCATCGGGGTGTCGACGGGGCCCGGTGCGATGGCGTTCACCAGGACGCCGCGTTCTGCCACCTCCAGGGCGAGGGACTTGGTCAGCCCGATGACCCCGGCCTTGGCGGCCGCGTAGTGGGACAGCGAGCGGCCGCCCTTGATGCCCAGCTGGGAGGCGATGTTGATGACCCGCCCCCAGCCGCGTTCGGCCATCCCCGGGACGACGTAACGGCAGCACAGGAAGACCCCGGTGAGGTCGACGGCGAGGGTCTCCGACCACAGCCGCGGGTCCATCTCGGTCAGCGGCGCCTCGGTGAGGATGCCCGCGGCGTTGACCAGGATGTCGATGCCGCCGTGCTCCCGCGCCACCGCGGCCGACACGGCCTCGACGGCGGCGGGGTCGGTGACGTCCAGCGCGGCGTGCCCCGCCGCGCCGGTCCCGGCGGCCGCGTCCGCGGCGCGGGGCGCGTCGCGGTCGGCGATCACCACGCGGGCGCCTTCGCGTACGTAGGCCTGCGCGATGGCCCGGCCGATACCGCTGGCCCCGCCGGTGACCAGCGCGGTGCGCCCGTCCAGCGCCCCGGCGCTCATGCGGGCATCCTGACGGTGAGTCCGCCGTCCACCACGAGGCTCTGCCCGGTGACGTACGAGGCGTCCTCGGAGGTCAGATAGGCGATCGCGGAGGCGACCTCCTCGGGCCGCCCGACCCGCCCCCACGGGATGGAACCGGCGGCGCGGGCGAGCCCGTCGGGGCCGAGGGAGTTGACCGGGTCGGAGGACTGCGGGGTGACGATGAGCCCGGGGATCACCGCGTTGACGCGGATGCCGCGCGGGGCGAGTTCGACGGCCAGGCTCCGGCACAGCCCCAGCACTCCGGACTTGGCGGCGGCGTAGTGGGCGTGGTCGCCCCAGCCGTAGACGCCGCCCGCGATGGAGGAGACGGCGATCATCGCGCCCGGCCCGGACATGCGCCCGGCGGCGGAGCGCAGGGTGCGCAGCACCCCGGTGAGGTCGACGGAGAGCATGTCGTCCCAGGCCTCGTCGGTGAGTTCGGCGAGCGGCGCCCGGCGCAGCACCCCGGCGTTCGCCACGGCGATGTCCAGGCGGCCGTACGCGGTGAGGGCGGCCTCCGCGAACGACTCGACGGCCGCCGGGTCGCGTACGTCCACCGCGTGCCGTACGCACTCGCCGCCCGCCTCCCGCACCAGACGTTCGGTCTCCTCCGGGTCGTGGGGGTCACCGGGGTAGTGGCCGAGCACCGTGCGTACGCCGCGGCGCGCATAGGCGACGGCGAGCGCGCGGCCGATGCCGCTGGCCGCGCCGGTGATCACGGCGACCGGCCGCTGTGGCTGATCGTTCTGCGTCACTGAAAGGACTCCTGGGTGGGGTTCGGGCGGCGGGGAGTTCAGGCTTCGACGGTGTCGACCCGGCGGGCCGCGAACATCACGAAGCCGGAGAGGAACGTTCCGGCGGCGCCGATGAGCAGCGCGGTCTGGTCCCAGTGGGCGCCGGAGGCGAGCATCGTGGTGGCGAGGGCACCGGCGATGACGGCCCCGGGCTGGCTGAAGGCGTTGATGAAGGAGGTGCCGGTGGCCCGGCAGCGGGTGTCGTAGCACTCGCCCATGTAGAAGAGCATCGCCGCGTACGGGCCGATCAGGAAGAACATCCCGAGGGAGTAGAGCGCCACCACGGGCCCGGTGCCGTGCGCGACGGTGAGCATGAGCGCGAAGAGGATGCCCGAGAGAATCCAGCCGAAGGCGATGACGTTGCGGCGGCCGAAGCGGTCACCGGCCCAGCCGTGGAAGAGGTAGCCCGCGAAGCCGACGGCGTTGATGACGATGAACAGCAGCAGGGAGCCCTCGAAGCTGACGCCCTTGGCCTTGGTGAGCACCGTGGTGCCGAGCACGCTGAAGATCTGGATGCCGAACCAGTTGGCGAGCCAGGCGAAGCTGAGGACCAGGGTGTTGCGCCGCGCCCGGCCGCGGAAGATCTCCAGCAGCGGGGTGCCGGGGGTCTCGTCCACGCCGTACTCGGCGGCGAGTTGCCGCGCCTCCGTCTCCTTGCCCTCCTTCCGCAGGACCCGCAGCCGCTTCTCCAGTTCGAACTGCGGGGTCTCCGGCAGGCCGCGCCGCAGCAGGGCGATGACGAGGGCGGGGAAGGTGGCGAGCAGGAAGCAGCCGCGCCAGCCGACGAGCGGCAGGAAGACGGCGACGAACGCGGCCGCGACCAGGGTGCCCACGGGCCAGCCGGACTGCACCATGCTGTAGACGAAGCCGCGGCGCTTCTTGATCGCCTCGTCCTCGGTGACGGCGTAGATCTCGTTCAGATAGGTCGTGTTGACGGCCTGTTCGGACAGGCCGAGACCGCCGATCGAGCGGACGCCGACCAGATAGCCGGCGCCGGGGGTGACGGCCGAGGCGGCGGAGGCCAGGGCGGTGCCCGAGACGGTGAGGATCATGCCCTTGCGGCGCCCGAGCCGGTCGACGAGCGGGCCGACGCCGAGGACGACGACGGCGGTGCCGACGGAGATCAGGGTGGAGACCAGCGCCGCCCGCTCCTCGCTCCAGCCAAAGCGGGTGGAGATCTCGGGCAGCAGGGTGCCGAACAGGATGTAGTCGTAGACGGCGAACACCCAGGCGCAGAAGGCGATGGCGGTCGCCTTGCGCGTGGCACGCACCCCGATGCGGGGCAGACGGCGGGCGGGTATGCGGGTGTCGGCGGGGGTGTCTCTGTGCTGGGAGGGGACGGTGGTCATGGCGGATGCCCCTTGTCGGAAGCGGGGTTTCGCCGCGCCGTCGCGGGGCGCGGTGAAAGGGGAGGGAATGCTTCTGCGGCCGGGGTGGGGCCGGGTGCCGTGCCCGGCGCGGGGTGACCGCGCATGGGGGCCGATGGCGAGAGGGAAAGCGGGGGACGGGGGGACGGGGAGAACCGAGAGGGCGGTCAGGCCCGGGGGGAGCGGGCCTTGAAGTCGGTGGCGATCTCGTCGAAGGTCGACCAGCGCACACCCTCGTGGCCGCTGATGTACTCGATGAGCCGCTCCAGCATGAGCAGCGTCTGGGGGCGGCCCGAGACATCGGGGTGGATCGTCATGGTGAAGGCCGCGTAGTCCATCTCGCGGTAGACCCAGTCGAACTGGTCGCGCCAGGTCTGCTCCAGCTCGCGCGGGCTGACGAAGCCATGGCTGTTGGCGCTGGCCTTGACGAACATCATGGGCGGCAGGTCGTCGAGGTACCAGTTGGCCGGGATCTCGACCAGATCGGTCTCCTCGCCGCGGACCAGCGGCTTCATCCACTCCTCGGCCGGCCGCGAGTAGTCGATCTTCGTCCAGCTGTCACCGACGCGCACGTAATAGGGCGTGAAGTCGTTGTGCATCAGGGAGTGGTCGTACGAGATGCCGCGCTCGATCAGCAGCTCGTTGGTCACCGGCGAGAACTCCCACCAGGGGGCGACGTAGCCGGTCGGGCGGCGTCCCGCGACCTTCTCGATCAGCTCGATGCCGCGGTCCAGGATGGCACTCTCCTGCGCCCGGGTCATCGCGATCGGGTTCTCGTGCGAGTAGCCGTGGGCGCCGATCTCATGACCGGCGTCGACCACCGCGCGGGTCTGGTCGGGGAAGGTCTCCAGGGAGTGGCCGGGGATGAACCAGGTGGTGCGCAGGTCCTTCCGCTCGAACAGGCGCAGCAGCCGCGGCACTCCGACCTCCCCGGCGAACAGGCCGCGGGAGATGTCACAGGGCGAGTCCTCGCCGCCGTAGCTGCCCAGCCAGCCCGCCACCGCGTCGACGTCGACGCCGAACGCCACAAAGATCTCTTTAGCCATGCTGGTTCCTCTCGGATGATGTTTCCAGTGCTGTGTGCAGTGCGGTTTCGAGTGCGGTCCGCACCCGCGCCGGGTCGCCGTAGCACCCGAGCAGGGCGGTGAGCAGGACCCGCGCCTGGGAAGGACGCAGGGTGCCGGTGGGTACGGCCCCGGCCCGGACCAGGTCGGCGCCGCCGCCGTTGCCGTATACCGCGGCGACCGGACCGGCATGGACGCGGGTCGAGAGCGCGACCACGACTCCGGAGCCGACGAGCCGGGCGACCTCGGCGGCGACCTGCGGGTTGGCGTTGCCCGCGCCGGTGGCTTCGAGGACCACCGCGCGGGCGCCCGCGTCGGCCACCGCGCGCAGGGCCCGGATGTCGCAGCCGGGGTAGACCGCGACGATGTCGGTACGGATGCGCTCGGGCTCCTCGGGGCGGAAGGCCGCGAGGTCGAGCGGTTTGGGGCGCAGCGGGGCCGCGGTGATCTCCACCTCGCCGTCGGCCACCCGCCCCAGCGGGCCGCCGTCGGGGGCGGCGAACGCGGCCGGGGCCACGGTGTGGGCCTTGCGGGTGCCGCGGGCGGGGTAGATCCGGCCGTCGAAGGAGATCAGCACGCCGAGGTCCCGGGCGCGGGCGGCGTTCGCGACCGCGATGGCGTCGGCGAGGTTGCGCGGGCCGTCGCCGTCCGGGGCGTCCGCCGGGCGCATCGCGCCGGTGAACACCACGGGCCGGGGGTCGGCGTGGAAGAGGTCGAGGAGGTACGCGGTCTCCTCCAGGCTGTCGGTGCCGTGGGTCACCACCACGCCCCGGACGCTCTCGTCGGCCAGCGTCTCGTGGGCGGCCACGGCGACCTCGCGCATATCGGCCGGGGTCAGCAGATAGCTGCCCAGGCAGAAGACGTCGCGCGTCTCGACCGGCACCCCCGGGGGCCGTGGAAGCCGGTCCAGCAGGGCGTCCGCCGGATCGGCGGCGAGCCGGGTGCCATGGGCGTCCTGGCGGGTGGCAATGGTCCCGCCCGTCGACAGTACGACGATCCTGCGCACCCTGCCTCCTCCAATGATGTGGCGCGAATACGCCGCGACACGTGGCCGGAAGCCACGCCTTGAGTGGCTCAATGTTGCGCCCAATCGTTTGGGGCAATCGTTTGGGTAGGATGTGTGTCACCGGCCACGGGTGTCAAGAGGTCCGCTGTTACCATCACGTTCGTTCGCTGTACCGGGGGCCGGGGTGCGGCAGCGGGACAACCGGAGGCCAAGCCGAAGTGGGCACGCAGCAAGCACGACCGGTCACCCTGCGGACCATCGCCGATCAGCTCGGTCTGCACGTCTCGACCGTCTCCCGGGTGCTGCACGCGAAGCCGGACGAGAGCCTGCGCGCCGCCTCCGCCGACACCGTGGAGCGGGTCCGCAGGCTCGCCGACGAGCTGGGCTATCAGCCCAACCCCCACGCCACCAGCCTGCGCACCCGGCGCAGCAATCTGGTCGGCGTCCTGGTCCCCCGGCTGTCGGACATCGTGCTCGCCACGATCTACGAGGGCATCGAGGAGGCCGCCGCCGAGCAGGGCCTGTCGACGTTCGTCGCCAACACCGGCGACCGCCCCGAGGCCCAGCGCAGCCGCACCAACATGGTCATCGGGCGGCGCGTCGACGGCATGATCTTCGGCGACGCCCACGCGGACGGGCGCTTCCTGGCCGAGGTGGCCGGGCGCGGCATCCCGTTCGTCCTGGTCAGCCGGACCTGTGGTGACCACCCGTCGGTGACCTGCGACGACTACCTGGGCGGGCGGCTGGTCGCCGACCATCTGCTGGAGCTGGGCCACCGCGATGTCGCGGTCGTCGCGGGCGAGCCGTACGCGAGCACCGGCATCGACCGTACGGCGGGCCTGGTGGACCGCTACCGGGAGGCGGGGCTGCCGATTCCGCCCCACCGGATCGCG
This sequence comes from Streptomyces sp. NPDC005962, assembly GCF_040629205.1. Classification (NCBI taxonomy): domain Bacteria; kingdom Bacillati; phylum Actinomycetota; class Actinomycetes; order Kitasatosporales; family Streptomycetaceae; genus Streptomyces; species Streptomyces sp. NPDC005962. The sequence continues at coordinate 22,383 of NZ_JBEXVE010000037.1, read as the reverse complement.
CGGTCCCGCTTCGACGTATCCGGCGGACACGCCGCCACGGCGCGGCTGCTGGACACCCCGGAGCCGCCGACGGCGGTGTTCGCGGTGAACGACTTCGCGGCCATCGGCGCGATCGGCGCCCTGCGCGACCGGGGCCTGCGGGCGGGCGCCGATGTGGCCGTGGTGGGGTTCAACGACACCCCATTGGCGGCGGAGTTGCCGCTGCCGCTGACGACCGTCCGCTCCCCCATGCTGGAGATGGGCCGCCGGGGCCTGCGACTGCTGTCCCGGCTGCTGGAGGGCGAACCGGTCGAGTCCGAGCGCCTGCGCCCGGAACTGGTCGTCCGCGCCTCCAGCGCGCCGAGGCGTTAAGCCCGGCGCCGTTTCGAGGGAGTGCCCGGCGCCGTTACGAGGGTTACGCGGGCTGGGCGGGCTACGCGGTGGTCGAAGTCGAGGCCTGGTAGTAGGTCTCTTCCTCGTCGCGGGGGCCGAACAAGCCGGTCAGGGCCAGATGCACGACCATCGCGGCCACCGACCACGCCAGCAGCGCGCCCTTCGCGTTCAGCTTCAGCGGCGCGTCGAACGCGACGCCCTTGCCGACCTGCCGGGCGTGCGCCACGACGTCCGTGGACGGCCCGAGCCAGACGCCCAGCCGCCAGGCGATCACCGAGCCGAGTACGCCGCCGATGGCCAGCCCGACCACCAGGGCGACCCCGCCGCGACGGCAGAACAGGAACGTCAGCGCCGCCGAGACGAACCCGAAGGCCAGCGCGGCCAGCACGAACACCCCGTCCGCGCCGATCGCGTCCTCGCCTTCGGAGTTCTTCAGATAGACGGCCTTGCCGTCCGAGATCAGCGACACCCGGGGCGCCAGCCACAGCCACAGCAGCCCGAGCAGGACGCCCGCGACCGCCACCGCGATCGCCGCCACGGAGGCCTGGACCAGCTCGGCCCGCAGCTCTTCCCCCGGTTCGGAGTGCTCGGCGGGCTCGGACTCCTCGGCGGGATACGGTTCGGGATGCCCCTGCGCGGCCGGTTCGCCCGATGCGGGCTGGCCGGGCTCGGAGCCATCGTGCGGCGAGGGCTGATCATGTGGCGTCAACGGTGCGGTCACTCCGTCATCGTGCCAGGCGGATGGCGTACTTCGGTCGGCGGGAGGTCTGCTGCGGCGCGTCACCGCACGGCAGCCCTGCGATAGGCCCAGGTCGCGGCGGCGAGCGACACCACGGCCACCCCCGCGCACACCCCGAGGTCGGCGCAGACCGCCAGCCAGTCGGGCTGTCCGTCGAAGGACCGGGCCAGGGCCTCCACACCGTACGTCGACGGCAGCAGATCACGCGCGTACGACACTACCTCCGGCATCCGGTCGGCGGGCAGCACTCCCAGCAGCAGCGCGGCCGACATCCCCAACTGCCCGCACAGCGTGGCCAGTTCCTGGCGCGGCGCGAGCAGTCCGAGTGCCGCGCCCAGACCCGCGAGGGCGGCGCCGGAGAGCGGGACCACCGCGGCGAGCACCCACAGGTGGCCCATCGGCAGCTGGAACAGCGCACTGCCGACGACCGCGGTGACGGCCGTCCCGGGCACGGTGAAGGAGGCGTAGGCAGCGGCCGCGCCGAGCACCACCGCGGCGGGCGGCACCGGCAGCGTCGCGTAGTGGTCGAGCCCGCCGCTCGCCCGGAGCTGGCCGAAGTACTGCGCGAGCAGATTGAGCGCCACGAAGGCCACGACGAGCACGCTCGACCCGGCGACCACCGAACGCGCCGCGTCGCCGCCCTCGTCCACCACACCGCGCATCAGGACCATGATCCCGACGGACTGGAAGGTCGCCACGAACAGCAGCGGAATCCGGGCCACCCGCGCCCGCGACAGCTGCGCCCGGTAGACCGCGGCCAGGGCGGGCAGCAGCCGCGCGGAGGCCGCCAGCGGCGCCGGGGCCACGAGCGGGGCCGGGACGCCGTCGGCGGGCCGGGGCGCGGCGCCACCGGCCTCCTCGGCCGGTACCCCGGCCTTCGGCATGCCGGGCATGGCCTGCGCGGGCACAACACTCACGTCTGCGCTGCTCCTCTTCCGTCTGGCTTGGTCACGGGCTTGGTTACGGACACGATCACGGCCGCGTTCACCTCCTGCGGTCCCTCACGTCTTCACCAGCCCCTCCGCCCCGTCCGTAAGGCCGCCCAGCGCCACGTACACGTCCTCCAGGCTGGGCGTGGCGAGGGTGAAGTCGTCCAGCGCGGCGAAGGCGGGCCCGCCGGTGACGGTGGCGATCGCGGCGCGCGCCGCGTCCGGGGCCAGCCGCAGCGTCCAGCGCCGCCCGGAGGCGTGCGCGGCGTCCCGCAGCGCGGCGACGCCGGGGATGTGCAGCGGCGCCTCGGCGCGCCACACCAGCTCCACCCGCACCTCGTCCGCGACCCTCGCCTTGAGCCCGGCGGGGGTGTCGCAGGCGATGACCCGGCCGCGGTCGAGCACCGCGACCCGGTCGAGGACGGTCTCGGCCTCGATGACGTTGTGCGTCACCAGCAGCACGGTCACCCCGCGCTCGGCCCGCCGCCGGTCCACGGCGGCCCATACGGCCCGCCGCGCGACCGGGTCCATGCCGGTGGTCGGCTCGTCCAGCACCAGCAGCGGCCGCTCCCCCACCAGGGCGGCGGCGACGCAGGCCAGCCGGCGCTGACCGCCGGAGAGCTTCTTGAGCGGCCGCCCGGCGATCCCGGTGAGCCCCAGCTCCCCGATCACCGCGTCCCGCTCGGCGCGGGCCGCGCGCGCGTCCAGCCCGCGCAGCCGTGCGGTGGTCTCGGCGGCGAGCGCGACGGTCAGCTCGTCGAGCGCGGTGGAGTCCTGGCCCAGGTAGCCCAGCAGGCGGGAGGCGCGCTCGGGGTGGCGTACGAGGTCGTGGCCGAGCACCCGGACCTGGCCCGCGTCGGGCCGCAGCAGGCCGGTGAGCTGGCGTACGAGGGTCGACTTCCCGGCCCCGTTGGGCCCGAGCAGCCCGAACACCTCACCGCGCACCACGTCCAGGTCGATGCCGTCGCTGGCCCGGACCTCGGGCGTGGCGGGCGCACCGCGGCGGCCACGCGCCGCGGGATAGGTCTTCACCAGGCCGCGCACGGTGCACACCACATCGCCTGCCGTCGCCTGTTTCGCGCCCGTCCTCACGAGCTATGAGGGTACGCGCCCAAACCCCCGGAGCCGTTCCCGGGGGCCCGGAGCCAGGGGGCGTCCGCAAAGTCGCGTCGAGTCAGCCCGCGGCGTCAGGGGGCACCTCCCAGCGGTAGCTGGGGGAGCGTGCCAGGCGTCGCGGGCCCGACGGGACTTCGCGGACACCCCCGAGGCCCTACTCCCCCGCCGGGGCGTGTTCGGCGGCGGTGCGGATGTCGACCTCGCGCCAGAACCCGGCCCGGATGGCATACCGGTCGTGCTCGTCGATCTGGTCGTCCTTGTGGGCGAGCAGGCCGAAGCGGGCGGCGTAGCGCAGCAGCTCGCCGTCGATGCGGTGCGGGATGCGCGGGTACTCCGTCGACAGCTGGTGGAGCGGTCCGAGGTCGGAGAGGCGCTCGGTCCAGCGGCGGGCGAAGACCTGGCCGACCTCGAACGGGTCGCCGCTGACGGCGGTGATGTCCTCCTCGCGGTCGGCCCAGCGCTGCTCGGCGCTGGTGAGCTGGGCCAGCATGGGCAGATTGGCGGTCTCCGGCGGCTCGCCCACTCCGGAGCCCGGGCCGCGGTCGACCCAGCCCTTGTCGGAGGACCAGCGGAGGGTGGCGTTGGGCGCCGGGGGCTGTGCGGCGGGGCCGCCGGAGGCGCCGGGCCCGCGGCCCAGGCCCGCGAGGTCCTTGGGGGTGGGCACGCCCTTGGCCCCGGCCCCGGCCGCGCCGTCCGGCGCGGCGTCGGGGGCCGGGCCGGGCGCCGTCCGGGTGTCCGGCCCGGACGCGCCGGGGGCGGCTCCCGGGGCGCGCGCCGCGCCGTTGTGGGGAGCGGGCGGCTCTCCGGCCGCTGCCGCGGCGGCCGCCGCGGCGGCGGTCTCCGGCAGCGGGGCGGCGAGGATGGCGGCGATCTCGGGGCGGGGCTCGGTGGTGGGGGCGCAGGGCCCGGGCAGCTCCTTGGCGCGTACCGCGCCGGTGATCCACGCCCGGTCCAGGACGCGCCGCTCGTCGGCCTCGGCGACCAGGTCCTCGGACTGGTTGTAGTCGCCGTCGGCGGCCTGGACCGCCCACAGGTGGACGGCGACGCCGTGCTCCTTGGCCGACATCAGCCCGGGCAGCAGATCCCCGTCCCCGGTGACCAGCACGATGTCCGAGCAGGCGCGGTTGCGGGCCAGCTCGGTCAGCTCGGCGTGCATGGCCGCGTCCACGCCCTTCTGCGCCCAGCGGCCGTCGCTACGGGTCAGCGCGCCCAGCCGGACGGTGACGCGGGGCATCACCCGCAGCCGCCGGTGCTCGGGCTGCGGTACGCGGTCGGGGGCGCCGTCGAACCAGTAGATGCGGAGCAGCGGGCGCTCGGTCTCGGCCTCGGCGCGCTCCCGCAGGCCCTGGATCAGGGTCGCGTGATCGACGGTGATACGGGAGCGGGCGGGCTCCCCGGCAAGCAGGCTCGCGGCGGCGCCCAGCAGATAGCCGGCGTCCACCAGGACGACGCAGCGGTCCACGTTCCACCCTCTTTCCTGAAGTCCAGTCGTCGGTCGCCCCCCGACACAGCCGTGCCCCGGATCTCTTCTTCGTCCTCCCTTCGAGTCTGCCCGACCGTACGGGGGTTATCAGTCCGAACTGGATCACCGGCGTGGCGGATACGGTCTTCTGAACAAGACCGCCCTTCTCACTCACGGTAATTGCCCGAAATGCACGGGTCACCAAGGCGTGTCACTGTTCTTCCGGGGGCTGATCCCAACTGGAGGCACACCACCATGGGTAAGAACAAGAACCGCGATCGCAAGCAGCAGCAACAGCAGAACCGCGGTCAGGCCGACCAGGCGCAGCAGTCCTCGGTGGAGGCGCAGTCCCAGCAGACGCGGCCGGAGGGTTCGCCCTCGACGGCGCGCAAGGGCCGCCAGAAGAGTTTCGGCCACAACTGACCACCGCCCATGAGCGGTTGAGGGGCGCGCCCGGCTGCCGGGCGCGCCCCTCGTGTCGTTCCTGCCGGTGTGCTCAGCCTGCCAGGCAGGAGGCCCCGAGCAGCACCTTGAGGTCGCCGAAGAGCGCCGGGTCGGGGGTGACCCGGTGCTTGTCGAGCCGGAGCACGGTGGTCTTGCGCGCTCCTTGGAGCTTGATCCGCACTTCGGTCGAACCGCGGTGGTGGGTCAGCACCTCGCCCAGCTTCTCGACCAGCGGCGGGGTGACCTTCACGGTCGGAATGGTGATCGTCACGGGGGCGTTGGCGCCCGCCTCGGACAGGTCGGGGACCATCATCTCCATGGCGACCAGCCGCGGAATGTCCTCCCGCTTGTCGAGGCGGCCCTTGACGAACACGACGACGTCCTCGACGAGCTGGGTGGAGACCAGCTGATAAGTGGCCGGAAAGAACATGCACTCGATGGACCCGGCCAGGTCCTCGACGGTCGCGATGGCCCAGGCGTTGCCCTGCTTGGTCATCTTGCGCTGCAGGCCGGAGATGATGCCGCCGATGGTGACGATCGCGCCGTCGGCGTGCTCACCGCCGGTGAGCTGGGAGATGGCGGCGTCGGCCTTGTCGTTGAGGACGTGCTCGATGCCGAAGAGCGGATGGTCGGAGACGTAGAGACCGAGCATCTCGCGCTCCTGGGCGAGCAGATACGCCTTGTCCCATTCGATGTCGGAGAACTCGATGTCGAGCCCGAAGCCCGGCGCCTCCCCGTCTCCGCTCTCGCCGCCCATGCCGCCGAAGAGGTCGAACTGCCCCTCGGCCTCCTTGCGCTTCACCGCCACCACGTTGTCGATCATCGTTTCGTAGTGCGCGGTGAGGCCCTTGCGGGTGTGGCCCATCTCGTCGAAGGCGCCCGCCTTGATGAGCGATTCCGTGGTGCGCTTGTTGCAGACGACCGCCTCGACCTTGTCCAGGTAGTCGGGGAACGCGCTGTACTTCCCCTTGGACTTGCGGCCGCGGATGATCGCTTCCACCACGTTCTGACCGACGTTACGGACCGCCGTCAGACCGAAGAGGATGACGTCGTCACCCTGGGCGGTGAAGTTGGCCTCGGACTCGTTGACGTTCGGCGGGAGCACCTTGATGCCCATGCGGCGGCACTCGTTGAGGTAGACCGCCGACTTGTCCTTGTCGTCGCGGACGGAGGTGAGCAGCGCCGCCATGTACTCGGCCGGGTAGTTGGCCTTGAGGTACGCGGTCCAGTAGGTGACCAGACCGTACGCGGAGGAGTGCGCCTTGTTGAACGCGTATCCGGCGAACGGGACCAGCACGTCCCACACCGCCTGGATGGCCGCGTCGGAGTAGCCGCGCTCGCGGCAGCCCTTCTGGAAGGGCACGAACTCCTTGTCCAGGACCTCCTGCTTCTTCTTGCCCATCGCCCGGCGCAGCAGGTCGGCCTGTCCGAGCGAGTACCCCGCGAGCACCTGGGCGGCCTTCTGCACCTGCTCCTGGTACACGATGAGGCCGTGGGTGATGCCGAGGACGTCCTTGAGCGGCTCCTCCAGCTCGGGGTGGATCGGGGTGATCTCCTGCTGGCCGTTCTTGCGCAGCGCGTAGTTGATGTGCGAGTTCATGCCCATCGGGCCCGGCCGGTAGAGGGCCGAGACGGCGGAAATGTCCTCGAAGTGGTCGGGCTTCATCATGCGCAGCAGGGAGCGCATGGGGCCGCCGTCGAACTGGAAGACGCCGAGGGTGTCGCCGCGGCAGAGGAGTTCGAAGGTCGTGGGGTCGTCGAGGGTGAGGTCGAGCAGCTTGAGGTCGACGCCCTTGTTGGCGCGCACCATCTTGACGGCGTCGTCCATGATGGTGAGGTTGCGCAGGCCGAGGAAGTCCATCTTCAGCAGGCCCAGCGACTCACAGGTGGGGTAGTCCCACTGGGTCACGACCTGGCCGTCGTTCTTCGGCGAGAACACCGGGACGTGGTCGGTCACCGTCTCGCTGGACATGATCACGCCCGCGGCGTGCACGCCCATCTGACGGACCAGGCCCTCGATACCGCGCGCGGTGTCGATGACCTTCTTCACGTCCGGCTCGTTGTCGTACATCCCGCGCACCTCGCCCGCCTCGCTGTAGCGGGGGTGCTTCTCGTCGGTGATGCCGGACAGCGGGATGCCCTTGCCGAGGACGTCGGCGGGCATGGCCTTGGTGATGCGGTCGCCCATCGCGTACGGATAGCCCAGCACCCGGGCCGAGTCCTTGATGGCGTTCTTGGCCTTAATGGTGCCGTACGTGCCGATCTGGGCGACCTTGTCGGCGCCGTACTTCTCGGTGACGTACCGGATGACCTCACCGCGCCGACGCTCGTCGAAGTCGATGTCGACATCGGGCATGGACACGCGCTCGGGGTTGAGGAACCGCTCGAAGATCAGCCCGTGCTCGACCGGGTCGAGGTCGGTGATACCCAGGGCGTACGAGACGATCGAACCGGCCGCAGAGCCTCGGCCCGGGCCGACCGCGATGCCGTTGTTCTTGGCCCACATGATGAAGTCCGCGACCACGAGGAAGTAGCCCGGGAACCCCATCTGGATGATGACGTCCATCTCGTAAGCGGCCAGCTTCTCCCGGTCCTCGGGGACTCCGCCGGGGAAGCGCTGGGCCATCCCCTTGCGGACCTCCTCCTGGAACCAGGTGACCTCGGTGTACCCCTCGGGCACGTCGAAGCGCGGCATCAGGTCGCGCTTGTCGAACCAGCCGGCGTTGTCGACCTGCTCGGCGACCAGGAGGGTGTTGCGGCACCCCTCCTGCCAGGCGTCCGAGGAGTCGATGGCGTACATCTCCTCCGTGGACTTCAGGTAATAGCCGGTGCCGTTGAAGCGGAAGCGGTCCGGGTCGGAGAGGTTCTTGCCGGTCTGGACGCACAGCAGCGCGTCGTGCGCCACGGACTCGCGGGAGTAGGTGTAGTGCGAGTCGTTGGTGACCAGCGGCGGGATGCCCAGCTTCTTGCCGACCTCCAGCAGCCCGTCCCGCACCCGGCGCTCGATCTCGATGCCGTGGTCCATCAGCTCCAGGAAATAGCGGTCCTTGCCGAAGATGTCCTGGTATTCGGAGGCGGCCTTCACCGCCTCGTCGAACTGGCCGAGCCGCAGCTTGGTCTGGAGCTCACCCGACGGGCAGCCGGTGGAGGCGACCAGCCCCTCGGACCACTGGGCGATGGTCTCCTTGTCCATCCGGGGCCACTTGACGAAGTAGCCCTCCATATAGGCGTCGGAGGAGAGCCGGAAGAGGTTGTGCAGACCGGTCTTGTTGGTCGCCCAGAGGGTCTTGTGGGTGTAACCGCCGGAACCGGAGACGTCATCGCGCTTCTGGTGCGGCTGGCCCCACTGGACACGCCGCTTGTAGCGCCGCGACTCCGGCGCGACATACGCCTCGATACCGATGATCGGAGTGACCCCGGCGCCCGTCGCCTGCTGGTAGAAGTCATACGCACCGTGCAGGTTGCCATGGTCGGTCATGGCGATGTGCGTCATGCCCATCTCGTTGCAGGCGTTGAACATGTCCTTGAGCCGCGCCGCACCGTCCAGCAACGAGTACTGGGTGTGGACATGCAGGTGCGTGAAGGGCGGCTTGGTCACGGTGGCAGACCTCCGGCGAACGGTCGATGACAGCTGGGTGGGACAGGACCGAAGGTTACCCCTCCGGACTGACAGCGGACGGGCACGGGCGAGTAGCCTCAGGCGTTGATCCTCAGAGGGATCGTCCGGCCCGTCACGTACGTCGGAACGTATGTCGGACGGGATGAAAGACACCCTGTCGTATGAGTCACCACGCCGTAATCCCCATGCCCCAGGAGGCGCTCCGCGATGTCGACCCAGCAGACCCAGGCGGAACAGCGCGGCGAGCACATCCTCGCCGTCTTCGACACCGCCTTCGGCGAGCTGCTCGCCGCCGACCCGGCCGCCTTCCGGGTGAAATTCCGGAAGATGGCCGCCTCGGCGTTCGCCTTCTACCGCGGCACGGCCTGCCTGTTCTACTCCGACGTGGAGCGCGAGCGCGCCGGCGGCCCGTACCTGGACGACCGCACCAGCCGGGTGTGGATTCACGGTGACCTCCACGCCGAGAACTTCGGCAGCTACATGGACGCCAACGGGCGTCTGGTCTTCAACGTGAACGACTTCGACGAGGCGTACGTCGGCCCCTTCACCTGGGACCTCAAGCGCTTCGCCGCCTCCATCGCGCTCATCGGCTACACCAAGGCGCTCAGCGACGAGAAGATCACCGAGCTGGTGCGCGTCTACGCCGCCGCCTACCGCGAGCGCGTCCACGCGCTGGCCACCGGCGCCAAGAACGACGAGGTGCCGCCCTTCACGCTGGAGACCGCCGAGGGCCCGCTGCTGGACGCGCTGCGCGTCGCCCGCTCGCTGACCCGCTTCGGGCTGCTCGACTCGATGACCGAGATCCGCGACTTCGAGCGCCGCTTCTCGGCGGGCGGCGGCTCCATCGAGCTGGACGCCGCGACCCGCTACAAGGTGCTGGCCGCCTTCGACGGCTATCTGGAAACGCTTCCCGAGTCCAGTCTCGCGCGTCCGGACTCCTACCGCGTCAAGGACGTCGTGGGCCGCCGGGGCATCGGCATCGGCAGCGCCGGGCTCCCCTCGTACAACATCCTCCTGGAGGGCAACAGCGACGCCCTGGAGAACGATGTGGTGATCTACATGAAGCAGGCGCAGACCCCGGCGGTCTCCCGGCACATCACCGACGAGCAGGTCCGCGCCTACTTCCACCACGAGGGCCACCGCACGGTGATCTCGCAGCGCGCGCTCCAGGCGCACGCCGACCCGTGGCTGGGCTGGACCGAGCTGGACGGGGCCGGGCAGCTGGTCGCCGAGGTGTCGCCGTACGCGGTCGACCTGGACTGGAGCGACATCGACGACCCGGCCGAGATCGCCGCGGTCGTCGCGGACCTCGGACGGGCCACGGCCACCATGCACGCCGCCGCCGACGACCAGAGCGGCCACTCGCTGGTGCCGTTCTCCACCGAGCGCGCCATCGACGCGGTGATCGCCGCCGACGAGGACGGCTTCGGGGAGCTGCTGGTGGACTTCGCCCACACCTACGGCGCACAGGCCCGCGCGGACCACCAGATCTTCGTGGACCTCTTCCGCAACGGCCGCATCCCGGGCCTCTGAGCAACGCCGCGGGGTGCTCGCCGGACGGGCACCCCGCGCTCTGATGCCGCTCTTGATATCACTCCTACAGGCGAACGTGACACAATCCGACGTTATGGACGGGATGGGCAGCGCCGTCAGCACCGGCGGCACCGGGCCCCAGCTGAGGGCCCTGCGCGCGGCGCTCTTCACAGCGCTGTGCGTCACCCTGTCCTCGGCCTCCCACGTACTGCTCTCCCGCGTCCCGCTGCCGCTGCCCACGGTCGCGGTGCTCGCTGTGGCCGTCTTCGCCCTCGCCTACGCCCTCGCGGGCCGGGAGCGGGGCTTCTGGAGCATCGCTGCCCTGCTGGTCCCGCTGGAGCTGGCCGCCGACACGATCTTCACCACCGGCCAGGACGCCTGTTACGGGCAGTCCGGCGGCCCGGTGACCGGGCCCCTGCGCTCCATGGGCGTCGACCTGCTCTGCGGCAGCGGTGACGTGGGCACTCCGCTGGCCGGGATCACCCATCCGGGGGGCGGCACACCGCTGTCCGCCACCGTCGGCTCCGCCACCCCGTGGCTGCTGCTCGCCGCCCATGTGGTCGTCGGACTGACCGCCTCGGCCTGGCTGCGGCGCGGTGAAGCCGCCTTCGGGCGGCTGCTGTGGTCCCTCACCGGTTTCGCCTTCCGGCCGCTGCTGCTGGCCGTCGCGGTGGTCACCGCGGCCCTGCGGCCGCAGGCCCCGGCCGTGCATACGACGCGCCCGGCGCGTCCGGCCCCCGCGCTCCCCCTTCTGGTGCACTCCGTCGTGCGTCGTGGACCGCCCTGCTCAAGCGCCGCCTGAGCACAGCGTTTCCCTTCCACGTACGCACTCACGACCAACGTAAGACGACGGAGATCGATCACTTATGAGCAACCGCAACAGCCACCAGAACAAGCAGGCCGCGCGCGAGCGGCTGCGCGCCGAGCGCGAGCGTCAGGCCAAGAAGGACCGGGTGCGCCGGCAGCTGTTCGTCGGCGGCGCGGTCGTCGCGGTCCTCGCGATAGCGGGCGGCATAGGCTACGCCGTCACCAACATGAACACCTCCGACAACGTCAACCAGAAGTGGCGGGCGGCGGCCGAGAAGAAGCCCCTGACCAAGCCCGCCAACACCAGCGGTCCCCAGGGCACCACGGTCGTCATCGGCGACAAGAAGTCCAAGAACACGCTGCACGTCTACGAGGACATGCGCTGCCCGGTCTGCGCCCAGTTCGAGAAGTTCACCGGGCCGACCGTGCTCAAGGACATCAAGGACGGCACCTTCAAGGCGCAGTTCACGATGGGCACCTTCCTCGACGACAACAAGCAGATGCCCGGCGCCGGCTCGAAGAACGCCCTGAGCGCGCTCGGCGCGGCGCTCAACGTCAGCCCGCAGGCCTTCCTGGACTACAAGACGGCGCTGTACTCCCCGAAGAACCACCCCGAGGAGACCGACGACGCGTTCGCCGACAACCAGAAGCTGCTCGACGTCGCCCAGCAGGTCAAGGAGCTGAAGGGCAACGCGGCCTTCGAGAAGGCCGTGAAGAAGGGCACCTACGACCGGTGGGCGCTGGCCATGTCGAAGACCTTCGACCAGGCCAAGGGCGTCACCGGCACCCCGTCCTTCACGCTCAACGGCAAGAAGCTGGAGACGGGCGGCAACCCGCCGATGACGCCGGACCAGTTCACCCCGCTCGTCCAGCAGAACCTCAAGAAGTAACCGCCCCGCACCGCCCGGGTCCACACCGCCCGGTCCGCCGCCCGGTCCGCCGCCCGGTCCGCGCGGGCGCGCCCCCACGGGAACACCCCGGGGGCACGCCCGCCGGCCCGGCGGTGACCGGGCGGCGACGCCTGGGCGAACTTGTCCCCGGAGCCCTGCCCTCCGGCCCTACTTGCCAGTAATCTCGTCGGCCGTGACCGACGCCAAAAACCACATATCCCGCCGCAGCGCCGTCACGGCCGTAGCGGCCACCGCCGCCTTGCTGCCCCTGGCCGCCCAGTCGGCCGCCCACGCCGACACCGGCCCCGCCTTCCTCCACGGTGTCGCCTCCGGCGATCCGCTGGCCGACGGCGTCCTGCTGTGGACGCGCGTGACCCCCACCCCCGACGCCGTGCCAGGTTCCGGTCTCGGCCCGGCCGTCGAGACCGGCTGGGAGGTCGCCACGGACCGGGAGTTCCGTACGGTCGTCGCCCACGGCACCGTCAAGGCCACCGCCTCGGCCGACCACACCGTCAAGGCCGATGTGCGCGGACTGCGCCCGGCCACCGACTACTTCTACCGCTTCCGCGCCGACGGCGGCACCTACTCCCCCGTGGGGCGCACCCGCACCGCACCGGCGGCCGACGCCACGGCCGCCGGAATCCGCTTCGGCGTGGTCTCCTGCGCCAACTGGGAGGCGGGCTGGTTCTCCCCGTACCGCCATCTGGCCGCCCGCACCGACCTGGACGCGGTCCTGCATCTGGGCGACTACATCTACGAGTACCAGAGCGGCGAATACCCCGAGACGAAGAGCGTCCTGCGGCAGCACGCCCCCACCCACGAGATCATCACCCTCGCCGATTACCGCACCCGGCACGGCAGATACAAGACCGACGCCGATCTCCAGGCGCTGCACGCCGCGGTGCCGATGATCGCCATCTGGGACGACCACGAGTTCGCCAACGACGCCTGGTCGGGCGGGGCCGAGAACCACACCCCCGGCACCGAGGGCGCCTGGGCGTCCCGGATGGCCGCCGCCAAACAGGCGTACTTCGAGTGGATGCCGGTGCGCCCCTCCACTGCGGGCACCACCTACCGGCGGCTGCGCTACGGCACCCTCGCCGACCTCCACCTGCTCGACCTGCGCTCGTTCCGCTCCCAGCAGGCGGGCGTGGGCAGCGGCGCGGTGGACGACCCGGAGCGCACGGTCACCGGGCGCGCCCAGCTCGACTGGCTCAAGTCCGGGCTCTCCGGCTCGGACACCACCTGGCGGCTGGTGGGCAACTCGGTGATGATCTCACCGGTCGCCTTCGGCGCGCTCCCCGCCGAGCTGCTCGCCCCGTTGGCCGAACTCCTCGGGCTGCCCAAGGAGGGCCTGGCGATCAACACCGACCAGTGGGACGGCTACACCGACGACCGGCGCGAACTCCTCGCCCACCTCACCGGGAACGCCATCGGCAACACGGTCTTCCTCACCGGCGACATCCATATGGCGTGGGCCAACGACGTACCGGTGAAGGCCGCGACCTACCCGCTGTCCGCCTCGGCCGCGACCGAGTTCGTGGTCACCTCGGTGACCTCGGACAACCTGGACGATCTGCTCCACGTACCGGCGCACACCGTCTCCCTGGCCGCGGCCGCCGCCCTCCGCGCCGCCAACCGCCATGTGAAGTGGCTGGATATGGACGCACACGGCTACGGCGTGCTCGACGTCACCGCCGAGCGGGCCCAGATGGACTACTACGCCGTCTCCGACAGGACCGACCCGCACGCCACGGCGTCCTGGGCCCGGTCCTATCTGACCCGCTCCGGCACCCAGCGCGTCGAGCGCGCCGACAAGCCGGTGGCCTGACGCGGAGGGGGTGTCTTGCCGGTCATGCCGGGCTCCCGACAAGACACCCCCTACCCCACCTCGTCGAGGAAGCCGAGCGCCACCCGCCAGGTGGCCTCGGCGGCCTCCTCGTCGTAGTCCGGCAGCTCCGGGTCGGTGTACAGATGCCCGGCCCCCGGATAGCGGAAGACCTCCACATCGGCCCCGGCCCGCCCCATCCGCAGATACCAGGCGTTCAGCCAGTCGTGTGGCTCGAACGGGTCGGGGTCGGCGACGTGCAGCTGCACCGGCAGCTCGTCGGTCGTCGTGCCGTCGGCGATGTCCGAGGTCCCGTGCAGCAGAAGCAGCCCGCGTGCCTTGTCGTCGGCCAGCGCCAGGTTCTGCGCGATCGAGCCGCCGAGCGAGAAGCCCGCGTAGACCAGACCGCGGTCCGAGACCGGCGCCGCGGCCCGCACCGCCCGCTTCAGCAGCTCGTCCCCGCCGGTCTCCTCCTTGAGGGCCATGCCCTCCTCGGCGGTGTCCGCCGTCCGCCCCTCGTACAGATCGGGTACGAGTACCTCGTGCCCCGCGGCGCGCAGCCGGTCCGCGGCCGCGTGCACCGCGGGCCGCAGCCCGTACAGGGAATGGAGGAGCAGGATCGGGGAACGGGACACGGTAGTCACTTCCTGGTGGGTGGAACGCGCTCCGCCCATCGTGCCAGGTACGGCCCAGGAAGGCGGAACCGAGAACCTCCGGCGGAAGGACGAGGAAGATCTTCATGGAGGACGTGCTGCGTCCGCTCATCGTCATCGGCGGCTCCCTCGCCATCACCCTGTTCATCGGATGGGGAGCCGACTGGCTGCTGCGGCGGATCGACGCCCGACACCCGGAAACGCCGCTGTGGGACCTGCTGCGCGGCTGTCGGCTGCCACTCCAGGTGACGGTGTGCACGGCGCTGTTGCGCGGCTCGTACGAGACGATCCACGCGCCCGCCGTCTCCGCGCACCAGACGGCGCTCGGCCGGCTGCTCACGCTGGTGCTGATCGCGGCGACCTCGTGGCTGGTGATCCGCGGCTCCGGGGCCATCGTGGAGTCCTCGTACTCCCGCTACGCGGCCAGCGCGCACGACGCGGCGCGGGTGCGGCGGGTGCGCACCCAGGTGACGCTGATCCAGCGCGTGGTGGCCGCGGTGGTCGGGGTGGTGGCGGCGTCGGCGATGCTGCTGACCTTCCCCGCGATGCGCGCCGTCGGCACGTCCATGCTGGCGTCCGCCGGAATCCTGGGCATCGTCGCCGGTGTCGCCGCCCAGTCGACGCTGGGCAACCTCTTCGCCGGGCTGCAGATCGCCTTCGGCGACATGGTGCGCATCGGCGACACGGTGGTGGTCAACGGCGAATGGGGCACGGTCGAGGAGATCACCCTCACCTTCCTGTCCGTGCGGACCTGGGACGAGCGCCGGATCACCATGCCGGTGTCGTACTTCACCAGCCAGCCGTTCGAGAACTGGTCGCGCGGCGGCGCCCAGAAGACCGGCACGGTCCTCTTCCACCTCGACCACCACGCCCCGATCGAGGAGATGCGGACGAAGCTGCGCGAGATCGTGCAGGAGTCCCGCGCCTGGGACGGCCGGGACTGGAGCCTGGTCGTCACCGACACCAGCCCGAGCACCATCGTCGTCCGCGCGCTGGTCACCGCGCGGGACTCCGACGACGCGTGGACGGTGCGGTGCGAGGTGCGGGAGCGGCTGATCACCTGGCTGCGGGAGGAGCATCCGTACGCGCTGCCGCGGATCACGACCGCCCCGGCGGCGCAGGCCCACGCGCCCGCATCGGCGCCCGCCCGCACCGGCCGCGAGCGTGAGGACCACTTCGCCCGCTTCGACAACGGCCTGCGCAAGCACTGAAAACCTGCGCAAGCACTGAAAAAAGGGGGCTAAGCCTCCGGCAGGGGGCGGCGCATCGCGCGGTGCGGGATGCCGCTGCCCTCGTCGAACTCCGGCCCGAACGCCTCGTACCCCAGCCGCTCGTAGAAGGCGAGCGCGTGCGTCTGCGCCTCCAGGTAGACCTCGGCCAGCCCCCGCCGCCCCGCCTCCGCCTCGACGGCGCGCACCAGCGCCGCCCCCAGCCCCGTGCCGCGCGCCGCGGAGGTCACCGCGAGGCGGCCGAGGACGGCGGTGGTCGCGCCGTTCACCCCGGCGCGGGCGTACTTCTTGTCGGCGGCCGCGCCGTGGAGGAACCGGACGGTGCCCACGGGGCGGCCCGCCGAGGAGGCCAGGAGGTGGACGGCGTGCACGTCGTACGCGTCCATCTCCTCCTCGACGGAGATGCCCTGCTCGGCCACGAAGACCTCGTGGCGCACGGCATGGCAGGCCGTGAGGTCGCCGTCGGTCACGACCTCGATCGCCACCGGCAGGCTCACGCGCTCTCCGACCGCACGATGTCCAGCGCCCGCTGGAGATCGTCGGGGTAGGTGCTCTCGAACTCGATCCAGCTGCCGTCGGACGGGTGCTCGAAGCCCAGTCGCATCGCGTGCAGCCACTGCCGGGTCAGCTTCAGCCGCTTGGCGAGCGTGGGGTCGGCCCCGTAGGTGAGGTCGCCGACACACGGATGGCGGTGGGCCGACATGTGCACCCGGATCTGGTGGGTGCGCCCGGTCTCCAGCTTGATGTCGAGGAGGCTGGCGGCGCGGAAGGCCTCGATGAGGTCGTAGTGGGTGACGCTCGGCTTGCCTTCCGCGGTCACAGCCCACTTGTAGTCGTGCTGGGGGTGGCGCCCGATCGGCGCGTCGATGGTGCCGCTGAGCGGATCGGGGTGGCCCTGGACCAGCGCGTGGTAGCGCTTTTCGACCGTACGCTCCCGGAACTGCTGCTTGAGCAGGGTGTACGCGCGCTCGGACTTGGCGACGACCATCAGCCCGGAGGTGCCCACGTCCAGCCGGTGGACGATGCCCTGGCGCTCGGCGGCGCCCGAGGTGGCGACGCGGAAACCGGCGGCCGCGAGCCCGCCGATCACGGTGGTGCCGGTCCAGCCGGGGCTGGGGTGGGCGGCGACGCCGACCGGCTTGGCGATGACCACGATGTCGTCGTCGTCATGGACGATCTCCATGCCCTCGACGGGCTCGGCGACGACCTGGACCGGCGGCGCGGCCTGCGGCATCTCGACTTCGAGCCAGGCCCCGCCGGAGACCCGGTCGGACTTCCCGGCGGTGCTGCCGTCGACCTGCACTTTCCCGGCGGCGGCCAGCTCGGCCGCCTTGGTCCGCGAGAAGCCGAACATGCGGGCGATAGCGGCGTCGACGCGCTCGCCCTCCAGTCCGTCGGGTACGGGCAGGGTGCGGATCTCGGGAATTGTACTCACCCGTCGAGTATGACGGACCGCGCGCACCGGTTCGTACGCCCGTCCAGCGGCGGGCCGGTGACGGCGGCGCCGCGCGTCAGTCCTTGTGGACCGTGCCGTCCGGGTCCAGCCCGCGGAACGACAGGATCACGATCAGGAAGCCGCCGCACACGATCGCCGAGTCCGCGAGGTTGAAGACCGCGAAGTGGGCGGGCGCGATGAAGTCGACGACCGCCCCCTGGAGATCGCCGGGCGTCCGGAAGACCCGGTCGGTGAGGTTGCCGAAGGCGCCGCCGAGCAGCATGCCCAGCGCGATCGCCCAGGGCAGGCTGTACAGCTTGCGGGCCAGCCGCGCGATGACCACGATCACCGCGGCCGCGATCACCGTGAAGACGATGGTCATCGCCTCGCCCATGCCGAAGGCCGCACCGCGGTTCCGGATCACCTCCAGCTGCAGCCAGGTGCCGATCACCTCGACCGGAGCGTGATGCTCCAGCTTGGCGACCACGGCCAGCTTGCTGCCCAGATCCAGGAGGTACGCGAACGCCGCGACCGCGACCAGCACCCCGATCCGCCGCCTCTTCCCGGCACCGGCCACGGCCCCGGCGGCGCTGGTCCCGGCGCCCTCCTCGGCCTTCCCCGCATCTGGCGTACCGATGGCCTGCTCCGCCTCTGTCAACGTGTGTCCCTCATCGTCCGGGCCAGTCTCCCCCTGGCTCAGACGAGGGTACGACACAGGCGTACGGACGGTCAGCGGCGCTCCTGACGCTGTTTGCACTCGACGCACAGCGTGGCGCGCGGGAACGCCTGCATCCGGGCCTTGCCGATCGCGTTCCCGCAGTTCTCGCACCGCCCGTACGTCCCGTCGTCCAGCCGCTCCAGGGCGCGCTCGGTCTGCTGCAGCATCTCGCGGGCGTTCCC
Source organism: Streptomyces sp. NPDC005962 (assembly GCF_040629205.1). Classification (NCBI taxonomy): domain Bacteria; kingdom Bacillati; phylum Actinomycetota; class Actinomycetes; order Kitasatosporales; family Streptomycetaceae; genus Streptomyces; species Streptomyces sp. NPDC005962. Next base: position 4,427 of record NZ_JBEXVE010000037.1, on the reverse strand, counting down.
GGCGAGGGCCATCTCGTGTTCGCGCGTGATGTTCTTGGTGCCGGTGTCGGCCTGGTCGTCGCCCGCGCCGTCGCCGGAGTCGCGCATCAGCCCGGTGATCGCCTGCTCGGAGGCGAGGATCTCGGTGCGCAGCCGGCCGGCCTCGGTCAGCAGCTCGGTGCGCGCCTCGTCCACCTCCTTGGCCGACCAGGGGTCCTCACCGGGGCGTACGGGCAGCTCGGCGGGGTCCACGGGCCCACCGGTCCCACGGGCCTTGGGCACGCCGGACGGCGGGAACGACGGTGCGGCCTGCTTGGCGGTCGGCGCGCCGCCCGGGGTCTTCTTCGCAACCACTTTCCTGGCTCCCGTCTTCTTGGCGGGCACCGCCTTCTTGGCCGGTGCGGCCGATGCGGCCTTCTTGACCGTGGCCTTCGTGGTCTTCTTGGCGGTGGTCTTCTTGGCCGTGGCCTTCTTCGCGGCCTTCGCTGCCTTCGCGGCCTTCTCGTCGGGTGCGGCGGCCGACGTGGCCTTCCCGTCCGAGGCGTTCTTCTTGGCGGACGCGGCCTTCGTCGCCTTCGCCGTGCTCTTCTGCACGGCGGTCTTCCTAGCCACCATGGCCGCGGCCCCTTCACATATTGTGATCTTGCTCGCGAATCGTTCCGGAACGATAAATCGACTCCGGGCACGCGGCAACGGGGCACGCCGCCCGATTCGCCCGGCTTGCCCGTACGACAATCCGGTCTCCAGCGTTGTGCCCCACCCGCCGCCCGGTAATCCGGCCGGGAACCAGTACCGGAGAGTGACGTGCGACGGCTCCCGCACTACAGCACCCGGCGTATCGGCATTCGGGTCATCCGGGGTCCACCCCTCCCCCGGTCGGCGCAGCGGGGAAAAGCGGTCGGCCGTTGTCCGCCCGGCCCCGTACACTGGGCGCAGCGAAAGGCGTGGATGGGGACGAGTAGCGTCGCAGGCGGCCACGAGCGACCCGGGGACGGTGTGAGCCCGGGGGCGAGCGCGATGTGAAGGATCACCCCTGAGCCGCCGGAAGAACACCCGCACTGGGCCAGTAGAACCGGCATCGCGACCCCAATGAGGGGGCCGGGAGCGCGCTGCTCGCGGCCAAGGAGGGTGGTACCGCGGGAGCGCTGACGGCTCTCGTCCCTCCGACGGAAACGACGAGACGTATCCGCCGGAGGACGCATTCCGATGACGCAGTACCGCCAGGTGCCCGCCCAGGTCGACCTGCCCGCTCTTGAGCACGCCGTGCTCGACTTCTGGCGCGAGAACAAGATCTTCGCCCGCACCCTCGAACAGTCCGAGGGCCGGCCGGAGTGGGTCTTCTACGAGGGCCCGCCCACCGCCAACGGCATGCCGGGCGCCCACCACATCGAGGCCCGCGTCTTCAAGGACGTCTTCCCCCGCTTCCGCACCATGCGCGGCTACCACGTCGCCCGCAAGGCGGGCTGGGACTGCCACGGCCTGCCGGTCGAGCTGGCGGTCGAGAAGGAGATGGGCTTCAACGGCAAGAAGGACATCGAGGCGTACGGCATCGCCGAGTTCAACGCCAAGTGCCGGGAGTCGGTGACCCGGCACACCGACGCCTTCGCCGAGCTGACCCAGCGCATGGGCTACTGGGTCGACCTGGACGACGCCTACCGCACGATGGACCCCGAGTACGTCGAGTCGGTGTGGTGGTCGCTCAAGGAGATCTTCAACAAGGGCCTGCTGGTCCAGGACCACCGGGTGGCCCCCTGGTGCCCGCGCTGCGGCACCGGTCTGTCCGACCACGAGCTGGCGCAGGGCTACGAGACCGTCGTCGACGCCTCGGTCTACGTACGCTTCCCGCTGACCTCCGGCCCGCTGGCGGGCGAGGCGTCGCTGCTGGCGTGGACGACCACCCCGTTCTCGCTGGTCGCCAACCTCACCGTCGCCGCCCACCCGGAGGTGACCTATGTGGTCGCCACGGACGGCGACGAGAAGCTGGTCGTCGCCGAGCCGCTGGTCGAGCAGGCGCTCGGCGAGGGATGGCGGACCACGGGTCAGAGCTTCACCGGTGCGGAGATGGAACGCTGGACGTACCAGCGCCCCTTCGACCTGGTCGAGATCCCCGACGCGCACTTCGTCGTCAACGCCGACTACGTCACCACCGAGGACGGCACCGGACTGGTCCACCAGGCGCCCTACGGTGAGGAGGACTTCAAGAGCAGCCGCGCCTACGGCGTGCCGATCGTCAACCCGATCCGCACGGACGGCACCTTCGAGGAGGAGCTCGACCTCGTCGGCGGCCAGTTCTTCAAGAAGGCCGACGAGGCGCTGGTCCGCGACATGGACGAGCGCGGTCTGCTGTTCAAGCACCTGGCATACGAGCACAGTTACCCGCACTGCTGGCGCTGCCACACCCCGCTGATCTACTACCCCCAGCCGTCCTGGTACATCCGCACCACCGCGGTCAAGGACGCGCTGCTGCGGGAGAACGAGAAGACCAACTGGTTCCCGGACTCGGTCAAGCACGGCCGCTTCGGCGACTGGCTGAACAACAACATCGACTGGGCGCTCTCCCGCAACCGCTACTGGGGCACCCCGCTGCCCATCTGGCGCTGCGAGGAGAACCATCTGACCTGCGTCGGCTCGCTCACCGAGCTGTCCGAGCTGACCGGCACCGACCAGACCGGACTCGACCCGCACCGCCCGTACATCGACGAGGTCACCTTCACCTGCCCCGCCGACGGCTGCTCGCTTCCGGCCGTGCGGGTGCCGGAGGTCATCGACGCCTGGTACGACTCGGGTTCGATGCCGTTCGCGCAGTGGGGCTACCCGTACCGCAACAAGGAGATCTTCGAGAAGCGCTACCCGGCGCAGTTCATCTCCGAGGCCATCGACCAGACCCGCGGCTGGTTCTACACGCTGATGGCGGTCGGCACGCTCGTCTTCGACCGGTCGAGCTATGAAAACGTGGTCTGCCTCGGTCACATCCTGGCCGAGGACGGCCGGAAGATGTCCAAGCATCTGGGCAACATCCTTCAGCCGATCCCGCTCATGGACCAGCACGGCGCCGACGCGGTGCGCTGGTTCATGGCCGCGGGCGGTTCGCCCTGGGCGGCCCGCCGGGTGGGCCACGGCACCATCCAGGAGGTCGTGCGCAAGACGCTGCTCACCTACTGGAACACCGTCGCCTTCCAGGCCCTGTACGCCCGCACCTCCGGCTGGGCGCCGTCCGCCGCCGACCCGGCCCGCGCCGAGCGCCCCATGCTGGACCGCTGGCTGCTGGGCGAACTGGGCACCCTCACCGAGCAGGTCACCCAGGCGATGGAGGCGTACGACACCCAGCGCGCCGGACGGCTGCTTTCGGCGTTCGTGGACGACCTGTCCAACTGGTACGTGCGCCGCTCGCGCCGCCGCTTCTGGCAGGGCGACGCGGCCGCGCTGCGCACCCTGCACGAGGTCATCGAGACGGTCACCCGGCTGATGGCCCCGCTGGTCCCGTTCATCACCGAGCGCGTCTGGCAGGACCTGGTCGTCCCCGTCGCCCCGGACGCCCCCGGCTCCGTCCACCTCACCTCGTGGCCGGAGGCCGACCAGGCCATGATCGACCCGGCCCTCTCGGCCCAGATGGCCCTCGTACGGCGCCTGGTGGAGCTGGGCCGGGCCACCCGGGCCGAGTCCGGCGTGAAGACCCGCCAGCCGCTCTCGCGGGCGCTGGTCGCCGCGTCCGGCTTCGAGTCCCTGGGCGCCGAGCTGCGCGCCCAGATCGAGGAGGAGCTGAACGTCTCCTCGCTCGCCACGCTCAGCGAGGTCGGCGGCTCGCTCGTCGACACGACCGCCAAGGCCAACTTCCGTGCCCTGGGCAAGCGCTTCGGCAAGGGCACCCAGCCGGTCGCCAAGGCCATCGCGGACGCCGACGCGGCCGCGCTCTCGGTCGCGCTGCGCGAGGGCACGGCCTCGGTCGAGGTCGACGGCGAGACCGTCCCCCTCTCCCCCGACGAGGTCATCATCACCGAGACCCCGCGGGAGGGCTGGTCGGTCGCCTCGGACTCGGGCGCGACGGTCGCCCTCGACCTGGAGATCACCCCGGAGCTGCGGCGCGCGGGGCTGGCCCGGGACGCGATCCGGCTGATCCAGGAGGCCCGCAAGAACAGCGGCCTCGACGTCGCCGACCGGATCGCCCTGCGCTGGCAGTCGTCCGACGAGGACCTCCGCCGGGCCCTCACGGACCACGCGACCCTGATCGCGGACGAGGTCCTCGCCACGGACTTCGCCCCCGGCGAGGCCGACGCCCCCTACGGCCCCCCCTTCGAGGACCCGTCCCTGGGCCTCACCTTCCGCCTCCACAAGGCATAACCCGGTTTCGGGGGGGGGGGGGGCCCCCCCCCCCCGGGGGGAACCCCACCCCCCCCAACACCCCCCACCCAAACCCCCCCAGGGCGCAACACCCCCCCCGGGGTTTTGGC
>NZ_JBEXVE010000036.1:0-98250 GCF_040629205.1 Streptomyces sp. NPDC005962 | reverse complement strand
ACCTTCGTGGCCTACCGGGGTGAGTCGATCGGCCTGATCGGCTCCAACGGTTCGGGCAAGTCGACGCTGCTGAAGGCGGTGGCGGGGCTGCTGCCGGCCGAGCGCGGCAGTGTCTACACCGATGGTCAGCCGTCGCTGCTGGGCGTCAACGCGGCGCTGATGAACGATCTGACCGGGGAGCGGAACGTCATACTGGGCGGTCTGGCCATGGGGATGTCGCGTGAGCAGGTCCGCGAGCGGTATGAGGACATCGTGGAATTCTCGGGCATCAATGAGAAGGGTGACTTCATCACCCTGCCGATGCGTACGTACTCCTCCGGTATGGGGGCCCGTCTCCGCTTCTCCATCGCGGCGGCCAAGGACCATGACGTGCTGATGATCGACGAGGCACTGGCCACGGGGGACCGGAAGTTCCAGAAGCGCTCCGAGGCCCGCATCCGGGAGCTGCGCAAGGATGCCGGAACGGTCTTCCTCGTCAGCCACAACAACAAGTCGATCCGGGACACCTGTGACCGGGTGCTGTGGCTGGAGAAGGGCGAGCTGTTGATGGACGGCCCGACCGACGAGGTCATCGAGGCCTACGAGAAGGAAACCGGCAAGTAGCCGCTCGCATCCGGTCGTTCAGCGGGCCGTCGCGATGAGGCGCCGCAGCGCCGTGTGGGCCGGTGGGCCCCAGGTGGGCTTGCCGCCGGGGCGGCCGTGGATACCGGCCTCTCCGATGAGGATGCCGCTGAGGGCTCTCAGTACTGCCCAGCCGCGGGCGCGGCGCAGGGTCGCGTCGTCCGCCGTCGGCTCGTAGGCGTCGTGGAAGCGGCCGAAGGCGCCGTCCGGCAGCAGAATCCACGGAGCGGCGAGGTCGCAGGCCGGATCACCCGCGCACAGATCGCCGAAATCGATCACACCGCAGAAGGTGCCGTCCGCGGTGAGGACGTTGGCCGGATGCAGGTCGCCGTGGAGCCACAGCGCCGGACCCGGCCAGGCGGGTGCGTCGACGGCGTCCTCCCAGACCGCGCGAACGGCATCAGGGTCGGAGGCCAGCCTCAGCTCGGTAGCCGAGGTGAGCTGCTCGGTGAACTGCTCCGCGAGGTCGGCCAGCGGCCCGCCGCGGCCGGAGCGCCCGTCGACGGGTGCCGCCTCGGGGGCGGGGCGATGGAGGGCCGTCAGGAAACCGGCCAGGACGTCCGCCGCCTCCGCGCCCCTCGTGACAGGGGCCCGGTCGGCGGGCGCGCCCGGCACCCAGGTGGTGACGATCCAGGGTCTCGGAAACCGCTCGGAGGGCTCGCTCAGGCGCTGCGGTACCGGGACCGGCAGAGGAAGGCGCGGGGCGAGGGCGGGCAGCCAGGCGTGCTCCTTGCGCAGCAGCGCGTCCGCGGACCGCGTCGCCCAGGGCAGCCGGACGGCGAGGTCGTCGCCGAGCCGCCACAGCTGGTTGTCCCAGCCGCGCGCGCCGAGCCGCACGGGGTGATCGGCCAGGTCGGGGTGCTGGCCGCGCAGCAGATCCCGGACCAGCTCCGCGGTGATCTCCATGCGGGTGTCCGTCATGCGAAGCAACAGTATCGGGGGTCGCGCCCCCATGGCTCCTGGGTTGCCCTGTTCACCATCGCGACTGCCGGTGGGTCCGGGGCCCGGACGCATCCGTGTCGCTGCTGGGGCGGATGAGCTGCGTGTGAGTCAAGTGATGGATATATGCAATGTTTGCTGCCCGGAACGTGTACATCATCGCTTGTTCCGTGCCACACTGAACCTGGCCCTCACCGCATCCCCCGTCGGTGAGGGCCACATCTGTTCGCTCAGGCGGCTGCGGCATCCGGGCGGCTACGGCTACGCCAGGCGTTCCGCCAGCAGGAACACGCCGATGGCGATCATCATGGCACCGGAGACGCGGGTGACGGCCCGGGCCGCCGAGGGCCTCGTCTTCAGGACCGTGCGGGCGAGGACGCCGACGGCGAGGTAGACGAGGGCGCAGGCCGTCATGTGGAGCGTGCCGAGCAGACCGGTCTGCGCGGCGACCGGCCAGCCGCCCGCGGGGTTGATGAACTGCGGGAACAGCGAGAAGTACAGCAGCAGCGCCTTGGGGTTGAGGCCGCTGATCCCCATCCCCTTGAGCATGATCTGCGTGCGGGAGGACCCCATGGTCTCCTCGGAGGCCGTCAGTGTGGCGGGCCGCCTCAGCACGCCGCAGCCCAGCCACACCAGATAGCCCGCCCCGGCGACGGTCAGCGCGGTGAGCACCGTCGCCGAGTTCGCCACGATCACCACCAGGCCCGCGACGGCGAGCAGCGTGTACCCGACGTATCCGGCGATCAGCCCGGCGACCGCCGGGACGACCGACCGGTCCCGCAGACCGGCCGAGATCGCGTAGGCCCAGTCGGCGCCCGGGGTGAACACCAGCAGCAGATCTACTGCCAAGAAGGCCGCCAGCGTCGTCATTTCCATGGTTCGATCCCTCGCATTCCTTGCTCTGAGGGAAGGTTAGGCGGGATTGGCCCGAAGGTGTTTGCGTTCTTACCCCGCAACGGCCCTGAGTGAGGGAAGATCTTCCCTTGGGTGCCCCATACGGAAAGATTCTTGCCCGGGCCGCCGATGGACGGCCGTCTGCCAGCGGCTCGCCAACCGGCTATCGTGCCTCGTCCTGATGCGGCCAGGGAGGTCCCTCACCGTGAGCAGTACCGCGTCGCCCTTCCCCGATCGGATCGAGGTCACGGGCGAAGGTCTCGTCCTGCGCGACTGGACGGAAGCGGACCTGGCCGCGATGCCGGATCTGTTCGACCACCCCGACATCGCGTACTGGACGCCGATCGTCTCCCCGTTCGACGAAGCGGCCGCCCGCGCACGACTGGACCGGGCCCGGCAGCTGCGGGCGGAGGGCGCGGCCATCCTGCTCGCCATCACCGTGGACGGCCGCGTGCCGCTCGGCGAGGTGATGCTGCGGCGTGCCCCCGAGGGCACGGAGCTCGGCTACGCGGTCGGCCCGGCGCACCGCGGCCGGGGGCTGGCCGGGCGGGCGGTGCGGGTGATGGCGGCGTATGCGTTCGAGCGGCTGGGCGTGGACCAAGTGATCCTGGAACTGGAGGCCGAGAACGCCGCCAGCGTCGCCGTGGCCACCGCGGCGGGCTTCGGCCTGCTCGACGTCCCGCTGATCACGGGGGAGGAGAAGGGGCGTCCCTATGCCCTGCAGACGTGGGGGCTGACACTGCCGGACATCAACGCCGAGGAAGAGGAGGGTCGTGCGGCTCCGCCGGGGCGAGAAGGCAGGAATGGAGCTGCTCGAGCAGTTCGGTGATGTTCTCCCTGTTGGCGCGGTAGCGGACGAGCTTGCCGTCGCGGATCGACTGGAGCAGCCCTCCGCGCCGGAGGACGGCGAGGTGCTCGGAGGTGGTCGACGGGCCGAGCCCGGTACGTTCGGCGGCCTCGCCGACGGTCAGCTCCTCGCCGTCGGCGAAGTGCGAGAACAGCTTTTGGCGCGTCCCGCTGGCCAGCGCCTTGAGGAAGACCTGAAGCTCGTCTCCGGGCAGGGCGGCCCTGGCGTACAGCTCCTCCTCCACGCCGACCGGGTCGTCGGCCGTGCGCGGCGCGAGGTCGAACTCGGCCGGAGGGATGTCCAGGGCGACGCAGGCCGTGCGGACGACGGCCCGTTCGCTGTCGTCGAAGTAGCCGTCGGCACCGCCGATGACGATGCCGATCTGGATGACGGCCAGCGCCTCGGCGGGCCTCCTCTTCGCCTTGGCGATCTCCTGCATCGCACTGACCTTGCCGAGGTCGAAGTCCACGGTGAGCTTGTCGAGGTGCTCCTCGAAGCGGCGGTGGAGTTCGTCCGAGGGGAACCTTTGGAGCACGTCGTTGGTGGCGATGAGCTGGGCGACGCGTTCCCGCTCCGCGGGGTCGATCCGGCCGTCGGCCGCCGCCACCAGGGCGCACATGGCGATGCTGGCGTCCCGGAACGCTCCGCTCTTCAAGTCGCTCTTCATCGCCGTGAGCTGAGCCTGCATCGATTGAACCGAGTCCCTGAGGCGGTCCCACAGCGCCATCTGCATCTCCTTGTCGGTACTCCCCGTCGCGTGAGGTGGAAACAGAATCTACAGGTTTGTAGAGAGCTGGGTTCACCGGGTTGATGCGCGCGGAGGCGTGGCAGTCGTCTGCCGCTCCGCGTACGGCGAAGGGTGGGTCGTCCCTATAGTCTGCACGCCGTGATCAACTCAAGGGGAGGGGAGAGCGGCTCGGTCCGGGGCGGAGACGGTGGCGGGGCGGCCGAAGCCGCCCGTGTCCGGACCAGGCCTCAGAAGAAACCCGTCAGGGGCGGCGGTTCGGCGTTGAGGAGGTAGTCGCCCACCACGCGGGCCTTGTGGGCGATCGGGTTGTGGCTGACCAGGGTGCGGGCGTTGCGCCAGTGGCGGTCGAAGTTGTGTTCCCGCCGGGTGGCCGAGGCCCCGCCCACGTCGTACAGCCGCTCCGCGGCGCGCAGGGCCGCCTGGGCGGCGACCACCTGTGCCTGCGCCACCTCGGTGGCCGCCTCGGCGAGCGCCGGTTCGCCGCCCGCGACACCGTCCTCGGCGCGGGGGCCGGTGAGGGCGCGGTCGATGGCGGCGGCCGCGCGGAGCACGGTGGCCTCGGCCCCGTACCCGAGGGCCGCGATCTCGCCCACGGTGTGCTGGACGAACGGGTCCTGTACCGCGTGCTCGACACCGCTGTGGCGCACCGCGCGGGCCCGGTCGCGGGCGTAGCCGATCGCGTCGCGGGCCGCGTTCTTGGCGATGCCGGTTTCCACGGCGGCGAGGAAGAGCTGGTGGTACGCGCCGAGGTGGGTCCGGCGCACGCCCACGGCCTCGTCCACGACGACCTCGTACGGGTACACCACCACGTCGTCCAGCTCGGTGGTGCCGCTGGCCGTCATGCGCTGGCCCATGCCGTCCCAGTCGTCGATCAGCCGCAGTCCGGGGCGGCCGGTCGGCAGCACGACGCGCACCCGCCGGTCCTGGGGGTCCTTCGCGGCGACGGACACCCAGTCGGCGAACAGACTGCCGGTGCTGTAGTACTTCGTACCGCTCAGCCGGTACTGGTCGCCGTCCGGCACCAGCGTGGTGTGGATGTCGCCGGGGTGCTTGGCCGCGGTCTCCCCGGTGGCGTTGCCGAACAGTTCGCCCGCCAGCGCCGCGCCGAACCACCGCTCGCGCTCGGCCTTCCGGCCGTCGCTGATGAGCTTTTCGACGAAGCCGAAGTGCGGGCGGAGGGCCTGCGCCACGTTGGAGTCCGCCTCCGCGAGGTCGACGACGGTCCGGAAGAGGTCGACGAGGCTCGCTCCCGGGCCGCCGTACGCCGCCGGGACCCGCAGGCCCCCGATGCCGCTCGCCCGCACCGCGTCCATGGAGGCGTACGGCAGTTCCCGCCGGGCCTCGCGGCGCGCCGTGTCGGTGGCGAGGGAGGCGGTCAGCTCCGGTACGCGTTGGAGTAGCTCCGTTACGGAAGCGGTGCGTGGGGCCGTCGTGGTGTTCATCGGGCCGCGGCCTCTTTCTGCTCGTAGGACGATGCGGGCACGGGAAGCTCCAGGTGGTCGCGGAGGGTCGTGCCCGTGTACGTGTGACGGAAGACGCCGCGCGCCCGCAGAAGCGGCACGACGTGGTCGACGAAGGTGTCCAGGCCGTCGGGGAGGGCGTCGGGCAGCAGGGTGAAACCGTCCACCAGGCCGGCCGACCACCACGCGGTGATGTCGTCCGCGATCTGTTCCGGGGTGCCGACGACCGACCGGTGGCCGCCGATGGTGCGTGCGGCGAGCCCGGCCAGCGACAGCCCCTGGCGGCGGGCGATCTCGGCATGGGTGCGGAAGAACCCGGTGGGCAGCCGGTCCGGTGGCGGACCGGCCAACTGGCTCTCGGACAGCGGAACTTCCGGGTCGGTGGTGGAGGGGTCGAGGCCGAGAGTACGGGCCACCCGGCCGATCTGCCGCGCGTCCTCGCGGGTGCCCGCTTCGAGCGCGGCGAAGCGGGCGCGGGCCTCCGCCTCGGTGCTGCCGATCACCGGGGTGAGGCCGGGCAGCAGCCGGATGCCGGAGATGTCCCGCCCGTGACGACGGGCCTGCCCGGCGAGGTGGGCGCGGTAGCCGCGGGCCGCCTCCTCGTCGAGCAGCGGGGTGTAGACCGCCTCGGCGAAGCGTCCCGCGAGTGCCACGCCCTGCGGCGAGGCCCCGGCCTGCAGCTGCACGGGGCGGCCCTGCGGGGAGCGGGGCAGGTTGAGCGGCCCCGCGACGTCGAGGAACTCGCCGGTGTGGTCGACGGAGTGAATCCGGTCGGGGTCGGCGAAGCGCGCGCCCCCGGTGTCGGCGAGGAGCGCGCCGTCGTCCCAGGAGTCCCAGAGCCGGTGCACCAGGCCGATGAACTCCTCGGCCCTGCGGTAGCGGGTGTCGTGGTCCAAGGCGGTGTCGAGGCCGAAGTTCCGTGCCGCCTCGGGGAAGAAGGTGGCGACGGCGTTCCATCCGGCGCGGCCCTGCGAGGCGTGGTCGAGCGAGAGAACCCGGCGGGCCAGGTTGTAGGCCTCGTTGAAGGTGGTGGAGCCGGTGAAGACGACCCCGACACGTTCGGTGGCGGCGGCGAGGTAGGTCAGCAGCATGGACGGCTCCAGGCCCTGCCCGGGGCCCTGGCCGATGTCGCCGTGGAGGGCGGGGATGTCGGCGAGGAACACCCCGTCGAGGGCGCCGCGTTCCGCGGTGCGGGCGACCCGCAGATGGTGTTCCGGGTCGACGTACGCGTCCGGCGGCAGGCCGGACCGGGTCCAGGCCACGGGGTGGTTTCCGACGCCGGTGATGTTCACCAGCAGATGGAGTTGGCGTGTCATCGGGTCAGGACCTCCGCCGTGTCGGGTGCGCGCCGCGTGTCCCGGGGCCGGGCCACCGGAGGCCGGGCCAGGCCGAAGTGGTCGCGCAGGGTGGTGCCCGCGTAGTCGTCGCGGAACAGCCCCCGGCGGCGCAGCTCGGGGACCACGTGTTCGGCGAAGGCCGCGAGGCCGCTGGGGAGCACGTCGGGCATCAGATTGAAGCCGTCCGCCGCGCCCGAGGTGAACCACTCCTCGATGGTGTCGGCGATGTCGGCGGGCCCACCGGCGACGACGCGGTGGCCGAGTCCGCCGCCGAGCCGGTGGATGAGCTGCCGGGCGGTCAGCCGCTCGCGCCGGGCGAGGTCGGTGGTGACGGTGAAGAAGGTCTGCAGCCCCTGGACGTTCTCGGCGGGTCCGATGAGGTGCCACGGCAGTTCCGCGTCCGGGTCGAGGGCGTCGGCATCGATGCCGAGGAGGGCGGCGAGCCGGTCCAGGCCGTAGCGGAGCGGGATGAGGTTCTGGAGGCGGTGGAGGCGCTCCAGCGCCTCGTCACGCGTGGCGGCGACCACCGTCGACAGGCCGGGCAGCACGACGATCCCGTCGGGGTCGCGGCCGAGCGCGGCGGCACGTGTTTTGACGGCCCGGTAGTACGCCTTGCCCTCGTCGAGCGTCTGCGCGGCGCTGAAGACGGCCTCGGCGTGTGCGGCCGCGAGTTCGATGCCGTCGGGCGATCCGCCCGCCTGGACGAGGACGGGGCGGCCCTGCGGCGACCGCGGGGTGTTCAGCGGCCCCCGTACGCGGAAGAACTCGCCCCGGTGGTCGATCGTGTGGATACGGGCGGGGTCGGCGAACACACCCCGCTCGGGGTCTCCCACGAGCGCGTCGTCGTCCCAGCTGTCCCACAGCCGGCCGACGACGTCGACGAACTCGGCTGCGCGCCGGTAGCGGTCGCGGTGGGCGGGCGCCTGCCGCAGCCCGAAGTTGCGGGCGGCGGCGGGCCCGGCCGTGGTGACCGCGTTGAACCCGGCACGGCCCCGGCTCAGATGGTCCAGCGCGGCAAATCGGCGGGCGATGTTGTAGGGCTCGTTGTAGCTGGTGGAGGCGGTGGCGATCAGGCCTATGCGGCTGGTGTGCGCGGCGATCCCGGCCAGGATGACGGTGGGTTCGAGGGCGTATTCGGGGCGGTGGGCGATGTCCGGGGTGAGAACGGGGGTGTCGGCGAGGAAGACCGCGTCGAGCTTCGCGGCCTCGGCGATGCGGGCGGTGGCGATGTAGTGGCCGAGGGAGAAGGCGGCGCGCGGATCGCCGTCGGGGGCGCGCCACGCCCCCGCGAAGATTCCGGACTGGAAGATGTTGACGTTGAGGTGCAGGTGTCGCCTGCCGGCTGCGGCGGTCATGAGGCGGCTCGCTGTCGCTGGTGGGTGGGAAAGCCTCGCGGGCCGGGGCTCCACATCGAGATCGCTCGGCCAACGCCCGTTCAGCACGGCCGCGTTGGCGCTGGCTTGCATCCGGGCGGGGCGAAGCAGGGCGGACCGGCCCCGAGCGGGAAGGGGAGCGTCAGGAGAGACAGGCGGCGCTGGTGATCACCATGTGATCGACCGTGCGGCGGCGCGTGCAGAAGAGGTTCCGCGACATGGGACGGGATGCTCACACTCCGCGTCGGCCCAGGTCAACAACGTGACCGCATGGTGAGATGAACGGGGTGCTGGGGTGGTCGGCCGCCGTTCCGCATACTGGTCGCTGCTTGACCAGTACACGAATGCCGGTGTTGGGTGACGTCCATGGCCTCCACACTTCTGGCGCACCGCCACCACGTCGACCTCGGTCGAGTGGTGAGCGCGCAGTGTTGTTGAGGCGATGACCACGGCCCCGGCGGCCGGTTGACTCCCCGCCGGGCTGCCCACTTCCACGCGTCCCCGCGGACGATCCGTCCGCCCTTTCGGGACGTGTTCTCTTAACGCCGTCGCCTGACGACTCGCCAACTCCCGTGCCACCGGCATGCCGTGGCGCGGACGAGGCCATGCGCCCATGAGGAAAACCATCGTGACCGACACGTTTCCGCGGGAGCTCCGCGAAGCCCTCGCCGGGGCCTCCGCACCCCTGCCCGGCCCGGAGGGCGCCGTCCGATGGGTGGCGCTCGGCTGGGACGACCCTGCCGCCGCCGAGCTGCGCGCGCTGATGGACGCGGAGATCAAGCCGCGCTACGCGCCGTACGGGCCGCGCCCGCATCTGCCGCCCCCGCCCACCGCCGACGAGATCGCTGTCACCTGGGTCGCCTTCGCCGCGTCCGGCGACCCCGTCGCGTCCGCCTCGCTGCGCGCGCTCCCCGGTGGCCGATGGGAGATCAAGCGGGTGTTCGTCCGCGCCGACCACCGAGGACGCGGGCTGGCCTCGGCCGCGCTCGCCGCGGTCGAGGCGTCCGCCGTCGAGCGCGGCATCACCGAACTGGTGCTGCAGACCGGCGAGCTCCAGCCCGAGGCCACCGCCCTCTACACGCGCGAGGGCTGGCACCGCATCGCGCCGTATCCGCCGTACGCGCTCGACCCGTACAGCGTCTGCTTCGCCAAGCCGCTGACCGCCACCCTCGACGCGCGGCGCGAGCGCCAGGAGCACAGCGGCCAGATGCGGGATAGTCAGACGCGGAGCAGTCAGACGCGCAGCAGCCGGGCGCGGGACAGCCAGGAGCGGGGGCGCCATGCGTGACCGCCGCGCCCTTGCCGCCCTCCTCGGCGCGCTGCTGCTCCTCGCCGGATGCGCGCCCTCCGGGGCCGGGGCCCGCACCTCCGCCTCGGATGACTCCCTGACCTGGGGCGTCACCACGGAACCGCAGTGCTTCGACCCCCACCGCTCCACCCAGCAGAACGCGTTCATCATCATCCGCAACTACGTCGACTCACTGATCGCGAAGAAGCCCGACGGAACCTTCGCCCCCTGGCTCGCCACCCGCTGGAAGATCTCGAAGGGCGGCACCGTCTACACCTTCCGGCTGCGCGACGACGTCACGTTCAGCGACGGCACCCGCTTCGACGCCCGGGCCGCGAAGGCCAACTTCGACTATGTCGCCGACCCCGCGAACGCCGCGGACGCCGCCAGTCTGCTCGTCAACTACCAGCGCAGCACCACGCCCGACCCGCACACGCTGCGCATCGAACTGAAGAAGCCCGACTCCTCGCTCCTGGAGTCGTTCTCCAGCGTCAAGCTGGGCTTCCTCTCGCCCGGCTCGCTGAAGAAGGGCGACACGCTGTGCGACGCGAGCCGGTCGCTCGTCGGCACCGGCCCGTTCGCCGTCGACCGCTACACCCGTGGCCAGTCCGTCCGCTTCCGCAAGAACCCCCGCTACGACTGGCCGCCCGCCTTCTCCCGGCACCGAGGTCCGGCGCGGCTGAACACCGTCACCTACCGCTTCCTGCCCGAGTACTCCACCCGTTCCGGGGCGCTCTCCTCGGGCCAGGTGGACGCCATCGAGGGCGTACAGCCCCTGGACGTACCGCTGTTCAAGGGCGTCAAGGGCTTCCAGTACCGCACCGGACCGTCCCGCCAGACCTCGTTCACCCTCAACATCAACTACACCCGGGGGCCCGGCGCCGACATCCGCGTCCGGCGCGCGCTGCGCGACGGCGCCGACCTGGACGCGGTCGTACAGGCCGTCTACCGGGGCACGGTGCATCGCGCCTGGTCCGACATCGGCCCGGACAACCCCGACTACGACGCCTCGCTGAAGGGCAGTTGGGGAAACGACCCCCAGAAAGCCAACCGCCTTCTCGACGAGGCCGGTTGGACCGGACGCGACAGCGACGGCTACCGCACCAAGCACGGCAAACGGCTCACCCTGGAGGTCGGCTACCCCCAGCCGTATGTGCGCGACAACCGCGACGTACTCATCGAGGCGCTCCAGGCCGAGCTGCGGCAGAACATCGGACTCGACCTCGATCTGAAGATCAACACGGCCGGGGAGTTCACCGAACAGAAGGCCACCGGCGACTGGAGCATCTACCCGAACACGCTCAACCCGCTGGACGCCGGACTGGAGCTGCGACAGGTCCTCGGCAGCACCGAGTTCCTCTACGGCAACGTCCACGGATACGACAGAAAGCTCGACGCCATGATCAACCGAGCCCTGGCCACCACCGACCTGGACCGGCGCCGCCCGCTGCTGGCGAAGATCCAGCGGCGCGCCGTGGACCGGGCGTACATCGTCCCGCTGTTCGCCCCGCACTACCAGATCGCCGCCTCCGACGCGGTCCACGGGCTCGGCTTCGAGACCCAGCTAGACTCGCCCGCCACCTCCTACGCGGTACGGGTCGGCCGATGACCACGGCACCCGCCACCACGGAGCGCCCTGCGGCCCCCCGCCCGGCCCGGCCGGGAGCCGTGGCCTGGCGGCGTGTCGCCATCCGCGTCGCCACCGGCATCGGTGTGATGTGGGCGGCCGCCACCGTCGCCTACGTCGTGCTGCACACCATGCCGGGAAAGATCGAGGACATCCTGGTGGGCGACCAGACCTACCCCGGTGCCCAGGAGGCGGTCGCCGCCGAATGGGGCCTGGACCGGCCGCCCCTCGTGCAATACCTCGACTATCTGGGACGGCTGCTCCACGGCGACCTCGGCAGCTCCTACGCGATGCGGCAGCCGGTCGCCGACGTCGTCGGCGACCAGCTCCCGCCCACGGTCGAACTGACCCTCCTCGCGGCGGGGCTGGCCATCCTCCTCGCCCTGTCGGTGGCGATCGCCACCGCGGGCCGGGCCCGCCCGCTGCGTGCCCTGGCCTCGCTCGCCGAACTCGTCGCCACCTCCACCCCGGTGTACTGGCTCGGCATCCTGCTGCTGATGGTGTTCTCGTTCGAGCTGGGCTGGTTGCCGGTCACCGCCGACAGCGGCGCCGCCTCCCTGGTGCTGCCCGCCGTCACCCTCGGGCTGCCCATGGCCGGGCTGCTGTCACAGGTGCTGCGCGAGTCCCTGGAATCCACGCTGGAGCAGCCGTTCATCACCACCGTCCGGGCCCGTGGCGTCGGCGAGACCCTGGTGCGGCTGCGCCACGCCCTGGCGCACGCACTGCCACCGGTCATCAACCTGGGCGGCTGGATGATCGGCAACCTGCTCGGTGGCGCGGTCATCACCGAGACCGTCTTCGGCCGCCCGGGGCTCGGCGCCGTCACCCTGACCGCCGTGACCAACAAGGACGTGCCGGTCGTGCTCGCCGTCGTGCTGCTCGCCGCCTTCGCGTACGTGGTCATCTCCACGCTCGTCGACATCGTCAACCTGCTCATCGACCCGAGGCTGAGGACCCGATGACCCCACGTGCTGTCCGGCCGCGCCACATCGGCACCGCCCTGTGCGCCGCGCTCATCGGCGTGCTGCTGCTCGCCGCGGCCTTCCCCGGCCTGTTCGGCGACACCGACCCGCTGCGCTCCTCGATGCCCGAATCCCTGCAAGCACCCAGCGCACGGCACTGGTTCGGCACCGATCTGCTCGGCCGGGACGTGTTCGCCAGGGTCATCCACGGGGCGCGCTACTCCCTGCTGCTCGGAGTGGCGGCCATGCTCATCAGCCTGGTGCTGGGCCTGGTGGCCGGTGTCCTGGCCGGGCTGTCCGGCCGGGTGGCCGACGAGGCCGTGGCACGGCTGCTCGATGTGGTGTCCGCGTTTCCGGGAGTGCTGCTGGCGATGCTCGTGGTGGTCTTCACCGGGCCCGGAGTGTTCAACATCGCGGTGGCGATCGGAGTGTCGGGCGTGCCGAAGTTCGCCCGGGTGATCCGCGCGCAGACCCGGGCGGTGAAGGACGCCGGATACGTCACCCACGCCGTCGTCCAGGGGCGTGGCCGCGGCTGGATTCTGGCCCGGCACATCGCCCCCAACGTCCTCATCGCCGTCCCCGTCATCGCCACCATCGACATCGGCACGTCGATCGTGGCCGTCTCCGGGCTGAGCTTCCTCGGCCTCGGCCCCCAGCCCCCGGTGCCCGAGTGGGGCGTGATGCTCTCCGAGGGCCGCGACATCCTCCGTACCGCCTGGTGGGCCGGGCTCTTCCCGGGCCTGGCCATGACCGTCACCGTGATCGCCTTCACCGTCGTCGGCCGCAGGCTGCAACTCCTCCTGGAAGGCAGGACCTCATGACCGAAAGCGCCCCGGCGTCCCGTCGGCCACTGGTCGACGTCGACTCGCTCAGCATCGGCTTCCGCACCCGTGGCGGCACCGTACCCGCCGTGCACGGTGTCTCGTTCGCCGTCCACCCGGGGGAGTGCGTGGCCATCGTCGGCGCGTCGGGCTCGGGCAAGAGTGTCACCGCCCGCTCCCTCGTCGGACTGAACGCCCGCGAGGCGGTGGTCGAAGCCGAGGCGCTACGGGTCGACGGCCGGGACGCGACCGTCTTCTCGCAGCGGGACTGGCGGGCGCTGCGCGGACGGTTCGCCGGGCTGGTCCTCCAGGACGCGCTGGTCTCGCTCGACCCGCTGCGC
The DNA here is from genome assembly GCF_040629205.1 of Streptomyces sp. NPDC005962. Taxonomy (NCBI): domain Bacteria; kingdom Bacillati; phylum Actinomycetota; class Actinomycetes; order Kitasatosporales; family Streptomycetaceae; genus Streptomyces; species Streptomyces sp. NPDC005962. The sequence goes on along the minus strand of NZ_JBEXVE010000036.1, from coordinate 84,992 downwards.
ACCGTGGGCCAGGAGGTCGGCGAGGCGATCCGGCACCATCGGCTGGTGCCCCGCGCGGGGGCGCGCGAACGCGTACTGGACACCCTGCGGGCGGTCGGCATGCCGGAGCCGGAGCGGCGGATCGACGCCCATCCGCACGAGCTGTCCGGGGGACTGCGCCAGCGCGCGCTGATCGCCTCGGCCATCGCCGCCCAGCCCCGGCTGATCATCGCCGACGAGCCCACCACGGCACTGGACGTGACCGTGCAGCGCCAGGTCGTCGACCTGCTGGCCGCCCGGGTCGCCGAGGGTACGGGGCTGCTGCTGATCAGCCATGACCTGGCCGTCGTCGCGGACATCGCCGACCGCGTCCTGGTGATGGAACACGGCCATGTGGTGGAGGACGGCCCGGTGCGCGAGGTGCTCCGGCGCCCCCGCGCCCCGTACACCCGGCGACTGCTGGCGGCGATCCCCTCGGCGGCCTCACGCGGCGGACGGCTCACCGGCGACGAGCGACGTACCGACGAGGGCCGACAGGCTGATGAAGATGGCCCCGCCCGCACCGGGCCCGCTTCTCCGCAGCGGCCCGACGACGACGTGGTCCTGGAGGCGAGCCGCCTGACCAAGACGTACCCGCTGCGCGGCCCCGGGCAGGAGCGGTTCACCGCCCTGGACGACGTGTCGTTCCGGCTCCACCGGGGCGAGGCGCTGGGCATCGTCGGCGAGTCCGGCTCGGGCAAGACGACCTGCGCCGACCTCGTACTCGCCCTCACCCGGCCCGACTCCGGAGAGGTGCGGCTGCACGGCCACCCCTGGAGCGTGCTCACCGAGCGGGAACGCCGGGCCTCGCGACGGCTGGTCCAGTACGTGCAGCAGGACCCGCTCAGCTCCTTCGACCCCCGCTGGAGCGTGGACCGGGTGCTGGCCGAGAACATCCACCATCGGGGCTCCCGCTCCGAGCGGCGCGACATCTCCGTCGCCGCCCTGGAACGTGTCGGGCTGAGTGCCGGTCACCTCACCCGCCGTCCCCGCTCGCTGTCCGGCGGGCAGCGCCAGCGGGTGGCGATCGCGCGGGCACTGATCGCCGAACCGGAGATCATCGTGTGCGACGAGCCGGTGTCCGCGCTGGACGTCCTCGTCCAGGCCCAGGTGCTCGACCTGATCACGGAGCTGCGGGCGGAGCTGGGCACCTCGCTGCTGTTCATCTCGCACGACCTGGGAGTGGTGCACCATCTCACCGACCGCGTACTGGTGTTCAAGGGCGGCCGGATCGTGGAGCGGGGCGACGCCGACGAGGTCCTGACGGCCCCCCGCCACCCCTACACACAGGAGCTGCTGGCCTCGCTCCCGGGCCAGGAGCTACGCGCATCCTGACCCGAGGGCCCGGCCCGGGAACCGGCCGCCCTTACGACGGCGGGGGATAGGGGAGAAGATCCGCGGCGGTCTTCTCCCAGGCGGCCTTGAGGTCCGCGAGCAGTTCCGGCCGGTCGGGTGCGAGATCGGCCTGCTCCCGGGCATCCCGCGCGAGGTTGAACAGCTGGTCCTTGCCGTCGGCGTCCTGGTAGTACTTCCAGTCGCCGCGGCGCAGCGCCCGGTTGTCCCGCACCCGCCAGAAGAGGTCGCGTTCGCGTGGCTCCTCGCCGCGCAGCAGATACCCGGCGAGGCTGGTCCCGTCCAGCGGATACGCCGCGTCCGGCCGGGCTCCGGCCACCTCCAGGAGGGTGGCGGTCCAGTCGGGGGAGAAGTTCGGCTCATCGCTGACCTGGCGGGCATCGATCCGGGACGGCCACCGCAGGATGGTCGGGACCCGGATTCCGCCTTCCAGCAGGGAGAACTTCTCGCCGCTGAGCGGCCAGTTGTAGGAGAAGCGCTCACCGCCGTTGTCACTGGCGAAGAGCACCAGAGTGTCTTCCTCCTGACCCGACCGCCGCAGTGCCGCGAGCACCTCGCCGACGGCGGCGTCCAGGCTCTCGACCATCTCCGTGTACTTCTCGACGGAACCGCCGTCGTAGTGGTTCAGCGCGTTGACGACCTCGTCATGGCTGCTCGCCGCACGGATCTTCTCGGCGATCTCGGCTCCGGTGGCGGCGTCGCCCTCGGCGAGCCACGGCCAGTGCGGAGTGGTGAAGTTGAGGTTGAGGAGCCACGGTGTGTCGTGGTCGCGGGTGACGTACTCGACGGCCCGTTCGGTGAGGACCGTGGTGTAGTAGCGCAGGTCCCGGTGGGTGGCGTCACCCTCGTACAGGTCGTACTCGCCGAGCTGCCCGAGCTTGGAGAAGTACTCCAGCACACCGCCGAAGTTGCCGAAGAACTCGTCCCAGCCGGACTTCGTGGGGCTGTAGTCGGGCAGCCAGCCGCAGTGCCACTTGCCGATCAGCGCGGTGGCGTATCCGGCCGTCTTCAGCAGCGAGGCGAGGGTGGGATGGTTCGGGTCCAGCCCCTGGGAGCGGTCGCCGACCGGCTCGGCCAGCCCGCCCTTCGTCCGCCCGGGGAAACGGCCGGTGTAGAGGCTGAACCGGGTGGGGGAGCAGGTCGCCGAGCCGGAGTAGGCGTTGGTGAAGCGCACGCCCTGCCGGGCGAGAAGGTCCAGGTGAGGGGTGTTGATATGCGGTGCGCCGTAGGACGACAGATCGGCCCAGCTCAGGTCGTCACCCAAGATGACCAGCACATTGGGACGGCGGCCCGAAGCGCTGCCGGAGCGGGCGCGGAAGGGCCGCTCGCCGGTGGCACCCTCCTCGGCGGCGTTGCCACGCGTGGCGGCGGCCGGTTCGGCAGCGCCGCCCGGTTCCGTGGCGGCGGCCGGTTCCGCGGCGGCCACGCCCGCGGCGGTGAGCGCGCTCCCGCCGACCAGACCGTGGAAGAGGCGGCGGGACATCCTGGGATCGTTCATGGTGATCAACACTGGGGGCCCGCGATACGCCGGGCAACGCCTCGCGGACCGCCCTCATGCGATGTTCACGCGCGTTACATAAAGCCGCAACAACAGGCGGTTCGCGCCGTCAGCCGCCCTCGGGTGTGGTGTCCAGTACGTACAGCTCCGGCAGGTTGACGACGATGGCCTCCTGGGTGCTGCGCGCGATCACCACGACCGCCTCGTCGTCCGGGCTGGGGTTCTCCTCGCGGTGCGGGACGTACGGCGGCACGAAGATGTAGTCGCCGGGCGAGGTGCGGATACGGACCTCCTCGGGCGTGCCGCCGGAGTCGTCCAGGAACACGAACTCCGGGTGCCCCTTGACCACATGGATCGCCGTCTCGGAGGCCCCGTGGTGGTGGTTGGAGGACGCGGTGTCGGGGGCGACGTGGGTCTGGCCCATCCAGATGCGCTCCGAGCCGACGCTGCCCCCGCTGATCGCCGCGAACCGCCGCATCCCGCCGCTCTGGGCGGTGTCGCCGTCGAGGTCGTCGGCGCGGATGTGGTGCAGCCGCGCACGCAGTGGCAGCGCGCTGTCACCGGCGTCGTGGCCGGGGCGATCGGGGAGATCGGGGTGGAAGCCATCCTGCCGGGGCTCGGTGTCGGGCTCCTCGGCGGGGGTGCTGCCGGACCGGGGCGAAGCGGGGGAGGGAGGCATGGGCGCCGACCGTAGAGAGCCGGGCCAATGGATGTCAAGATGTGTCCATTGCCGCCGAGCTGGCATTTCCCCGGTGCGCACCCGGCGGCGGCCCCGATGGAATTCCCTGGAGAGACGGTGCCCATGCAGATCTCGGCGAAGGCGGACTACGCGGTGCGGGCGCTCCTCGAACTCGCCGCCGACAGCGAGCGGCCCCTGACCTGTGAGGGCATAGCCTCCGCGCAGGACATCCCGTTCCGCTTCCTGAAGTCGGTCTTCCAGGACATGCGGAAGGCGGGCCTCGTCCGCAGCCAGCGCGGTTGTGAGGGCGGCTACTGGCTGGGCCGCGACGCCGACCTGATCAGCGTCGCCGAGGTGATGGCGGCCGTCGACGGTGAGTTCTTCACCCTGCGCGGCCTGCGACCGGATGTGCTGGCCTACCCGGGGGTCGCCGGGGGCCTCCCGGAGCTGTGGCGTTCCGTCGAGGCCGCCGCGTACGACGTCCTCGCGAGGACGACCCTCGCCGCACTCGCGCGGCGGGACACCGTGGCGCGCCCCTCCTCCCCGGCGGTGACGGCATGACGTGGGTGCGTGCGGACAGCGGCGGTCAGGTCCGGCGGGAGGACACCGCGCCCCTCCTGCGGATCACCGAGTTCACCGACGCGGCCTGCCCGTGGGCCTGGGGCGCGGAGCCCGCGTTCCGGCTGCTGCGGCAGACGCTCGGGCCGTGTGCCGCCTGGCGGCGGGTGTTCGGCATCCTCTTCGACGAGGACGACGACCCGGCGCCCGACCCCGATGCCGAGGCGCGCTGGTACGAGCGGTTCATCGGCGACGTCACCGCCCACACGGGCGCCCCGTACGCGCCCCGGCTGCACTGGCTGACCCGCAGCAGCCGGCCCGCCTCCCTCGCTGCCAAGGCGTCGGAGGCCCAGGGCCCGGAGGTCGCGCAGCGGGTGGTGCGCCGCCTGCGGGAGACCACTTTCGTGCTGGGCACGCCCGCCGACAGCGAGGACGGCATCCGCGAGGCGGTGCGTGGCGTCCCCGGCCTGGATGTGGGGCGGTTGCTGACGGACCTCGGGTCCTCACAGGTCCGGGACGCGGTCCGCGAGGACTGAGAAGAGACCCGGCGGCCGATCCCCGAGGTGATCGGCCTGGACGCCGCCCCGGGCCCGCACGGAGGCCGCGCCAAGGAGATCGGCGAGCGGCGCCGCTACGCCCTGCCGACCCTGCTGCTGGACGGCCCGGGCGGCCGGGTGTGCGTGCCGGGCCGGCGCCCCTTCGACGTCTACCTCGACGCCGCGCGGGCCGCTGCCGGTGAGGTGGCGCTGCCCGATCCGGTGCGGCTGTCGGCACCAGTGGCAGCCACCCACCGGAATCCTGCCGCGCGGCACCCTCGTCGTCCTGCCCGGCCGCGGTGAACACGGCGGCACCTACCAGCGCTTCGGCCGACGCCTCGCGGCGGACGGCTACGTCGTACACGCCCTCGACACGGCCCCCGAACACACGGCACCCGAGGTGCTGACCCGGGCGGTGGCGGCCGCGGGTGAACACCCGGCCGCGCCGCTCGTCGTGATCGGCGGCGACACCGGCGCCCTCCAGGCCCTGCACGCGGCCGCCACCACCGATGCGCCGCTCGCGCCCGTCGGACTGATCCTCGCCGGAACTGCGCCGACGGCGGACAGCCCCGCGCCACCTACCCCTACCGACGAAGAACGTGGCTGGGAGGCCGAGTTGGCGGCGCGCACCGCCTGCCCGACCCACCGCAAGAAGCTCACCGACGACCGGGCATTCGCCCGCGGACGCCTCTTCGGCCCCGTACCGGCGCATCTGCTCCCCGACGCCCGGACCGACCTGCCCGCCCTGCCCGAGCCCGCTCCTCACCCTCGAAACCTTCGAAACCCTCGAAACCGGCCGAAGGGAAGCAGCATGACCGTCTCCACCGACCACCCCGCCACTGCCCTTACGGGAACCGACGGAACCGACGGAGCCGAGGAGGCCGACCGGGGCGAGATACTGCGCCGCACTCTGCGAAGGCACGCGGCTGGTGTCACGGTCGTCACCGTGCCGGGCCCCGCCGGGTTCACCGCGACCTCGTTCACCTCGGTCTCGCTGGACCCGCCCCTGGTCTCGTTCTACCTCGGCACCACCGCGTCGACCGCCGGCGCCGTCCAGCGCGCGGACCGCTTCGCCGTCCATGTGCTGGGCGCCGACAACACCGCGCTCGCCGGGCAGTTCGCCCGCAGTGGCATCGACCGCTTCTCGGGTGTCTCCTGGCAGGACGCGGGCGACGGACTCCCCGTGCTGGACGGCGTACCGGCCTGGCTCACCGCTCGGGTGACCCGGTGCGAACAGGTCGGTGACCACTTCCTCGTCATCGGCGAGGTCGAGTCCGGCGGAGGACCGGCCGAGGGCTCCGCCCTCGTCCACCACGACGGAGCGTTCGCCACGGCGGTCGGCCTCACGCTCCCGTCCGCCACCTGACGACAGCGGGGGCGCACCTCCTCAGACGCTTCGGACGCGGCGCACGAGTACGTACATCTCGCAGCCGAGGCAGTAGCCGAAGGCCGCGTTGAGAAAGGCCGCGGCCAGGGCGAGCGCGGTCGCGGTCATGCCCAGCCAGTCGACGCCGACGAGGTATCCGAGGGTGCCGACGAGGCCGAAGCCGAAGCCGACGCCCTGGGCGAAGCGGGGTGGCCGGGCGTCCTCCAGCTCACCCGGCGCGGAGAGCCTGGGCCGGAGGGCGACTCGGTAGAGCCAGCCGTACGGGGAGTAGCGCAAGCCCGCGAACGCACCGAGCGCGAAGACGGCGGTTTGCACGGCGAGCAGGACACCGTTGCCGGTGATCAGTACGGCGCACAGGACGAGGGTGGTGAGCGCGGCGGCGAACCGGGGGCCGCGCGGGTCGATCTGCATGGGGAGAGACTCCGGGAGGGGGAGGGCGGTGAGCGGACCGGTGCGGGTGTCAGCGACAGCCGGTGGTCGTGGCCCGGCAGAGGTCGACCACACGGCGGGTGGTCAGCCACAGCGGGAAAGCGGAGTCCATGGCCGTCATGGTAGTGGCCGGGGTGGCGCGGAAGGACGGGGCGGGTGCACATTGGTGGCATGATCGGGTTGGTGGTGTGCGCCGCGGTGCTCATTGTGGCGACCGTCTTCGGGACGGTGCGTGCCGCGCGCGACGGGAAACTCCGGGCGCGGCCGCGTGGTGGCGCGGCGCGTCTGTCGGCGGTGGAGCTCGGGTCCGAGCTGGGGGAGCGGACGACACTGGTCCAGTTCTCCACCGCCTTCTGCGGGCCGTGTCGGCCGACGCGGCAGTTGCTCGCGGACATCGCCGGGACGGTGCCGGGCGCGGCACATGTCGAGATCGACGCGGACGACCGGCTGGAGCTGGTCAGGCGCCTGGGCATCCTGCGGACACCGACCGTGCTGGTGCTCGACCGGACCGGCCGGGTCGTCGGCAGGGCGTCCGGACAGCCCCGGCGCGCGGAACTGATGGCAGCCATCGGCAAGGCGACGGACGCCTGATCGAGACGGAGCGCGCCGCCACGTTCGGCCCCCTGGACCCGGCCACGTCCGTCGATCGAATGTCACATGTACGTCACACGGCGATCGGAGCATCAACGCGCTGGCTGACACCCGCATCTCACTGGGCGTCAGCAACAGAAAGAGAGCTCATCAATGCGTCAGAAGCGCTCACGCCTGATCGCCGCGCCGCTCGCAGCCGTCGCCCTGACCCTGACGGCCGTCGGTTACCAGGCCGGGGCGGCCGAGCCGTCGGCCTCGGGGGGTACGTTCCGCTCCGACCGCGCCACCGACGCGTCGGCCCCCTGTCTGGCCGACGCGACCACGCTGATCGGCGATCTCGACGGTGACACCCACCCCGACAAGATCACCAACCCCGGGCACACCGGCACCGAGATGACGGTCCAGTGGGGCGCCGCGAACGGCTCGTTCGGGAAGAAGCTCCTGGTCAAGGACCTTCTCGGTGCGAAGAAGGGCGAGGTCGCGACCGCCGCGGTCGCCGATTTCCAAAACGACGGCACGCTGGACATGGTCGTCAACATCGTCAAGCCCTCCGGCGGGGACGATCCTTCGACGGCACGTGTCGCGGAACACCGCCCCGGCCCGCTCAACCGGACGAACCTGCGGTCCGCCGACGCCCGGCACTCCGACATCGGCGACCGTGGCGAGGCCAAGCAGCTCGCCATCGCCCACTACAACGACGACGCGTACCCGGACCTCGCGATCCTCAACAACGGCGGGGACGGGCAGATGGACCGGGACGTGCGCCTGTCGAAGCCGGGCGGTGGCCTGGCGGACTTCGACTACGACGCGTTCCAGAAGTACGGCGAAGCCGGTTCGTGGGCCGAGCCCCCGGCCATGCCCGGCGACGGCTGGAAGCAGTTCTACAAGCCCTGCTCCTGACACCACCACCGGGCGCCGGTGGCAGGCCTTCAGCCCGCCACCGGCGCCCGGTGTTCGCCCCGCCCCCGCGTCATGCGGTGGGCAAGGGGGCGTCGGGGGAGACCAGCCCGGCGTCGCGGAGCTCGGTCCAGAAGGCCGTGGGCACGGTTTCGCCGAGGGCCGCGACGTCCTGGGCGACGCGGTCGGGCCGGGTCGCGCCCGGGATCACGGCGGCGGTCGCCGGGTGCGCGAGGGCGAACTGCAGGGCAGCCGACTTGACGCTGATGCCGTGCCGGCCGGCGAGTTCCCTGATGCGCGTGACCTTCTCGACGATGTGCGCCGGTGCGGCCTGGTACTCGAAGTGGGCGCCGCCCGCGAGGATGCCGGAACTGTACGGGCCGCCGACGACGAGGTCGACGCCCTGGTCGGCCGAGGCGGGGAGCAGGCGCCGCAGGGCCCGGTCGTGGTCCAGCAGCGTGTAACGCCCGGCGAGGAGGAAGGCGTCCGGCTTCGGCTCGTCCAGGTCGAGCGTGAGCTCCAGGGGCTCGACGCGGTTGACGCCGAGTCCCCACGCCTTGATCACGCCCTGGTCGCGAAGCTGCTGCAGAACGCGGAACGCGCCGGTGCGGGCGCTCTCGTAGACGGCGAGCCATTCGTCGCCGTGGAAGTCCTGCGCCACGTCGTGGACCCAGACGATGTCGAGCCGGTCCGTGCGCAGACGCCGCAGGCTGTCCTCGATCGACCGCCAGGTGGCGTCGGCCGTCCACTCGTGCAGGATCTTGTTGGGGCGGCCGTGTGCGAAGAGGCCGCCCTTCTCGCCGAAGTCACGGGTGGCGGGGTCTTCCACCTCGTCGAGGATGACGCGACCGACCTTCGTGCTGAGCACGTACTCGTCGCGGGGGCGCCCGGCGAGCGCGTCGCCGAGGCGTATCTCCGACAGGCCCGCGCCGTAGAACGGGGCGGTGTCGAAGTAGCGGATGCCGTGATCCCAGGCGGCCTCGACGGTCGCGGCGGCCTCCTCGGCGGGGACGTCGCGGAACATGCTGCCCAGCGGGGCGGTGCCCAGGCCGAGGCGGCCCGGGAGCAGGGACGTGATGGTCATGAAGTGCCCTTGCGGAGAGGGGAGATGACGAACCCATGGCATGCGGCCGGTCCGTCGTGCTTGCGTCTCCGACACTAGGATCGCCACTTCAGACTGTCCAAGACTCTCTTGGCCATACTTGAGTCCCCCGAGGTCCTACATGCTTGACCTGCGTCAACTGCGCTACTTCATCGCCGTCGCCGAGACCGAACACGTCGGCCGCGCCGCCGAGCGACTCCATATATCGCAGTCCCCCCTCAGTCGGCAGATCGCCCAGCTGGAGAAGAACCTCGGCCTCACCCTGTTCGAGCGAGGCCGCCAGCGCATCCGGCTCACCCGCGACGGCGCGGTGTTCCTCGGTGAGGCCCGGGCGCTGCTGCGCCATGCCGAACGTCTGGAGAGCCTGGGCCGTCGGCTGGGCCGGGGTGAAGAGGGCGGACTGTGCATCGGCTACGTCACCGACGCCATGCACACGGGTGTGCTGCCGGGCGCGCTGCGCCGAGTGCGGGAGGGGAACCCCGACATCCATGTCGCCCTGTACAGCATGTCCGCGGCCGAGCAGTTCGAGGGACTGCGACGGCGCAGCCTCGACATCGCCCTGACGCGGGAAGCGCCGGACAGCGACGACCCCGCGCTGCGGGCCGCGCCGCTGCTGGAAGACCCGTTGCTGCTCGTCCTCCCGGCGGACCACCCGCTGGCCGCTCGTGAGACGGTCACGGCGCGAGACCTGGACGGTCAGCCGTGGATCGCGGTCGAAGAGGCGGGCGACCCGGCATGGCGGGACACGTTCATCGCCGCGTGCGCCGCCTCGGGCTTCACACCTGACATCCGGCTCGACGCCGCGGAACCGCTGACGGCCCTCGGCCTGGTGGCCTCCGGTCTGGGGCTGGCACTGGTGCAGCGGAGCATGGTGCGCGGCGCGACGGACGCCGTGGCGGTGCGCGCGCTGCCCTGGCATGAGGCGTCCGTTCAGCTGTGGGCGGTCTGGCACCACACCGATCTGCGCCCGATCGTCGCCTCGTTCCGCGAGACGGTGCTGTCGGTCGGGCGGGATGTGCGTGAGGCGCCGCTGACCGGCGCCCTCTCAGCCGGGATATGAGCCTCGGGCGCCGGTCGGTATGAGCTGGAGGCTGCTCTTCAGCTTTCGGTGATCAGGGTGTAGCGGACGGTCTGGGCCTGAATGAGGCCGTCACGGAAGACGAATGTGTCGACCCCGTCCTTCACACGCGCATGGGCGCCGGTGGCTGACCATTCGAGGAAGAGAACGTCGCCCACGAACTGAGGGGTCAAGTCCCAGCTGGCGTCCGGGAGATCGCCGAGCAAGGCGGCGATGCCCTGCTTTACTCCTTCGCGCCCTCGGAGAACACCTGAAGAGGTAACGAATACCGCGTCCTCTGCGTAGTTGGCGCTGATCTTGTCCAAGTCTCCCGAGCCGAGCGCTTGACCATGCTCGTGGAAGATCTGTTCGGGCGTCCGGGTCATCGCGGTAACCAATCCGTTCTGTATCTGTAGGTGTGCGGTGTCGGCTCCCGTCGGAACGCGGGAGCAGTATGGGAGGAAGGCGGCGGCGAGGCGGTGAGGCACCTGCTTCCTGGCCTCAGCCGGACGCCTCCAGCGCCGACGCCTCCAGGGTCGCCACGGTCGTGACCAGGGTGGCGAGTCTCGGGTCCCGCCCGGCCAGTCGAGCGCTTCGCGCAGGGCCTCTCCGTACGTCGGCCGGGCCTGGCCGAGCAGTCGCAGTCCGGCTCGGTGACGTGGGTGTAGATCCCGCGGCGTCCGGCGTAGCCATGGGTGCCTCCTGGCGGGGTGCGGGGCCCGTGGAGAGCCCGCGATGGAGTGATACACAGCACGAGCAATATAGCGCGCTTGCAATTAGTGCGTCTGCAAGTATTGTGGATGCCCGTACAGGGCGACCGCAATCACTTGGAGTGAACTTTCATGCCCATCGCGCTGCTGGCCCTCGCCATCGGGGCCTTCGGGATCGGAACCACCGAGTTCGTGATCATGGGGCTGCTGCCCGAGGTCGCCGGGGACTTCGGCGTTTCCATCCCCACCGCCGGGTTCCTGGTGACCGGTTACGCGCTCGGCGTCATGGCCGGTGCGCCGCTGATGACCGCGCTCGGTACGAAGATCTCCCGCAAGCACATGCTCATGCTGCTGATGGCGCTGTTCGTCGCGGGCAACCTGCTCTCGGCGCTCGCCCCCGTCTTCGGCGTCATGGCCGCGGGACGGATCGTCGCCTCCTTCGCGCACGGCGCGTTCTTCGGCATCGGATCGGTTGTCGCGGCGGACCTCGTCGCGCCCGAGAAGAAGGCGGGCGCCATCTCGATGATGTTCACCGGCCTGACCGTCGCCAACGTCGTCGGCGTGCCGCTGGGCACCTCGATCGGCCAGTCGCTGGGGTGGCGGACCACCTTCTTCCTCGTCGCGGCACTCGGTGTGGTGGGCCTGGCGGGTATCGCCCGGCTCGTTCCCGACATCCCCAAGCCGGAGGGCGTGCGCCTGATCCATGAGCTGGCCGCGTTCCGCAACGCACAGGTACTGCTGGCCATGGCGATGACCGTGCTCGGCTTCGGCGGTGTCTTCGCCGCTATCACCTACATCGCGCCCATGATGACCGAGGTCACCGGCTACGCCGACTCCTCCGTCACCTGGCTGCTGGTCCTCTTCGGCCTCGGCATGGTCGGCGGCAACCTGGTCGGCGGCAAGTTCGCCGACCGTGCCCTGATGCCGCTGCTGTACGTGTCACTGGGCGCCCTCGCGCTGGTCCTGGCCCTGTTCACGTTCGCCGCCCACAACAAGATCGCGGCTGCCGTCGCCATCGCCCTGGTCGGTGCGCTGGGCTTCGCGACCGTTCCCCCGCTGCAGAAGCGGGTGCTGGACCACGCGTCCGGCGCCCCCACCCTCGCCTCCGCCGTCAACATCGGCGCCTTCAACCTGGGCAACGCGCTCTCGGCCTGGCTCGGCGGCCTGGTGATCTCGGCCGGGCTCGGCTACACCGCCCCCAACTGGGTCGGCGCCATCCTCGCCGCCTCCGCCCTGGTCCTGGCCGTCCTCTCCGCCGCCCTGGAGCGCCGCGACGCCCGCCACAGCACCCACGCCGACGCCACCCCCGAACCGGCCCGCGTGGCCACCGCCCGCCACTGAACGACCCCACACCGAACAGCACCACCACCATCAAGGAGTTCCACCCGCCATGAGCACCCCCGAGACCACCACCGCCGCCCCGCTGACCACCCAGGACGCCGAGGCCCTCCTCCAAGCCGCCCGCTCCGCCGCCGAGGCGGCCGGAGTGAGGACCGCGATCAGCGTCGTCGACGCCGGTGGCCACCTCCTGGCCTTCCGGCGCGATGACCGGGCCGTACTGATCGCGGGGGAGACCAGCACCCGTAAGGCGTTCACCGCGCTCCAGCTGAACGCCCCCACCGCGGACCTGGTCGACGCGGTCCAGCCCGGCGGCCCCTTCCACACCCTGCCCACCGCCCTCGACCGCCCGCTGCTGTTCCTCGCCGGTGGCGTCCCGGTCCACCGCGACGGCCGGCTGATCGGCGCGGTCGGCGTGGGCGGCGGCGCTCCCGAGCAGGACCACGAGTTCGCCACCACCGCGATCGCGACGCTCGGCTGACCCCACCCCGCACCACAGAACACACACCCGCAGGCACCAGCGAACCACCGAAGGACATCATGACCTCCGTACCCCACGTCACCCTCCACAACGGCGTCGAGATCCCGCAGTTGGGCTTCGGCGTCTTCCAGGTGGACGACGAGCAGACCACCGGCGCGGTGCTCTCCGCCCTGGAGGCCGGATACCGCAGCATCGACACCGCGGCCATCTACGGCAACGAGGCGGGCGTCGGCCGCGCCCTCGCCACCTCCGGCGTCCCCCGCGAGGAGCTGTTCCTCACCACCAAGCTGTGGAACGCCGACCAGGGTTACGACTCCACCCTCGCCGCCTTCGACACCAGCCTGGCCAAGCTGGGCACCGACTACGCGGACCTCTACCTCATCCACTGGCCCACCCCCGCCCGCGACCGCTACCTGGAAACCTGGCGCGCCCTGGAGAAGCTGCTCGCCGACGGCCGCACCCGCGCCATCGGCGTCTCCAACTTCCAGCCCGACCACCTGCGGCGGCTGCTCGACCACAGTGGCGTGGTCCCGGTCGTCAACCAGGTCGAGCTGCACCCCTACCTCCAGCAGGGCGAGCTGCGGGCCTTCCACTCCGATCACCGGATCGCCACCGAGGCGTGGAGCCCGCTGGCCCAGGGCGCCCTTCTCCAGGACCCCGCCCTCACCGCGCTGGCACAGCGGCACGGCAAGACGCCCGCCCAGGTGGTCCTGCGCTGGCACCTGCAGCTGGGAAACATCGTGATCCCCAAGTCCGTGACCCCCGCCCGCATCCGGGAGAACATCGACGTCTTCGACTTCACCCTCACCGGTGAGGACATCGAGACGATCACCGCCCTCGACCGCGGCGGACGCACCGGACCCGACCCCGACACCCTCAACTGACGCCGGTCCCGCTCCAGCTGTACACCTGGAGCGGCTCTGCCCGGGCCGGTTCGGGGGCGCGGTGGGCGCGGCGGTAGGCCAGCGGGGACAGGCCGAGGTGGGTGTGGAAGTGCTTGCGCAGCGCGACGGCGTCCCCGAAGCCGCAGGCGGTGGCGATGCGCGCGACGGTCAGGTCGCTGGACTCCAGCAGGCGGCGCGCCTGGGTCAGTCGGCTTCGCAGCAGCCATTGGAGGGGGCTCGTGCCCACCTCGGCGCGGAACCGCCGGGTGAACGTGCGCTCGCTCATGTGGGCGTGGCGGGCCATGACCCGCAGCGTGACCGGTTCGGCCAGCCTGTCCAGTGCCCACTGGCGGGTGGCCGAGGTGGAACGGTCGGCATCCTTGGGCACCGGGTGCTCGATGAACTGCGCCTGTCCGCCCTCGCGCCACGGAGCCACCACGCACCGTCGCGCCGCGGAGGTGGCCACGGTCGCGCCGTGGTCCCTGCGGACCAGGTGGAGGAACAGGTCGATACCGGCCGCCCCGCCGGCCGCCGTCAGGATGCGCCCGTTGTCGACGAACAGCACGTCCGGATCGACCTCGACGCCGGGGAACCTCCGGGTGAACTGGTCGCACAGCGCCCAGTGGGTGGTGGCCCGCAGCCCGTCCAGCAGCCCGGCCGCCGCGAGCAGGAAGGCCGATGTGCACAGGCTGACGATGCGGGTCTCGGGCCCGATCCGGGTGAAGGCCGCGGCGAGCCGGGCGGGCAGCTCGCCGGTGGCCAGCAGATGTTCGTCGGGCTCCTGGGTGGCGATCACCACGGTGTCCGCGCCCTCCAGGAGTGACTCGTCGTCGTCGACGACGATCCGGAAGCCCGCGTTCGTGTGGACCGGTTGGCCGCCGAGCGAGCAGGTCGTCACGGAATAGAGCCGTGCCCCGGCCGGGTCGAGGGCCTCGTTGAGCACCCGGGCCGCGATGCCCAGGTCCATCGGCATGACCCCGTCGAGGGCGAGAACGGCAACACGATGTGGCATGGCCGGAATGGTATGACAGGTGGCTGTCCGGCCACTCACGGTGTCTCCGAGCGTAAGCGAGGCTGAGACGTGCCGGGGCTCCGGGCCCGGACTACACGCGAAGAAGAACACGCGAAGCGGATATGAGCGAGGAAAGTATGAGCGACCAGACCATGCGCGCCGTCACCGTCAAGGAGTTCGGTGGACCGGAGGTGCTGACCGCTGCCCGCGTCGCGCGCCCGCAGCCGCTGCCGACCGAGGTGCTGGTGCGCGTGCACGCGGCCGGGATCAACCCGGTGGACTGGAAGACCCGTGCGGGCCACGGTATGGCCGGGCTGCAGACGCTGCCGCTGATCCTCGGCTGGGACGTCTCCGGCGTCGTCGAGGAGGCCGGCTTCGGTGTCACCACGCTCGCACCCGGCGACGAGGTCTACGCCATGCCGTGGTTCCCGCGCCCGGCAGGCGGGTACGCCGAGTTCGTCACGGCACCGTCCCGCCAGTTCGCCCGCAAACCGGCCTCCCTCTCGCACGTCGAGGCCGCGGCTCTGCCGCTCGCGGCGCTCACCGCCTGGCAGGCCCTGGTCGACACCGCGCGCGTCACCCGCGGGCAGCGGGTGCTGGTGCACGCCGGGGCCGGTGGCGTGGGGCACTTGGCGGTGCAGTTCGCCAAGCACCTCGGCGCCGAGGTGATCGCGACCGCCCGCGAGCCCCGGCACGCCTGGCTCAAGGAACTGGGCGCGGACGAGACGATCGACTACACCCGGCAGCGGTTCGAGGAGGCCACCGGCGAGGTCGACGTCGTCATCGACCTGATCGGCACCGCGGACGACACCGACGCGCGATCGGTGTCGGTGACCCGGCGAGGCGGCCTCATCATCTCCATCCCGGGCGGTGTCTCGGACACCCTGGCCGCCGCTGCCGGACAGGCGGGGGTGCGCACCAGCCCGCTCCTGGTCGAGCCGGACGCCGCCGCGCTGACCGCCATCGCCGGTCTGGTCGACTCCGGCGCGGTCCGCGTCGAGGTCGAACGCACCTTTGCCCTGGAGCAGGCCGCCGAGGCGCACCGGCTGGGCGAGACCAACCGCACCCGCGGCAAGCTCGTGCTGGAGGTGGCGCGGTAACGCCGACGACCACGGCGCCCCTCCAGCCATCGAGCCCGGGCCAGGGCCTGGCCCGGCCCGTCTAGACGAGAACAGGCAGCGCCGCCAGGCCGTGCACCAGGCGGGTCGGACGCCAGGCCAACTGCTCCTGAGGTACCGCCAGGCGGAGGGCCGGGAAGCGGGTCAGGACTTTCCGCAGGGCGATCTCCGCCTCGGCCCTGGCCAGCGGGGCGCCGACACACCGGTGGATGCCGTAGCCGAAGCCGAGGTGGCCGGTGGCGTCCCGGCTGAGGTCGAGCTGATCCGGTTCGGGGAACCGGGCCGGATCGCGGTTGGCCGCCCCGATGGCCACCTGCACCGGAGTGTCGGCGGGGATCTCGGTGCCGCCGAGTGTCATGGCCTCCGTGGTGTACCGGAACGTGGCCGTGCTGACGGGGGAGCCGTGACGGAGCAACTCGTCCAGCGCGCCCGGTACGAGGTCCGGCGCATCGCGCAACCGTGCCAGCTCGCTGGGGTGTCGCAGGAGCGCCAGGAGCGCGTTGCCGATGAAGTGGGTGGTGGTTTCGTGCCCGGCGACGAGGAGGAGAACGGCGAGGGACACCAACTCCTCCTCGCCGAGCCGGTCCTCGCCGTCACGGACCCGGATGAAGTGGTCCAGTAGCGAGTCGCCCGGCCGGTCGCGCCTTTCGGCGATCAGGCCCGTCATGTACTCGGCCATCGCGTACGAGGCGGCGTCGCTCCGCCCGGACTGCCCTGCCGCGAACAGATCGGCGGACCAGCGCTGGACGTCCGGCCGGTCCTCTTCGGGCACTCCGAGCAACTCGCAGATCACGGTGACCGGAAGAGGCATGGCCAGGTCGGCGACGACGTCGACCCGGCCATGCGCGGGCCATTCGTCCAGCAGGGCATCGGTGACCTGCTCCATGAACGGACGCAGCGCGGCGACGGCCCCGGTGGTGAACGCCTTGGTCACCAGCTTGCGCAGCCGGGTGTGGCGCGGAGGGTCGCTCGACAGCATGGTCCGCGTCAGGGCGGGGTGCAGCCGGCGCCCGGAGTCCTTGTCGGCGAAGTAGGCGGCGGTGTCCTTCGACAGGCGCCGGTCACCGAGTGCCTGCCGCGCTTCCGCGTATCCGGTGACGAGGTAGACGGGACAGGCGAGGTCGCCGGGGTACCCGGACGGTCCGCTCCGTAAGGGCCGGACAGGGCATACGGGCTGCTCGGCGCCGCCACGGGCCTGCGGCATCTCATGATCCTGCGGGGAATCCTTCACGCTCTCGGGCTCCAATCCGTTCGGAGTCGGCCGGACACCGGCCGCTGCCAGGAGGGCCAAAGATGCCATCCCATGTGACCTCTCGGGCCGAGGTCGCCCGGCGTTGAAGACAATCGGGTGCGGCGCTCCTAGCGTCAATCTCATGACGGACAACGTCGACTTCATAGCGGACATCGATGTACCTCAGGTCGCTGATGCCGAAGTAGCCGCTTTGGTGCGGGCCGAGGTGGAGTACAGATGGCCGAACGGTGTCTCGGGCCTCGACGAAGTGGTGCGTTATGGACTGGTGCCCTTCGGTAAGATGATGGGCCCCTGGCTGGTGATCCGGTCCTGCCTCGCGGTAGGGGGTGACCTGGCGGCGGTACTTCCCGCCGCGGTGGCCCTGGAATGCGTGCAGGTCGGCGCCATGATGCATGACGACATCATCGACCGGGACGGCGAGCGGCGAAGCAAAACGGCCGCACACACGGTGTTCGGCGAATCAACGGCCATCGTGGGCGGGGACGGGCTGTTCTTCCACGGCTTCGCCGCGCTCTCCGAGTGCCAGGAAGCCGGAGCACCCGCCCCACGGGTCGCACAAGCACTGGCAGTCCTGTCCCGGGCCGGTCTGCGCATCGGAAGCGCGGCCCTTCAGGAAATCCGGATGAGTCGCAGTGTCTGTTCCGTCGAGACCTACCTCGACATGATCAGGGACAAGAGCGGCGCCCTGCTGTGGATGGCATGCGGTGTGGGTGCCACGCTCGGCGGGGCGGATGACACCGCCATCACCGCACTCAGCCAGTACAGCGACCAGCTGGGCATCGCGTACCAGATTCGCGATGACCTGATGGCCTACGACGGAACCCGGGCGGGCAAGCCGAACGTCTCCGATGTGCGGAACGGCCGGCCCACCCTGCCCGTGCTGCTCGCGCACGAGCGCGCGCCCCGCGAGCAGCAACGGCGGATCGAGCGCCTGCTCGCCGACACCACGGCGTCGGGCGAAGAGCGTCACGAGGCCATGTCGCAGCTCGTCCACGACTTCGACGGCGTGCAGGCGGCACGAGATGTGTCGCATCGCCACGTGAGGACGGCCGCGGCCGCGGTGGAGAGCCTCCCACCCACCGAACACCGGAACGCGCTCGCGGAACTCACCGTGCCCGGCCGCCTGGTGTAGCGCGAACTCACCCGAGGAGGTGGCCCACATGACCGGCATGACCTATGCGACATATCTGCACCTCGATGAACTGCTGTCGCTGCAGCATCCGCTCACGCCGGTGAAGCTGCAGGACGAGTACGACAACGAGCGGCTCTTCATCGTCGTGCACCAGTCGTCCGAGACACTGCTCAGCCAAGCCCTCGTCGACCTGCGCCACATCTGGGCGGACCAGTGCGGACAGCGGTGTTTCGCTCACCGGGCGGAACGGGTGACACGGCTGATCGACGCCCTGGAAGGGCAGTTGACGTTACTGCGCCACACGCTGAAGCCGGAGGACTTCATGCGGTTCCGGGACCGGATCGGAACGGCGAGTGGCCTGCAGTCCGAACAGTTCCACGAGCTGTTCGCACTCACCGAGTGCCTGATGCCGGGAGGCACCGGACACCTTCTCCCGCTGGAACCCCGGCAACGTGACGGGCTGGGCGCAGCCGTGCGGCGATGGCGCCGCACGCACCTGGAACTCGTCGAGCACATGATCGGCGACCTGCCGGGCACGGCGGAGACCTCCGGTATCCGCTACCTGGCAAGCCGGTTGAACGGAGCGTCGCAGGCCGAGCACGGTGGCTGTGTGGTCGCCGCGGGGAAGCGGGCGCATTCGTGACCGCCCAGAGACGACACATGAGCGCACCGCCCCCGGGCCTGTCGCTGGGGCATGTGGTGGTGATGGGCGGCAGCGTGGCCGGTCTGCTCACCGCCCAGGTGTTCTCGCGCCACGCCGAGCGGGTGACGGTACTCGAACGCGACCATTACGAAGACGCCGGAGACGCCGAAGACACCCCCGAGCCCCGTTCCGGTGTGCCCCAGTCGCGTCACACGCACGTCCTGCTGACCAGCGGCATGAACGCGTTGGACGAGCTTCTGCCCGGGCTGGTGTCCGAGCTGAAGGAGGCCGGGGCACCGTGTCCCGCCGTCCCGGCGGATCTGGGCGTGTGGCAGGCGGGGCAGTGGCTGTCCCGTCGCAATCCGTCCGCTCCGATCATGACCCCGTCGCGCCCCTTCCTGGAACAGCGCATCCGCCGTCGCGTCCTGGCCGATGCCCGCATCGAGGTCCGGACGGCGACCGAGGTGACGGGCTTCCTCGGACGGCCCGATCACATCACCGGCGTCGTGATCCGCGGCCGAGGGGCCGAGCACCACGGCCGGCAGGAGCTCGCGGCCGACCTCGTGGTGGACGCCACCGGGCGGACCAGCCGTACCCCCCAATGGCTCGCCGACCTCGGCGGCTCACCTCCCGACGAGGACCTGGCGGAGACCGGGCGGGCGTATGCCACGGGTGTCTTCCAGGCCGAAGACCCGCCCGAGAACCTCAAGGGTTTCTACATCGTTCCCGATGCCGGACAGCCGTTCGGGGCCATCATCCTGCCCACCGAGGGCGACCGCTGGATGGTCACCCTGTCCGGGCCCCGGGACGACGCGCCGCCCACCGACCCGGCCGGTTTCGTCGACTTCCTCGACAGACTCCCGCACACCGCCCCCCACAAGTGGATCAGCACAGCACACCCCGTCGGCCGTCCCGTGGGCTACCGGCACACCGCCAACCGGCGCCGCCGCTACGACCGTATGGGGCGCGCCCGTACGGGACTGCTCGTCGTCGGAGACGCGTTGTGCGCCCTCAACCCCGTCTACGGGCAGGGCCTGTCCGTCGCGGCCCTGAACGCGATCGTGCTCACCCGGGCGCTGGCCGGTGAACGCCCGCCGTCGCTGCACGCCCTTCAGCGAGCGATCCTGCGTTCGTCCCGTGACGCCTGGGACGTCGCGACCGGCGTGGACAGCACCATGCCGGGGGCCGTCGGCAACGCGGTACGCACCGGTCCCGCCAACCGGCTCCTCATGCGCTACCTGGACCGCGTCCGTGACCGCGCACCGGGCGATCCGGTGATGTGCGCCGCCAACCGAGATGTCCTCTTCCTGCTGGCCCCGCCCCGCACCCTGCTCACCTCCCCCCAGGTCCTCCGTCGATCCCTGCTGAGCCCCGTGGTGCCGACACCACGTGATCTGCCCACGCCGTGACCACGACCGAGCCGACAGTGAAGGTCCCCACCATGCGACACCCCAGCCTGCCCGTCCCGCCGCGGGCGGACCGACCCCGGACAACTCGCCACGCCTCCCTGGACCTCGGAGGTGTGCGGTGACGGCCATGACCACGACACCGGCCAGCGTGCTCTCCTCCGTCCTCGCCACGGGACGGACGGCGACCGAACCGGCCCTGCGCGACGCCATCCAGACCTATCTGAGCCCGGAACTGGCCCGGATCGCCCAGTACCACATCGGGTGGGCGGACGCCGACGGGCGGCCCACCAGCACCTGGAGCGGCAAACTGGTCCGCCCCACCCTCGCGCTGCTGTCGTCGCGGGCGGCGAACGGCGAGACCGCGGGCGGCATTCCGGCCGCGGTGGCCATCGAGCTGGTGCACAACTTCTCGCTGCTGCACGACGACATCATGGACGGCGACACCTCCCGTCGCGGCCGGGCGACCGCCTGGAAGGTCTTCGGCGTGCCCGGCGCCATCCTCGCCGGGGACGCGCTGGCGGCCGCGGCGGGGGAGGTCCTGCTCGACTCCGACGCCGAGGGTGCCGCCTCGGCCTCCGCGTCGCTGATGAACGCCACCCAGCGCATGATCAGCGGCCAGGGCGCCGATGTCAGCTTCGAGCAGCGCGGCGACGTCACCCTGGCCGAGTGCCTGCAGATGGCCGGGGACAAGACCGGAGCGCTGCTGGCGTGTGCGTGCTCGCTCGGCGCGGACCTCGTCGGCGCGGACCGGGCACTGGTACAGCGGCTCGCCGCCTTCGGCGAGCATGTCGGCCTCGCCTTCCAGCTCGTCGACGACCTGCTGGGGATCTGGGGCGAAGAGGATCGGACCGGGAAGCAGGTCGGCGCCGACCTGCGGGTACGCAAGAAGTCGCTGCCCGTCGTGGCCGCCCTGAACGCGAGCGACTCGGACGAGCTCGCCGGTCTCTACCTCAGCTCCGAGCCCCTGAGCGAGCCGGACGTGCAGCGCGTCGCGGACCTGGTGGAACGCGGGGGAGGGCGTGACTGGGCCCGGGACGAGGCGGCCCGCCAGGTCGCCGCGGCGGAGGAGTGCCTCGCCGCCGCGGGGATCGCGGACGCGGTGCGTCACGAGTTCCAGGAGGTCGCCGGGTTCATCGTCGGCAGGCGGTTCTGATGCGGCGCAGGGACCGGGCTCTGACCCCGGAGGGCACAGCGTTGCCGGAGGATGTGATGTGGCGAAAGGCCGGTCCGCCGGAAGATCCCTCCGCCGAACGCCGGATCGTCGTGGTCGTCGCCTTCGCCGCGGGCGTGGCCGCGATGACCCAGACCATGGTGGTGCCGCTGCTGGGCGAGTTGCCGAAGTTGCTGCACGCCGGGGTGGCGGGCGCCTCGTGGGTCGTCACCGCGGCGTCGCTGGGCGGCGCGGTCACGAGCCCGGTCATCGGCCGGCTGGGAGATCTCTACGGCAAACGGCAGCTGATGCTGGTCGTGCTCGGGCTGGTGACACTGGGCTCGCTGCTGTGCGCGGTGGCCGACTCCCTGGCCCCCATGATCATCGGGCGCGGGCTGCAGGGCGTCGGCATGGGGCTCGTACCGCTCGGCATCAGTCTGCTGCGCGACGTGCTGTCCGCGCGTCAGCTCGGCCCGGCGATCGCGCTCACCTCATCCGTGCTCGGGGTCGGCGCGGCGATCGGACTCCCGCTGGCCGCGGCGGCCGCGCAATTCGCCGACTGGCACCTGATGTTCTGGGTGATGGCCGTGCTGACGGCGCTGATCAGCGTGCTGGTGGCCCGGCTGGTCCCGGCGCCCCCCGCGCTGGCAGGCGGGCGCTTCGACGTCGTCGGGACACTGGGCCTGAGCGTCGGCCTGACCGCGCTGCTCCTGGCGATCTCCTACGGCGGCGAATGGGGCTGGCTCAGCACCGCCACCCTGGGCCTGGCCGCCGCGTCCGTGGTGGTGCTGGTGCTGTGGGGCGTCTGGGAACGCCGGGTGGCCGAGCCGCTGATCGATCTGGTCACCACGGCACGGCGGCCGGTGCTGCTGGTGAACATCACCTCCGTCGTGGTCGGCTTCGCCCTGTACGCGCAGATCCTGATGGTGCCGCAGCTGCTGGAGCTGCCGGAGGCCACGGGCTACGGCTTCGGCCTGTCGACGGTGCAGGCCGGTCTGCTGATGCTGCCCGCCGGGCTGGCGATGATGGGCGCGTCGACGGTCGGCGCCAAGGTCTCCGCGGCACGCGGCCCCAAGGTCTCGCTGCTCCTGGGCACCGCGCTGATCGGCCTGGGCTTCGCGGTCTGCCTGGCCCAGATGGGCTCGATCACGATGCTGGTGATCGGCACCGTGGTGACCAACGGCGGCGTCGGCGTCGCCTATGGCGCGATACCCGCGCTGATCATGACGGCCGTCGCCCCCAGCGAGACCGGGGTCGCCAACGGGTTCAACACCCTCATGCGAGCCATCGGCACCTCGCTGTCCGGCGCCGTGACCGGCGCGATCTTCGCCGGGCGCAACATGTCGCTCCACGGCACGTCCGTCCCGCAGCGGGAAGCCTTCGTGCTCGTCGCGGTGGTCGGCATGGCCGGCGCGGTGTTCGCCCTGGCGGTCGGCTCCGCGATCCCCGGCCGGTCGCACGAACCTTCTTCCCCCTGAGCAGAGAGGCGCATCTCATGACCGAATCCAGGACGATCCCCAATGGCGGACGAGCCGCCACATGCCCGTACGCCCCCGCCCCCGAACTGTACGAGGCGCAGAAGGACGACGAACTGCACCGGGTCACGGTGCCCAACCCGCTGCTGGGCGAGTTCGAGGCGGTGTCCGTCACCCGGTACGACGACGTCAAGAGCGCGCTCGCCGACGACCAGCTGCGGATGGGCGGCTCCATGCCGTACCAGGCGGGCAACCTGCTGAGCTACGACGGCCCCGAACACACCCGCCTGCGGCGCATGCTGACCGGGTCGTTCACGACCAAGCGGGCCCGGGAGCTCAGGCCGCAGATCGAGGACGTCGTCGCCTCCTCGCTGGACGCCCTGGAGGAGGCCGGTCCGGGCGCGGACCTGGTGGAGGTCTTCTGCACCCCCATCCCGACGCTGGTCATCTGTGAACTTCTGGGCGTGCCCTACACCGACCGCGAGGACTTCCAGCGCCGTACCAAGGTCGCGCTGGACTTCAGCGTCAGCCGCGAGGTGCAGATGGAGAAGGCCGCCGAGATGGAGGCCTACATGGCCACACTCGTGGCGAGCCACCGGGAGCAGCCGGGCGACAACGTGCTCGGCCGGGTGGTGCACGACTTCGGCGACCAGCTCAGCGACAGCGAACTCGCGGGCATCGGCAACATGCTGCTCATCGCCGGGCACGAGACCATCGCCAGCACTCTCTCGGCCAGCATCGCCCTGCTGCTCCAGAACCCCGAACAGCTCGCGGTGGTACGTGACGACCCCACGGCGACCGACGGCGCCGTCGAGGAACTGCTGCGGTACATCGCGCCGGCCGCCATCCTGCCGCGCCAGGCGTCCGGGAACATGTGCGTGCGCGATCAGGAGATCAAGGAGGGCGAACGGGTCGTGGCGTCCGTACTGGCCGCCAACCGGGACCCCGAGTCGACCGAGCAGGATCTCGACCTGGACCGCCTGGACGTGCGCCGCCCGCCGCACCGGCACCTCACCTTCGGCTTCGGCCCCCACCAGTGCCTCGGCCAGCAACTGGCGCGCATGGAACTGCGGGTCGCGCTGCCCGCCCTGTTCACCAGGTTCCCCACGCTCCGGTCGGCCGTCCCGCACGACGAGCTCGACTACCGGACGAACGCACTGGTCTTCGGCGTGAACACCCTGCCGGTCACCTGGTGACCCGCGCCCGGAAGCGGAGATGAACATGAACGTCGAGGTCGACGAAGGCAAATGCGTCGCGTCCGGAAACTGCGCCGCGTTCGCGCCCGCGGTGTTCGACCAGCGCGACGACGACGGCACGGTGATCCTGCTCGACGCGACTCCGCCGGAGAGCGAGTACGAGCGGGTCCGGGAGGCGCACCCGCGGTGCCCGGCCGCGGCCATCGTCCTTCACGAGAACCCGCCGGTCCGCGGTGCATGACCGCACGGCCACGAGTTCGCCAGACCCCAGGGGAAGAAAAGCGATGTATGACATAGAGGTGCCCGTTCTCATCGTCGGCGGTGGCGGCTGCGGACTCACCGCGTCGATCTTCCTGTCCGACATGGGCGTGCGCCATCTGCTGGTGGAGCGTCGCGAGTCGACCTCGGTTCTCCCCAGGGCGCACTACCTGAACCAGCGCACCATGGAGATGTTCCGGCAGCACGGGATCGCCGACGACGTCTACCGGATCAGTACCCCGCTGGCCAACATGAGCCAGGTCTCCTGGCGCACCTCGCTGGCCGGTGACGGCCCCGAGGACGCCCGGGAGCTGCACCGGATGGACGCCTTCGGCGGCGGCAGCACCGCCGGGCCGTACGCGGCCGACAGCCCCGGCCCCTCGACGAACCTTCCGCAGCACCGGCTGGAGCCGCTGCTGCGCCGCCATGCGGAGCGCCGGGCGCCGTCCAGCCTGCTCTTCCACCATGTGCTGGAGGAGTTCACCCAGGACGAGGACGGCGTGACCGCGCGGATCACCGACCGCTCGACCGGCGAGACCCGCACCGTCCGCGCCCGCTACCTGCTGGGCGCCGACGGCGGCAGGACCGTCGGCGCCGCGCTCGACGTGCCGATGGACGGTGCCGGTGGCGGGTTCACCATCATCTCCGTCCACTTCAGCGCGGACCTCTCACGCTGGTGGGGCGGTGATTCGCTGCTCATGAACCACATCATCAGCCCCGACGGCGAGGTGTCCGTCGTCGTCACCTCCGGGCCCAGCTGGGGCCTGTCGTCCGAGGAATGGGCGCTGCACTTCCGGCTGCCACCGGGCGGCTCGGCGGACCTCGGCACCGAGGCGATCGCCGCGAAGACGCGGGAGCTGCTGAAGCTGCCGGAGGACCTGAGCCTGCGCGTTCACCACGTGAGCGAGTACCGGCCGGAGGCCGTCGTTGCCCGGGCCTTCCAGGTCGGCCGGGTCTTCCTCGCCGGGGACGCGGCACACCGGCAGCCGCCCGCCTTCGGAGGCGGCCTGAACACGGCGATCCAGGACGCGCACAACATCGCGTGGAAGCTCGCGGCCGTGCTCGGCGGCCCGGCCGACGGCACGCTGCTCGACTCCTACGAGGCCGAACGGCTGCCCGTCGCCACACGGAACGTGAAGTGGGCGATGACCAGCCTGGTCAACTACGGAGTCCTGTTCACCAGCCTCGGCATACAGCCCGGCAAGCCCGAGGTCACCCGGGCCAACTTCCGCGAACTCCTCTCCGACACGCCGATGGGGGAGACCCGGCGGGCCGTGGTGAACGAGGTGTTCGCCACCCAGCGGATGGAGTACCAGGCGCACGACATCGAACTCGGCCACTACTACACGGCCGGAGCGGTGCTCCCGGACGGCACCCCGCCGCCGCCCCGGGACCCGATGGGCGCGACCTACCATCCGGTCACCCGGCCGGGGCACCGGCTGCCGCACGCCTGGCTGCGGCACGGCGACACCCGGGTCTCGACACACGACCTGGTCGGCAGCCGCGGCGGCTTCGTGCTGATCACCGGGGTACTGGGGGAGGGCTGGGCGGTCGCCGCCAAGAAGGCCGCGGACACCCACCGGGTGGCACTCACCGTGGTGCCCATCGGGAGCAGCCCCGACGCGGCGGGCTACTGGGACGCCGACGGCACCTGGGCCGCGGTGCGCCAGATCGACGACGGTGGCGCCGTTCTCGTACGCCCCGACAACCATGTGGCCTGGCGCTGCGCCACCGCGAG
This sequence comes from Streptomyces sp. NPDC005962, assembly GCF_040629205.1. Classification (NCBI taxonomy): domain Bacteria; kingdom Bacillati; phylum Actinomycetota; class Actinomycetes; order Kitasatosporales; family Streptomycetaceae; genus Streptomyces; species Streptomyces sp. NPDC005962. Next base: position 59,091 of record NZ_JBEXVE010000036.1, on the reverse strand, counting down.
CGAACACCCCGACGAGGACCTCGACGCGGTGTTCCGCCGGCTGCTCGTGCGGCCCGCGCCGACGACGGACGGGAGCTGAGCCGATGACCGCCGACAAGCACGAGCTGATCGTCCGGGAGTTCCTCACCGCGATGGGGCCGACCCCCGAAGACGTCCGCGCCGCGGTGGACCGCTATCTGACCGACGACTGCGTGTGGGAGAACCCCGGAGCCCCGGTGTGCCGGGGCAAGGGGGAGATCCTCGCACTCATGCCGGCCGACTTCGCGCGGCTGGAGGTCAGGTTCCGGCACCTGGCCACGGCCGCCGACACGGTCCTGGCCGAGCGGGTCGAGAACATGTTCCGCGTCGACGGCACCCCCATCGCGCTGAACCTGAAGGTGATGGCGGCGTTCGAGCTGCGGGCCGGACGGATCAGCGCCTGGCGGGACTACTACGACAGCACCAACCTCATTTCCGAGCACCCGGAATGGTAGCCATGACGAACATCCGAACGGATTCGATGGAACTTCGAGCCGAACTTGTCGACAGGGTCCATAAGTTCGGGCCGATCCTCGCGGACGGTGTCGCCGAGGGGGAGCGCGAGCGGAGGCTGTCCGACAACAGTGTGCGCGCCATCGACGATTCGCAGGTGAGCAGGGTCTGGACGGCGAGCGCCTACGGCGGACTCGAGGCCGACGTCCGGACCCTGAGCGAGGTCACCAAGGCCCTCTCCCACTACTGCCCGTCCACCTCGTGGGTGGTCAACAACATCAACGGGTCGAACCTGTTCTCCGCGAAATTCCCACGGGAGGCGCGGGACGAGGTGTTCGGGGACAATCCGGGCGCCAAGATGGCCTCGATCTTCGCGGCCCAGGGCACCGCGGTCCGGACCGCGGGCGGCTATCTGCTCAACGGTTCCTGGCCGTACGGCACCGGCATCGTGCACGCCGACTTCGCGATCCTGATCGCGAAGGAGCTCGACGCGGACGGGGAGGCCCTCGGCGGGCTCTCCGTGCTGGTGCCCACCTCGGACCTGACCATCGAGGACACCTGGCACACCGTCGGCATGCGGGGCACCGGCAGCCACACCGCAGTGGCCCGGGAGGTGTTCGTCCCCGAGCACCGGGTGATTCCGGCCGCGCTGCAGCGGGGGCGGGAGAACGCCACCGACACCACGCTGCCACCGCTGTTCCGGACGGCGGCGATCGCGGCCCTGGCCACCATCTGCGCCTCCGTGGTGGTCGGCGTCGGCCAGGCCGCGCGCGCCTTCGTCATCGAGCGGGCGCCGGGCCGCGGCATCGCGCCCACCGGCTTCGCGAACCAGACGGCCTCACCGACCTTCGTCTCCGCACTCGGTAAGACGGCGCTGCAGATCGACGCGGCCGAGCTGCACGTGGACCGGGCCGCCGACGTGCTCGACGCGGCCGCCGCCGCGGCCACCGCCCTGCCGGACAGCGAACTCCTGCGCATCCGCGGTGACGTCGGGCAGGCGGTGAACCTGGTGACCGTCGCGCTCGACGAGCTGATGTGGGCCCATGGGGCGGCCGCCTTCGCCGAGTCGAATCCGATGCAGCAGTACTGGCGGGACGCCAACACCGCGGCCCGGCACGCGATGCTCAACGTGCACGTCGGCCATGAGCTCTACGGCGGGTCGTTCTTCGGCCTGGACCACATCGTCCCCAGCCTCTGACCCCGCCCGGCCCACTCCCTCGTACGTCCCTCGCCCGCAAGGAATCCCATGAGCTGGCTTCCCCCCTATCTCCTACAGATGTCAGAGGTCGCGCCGGTGACGGTGGGGCAGGCCGACGTCCCGGCCTGGCTCTTCTGGTCGGTCGCCGGGCCGACCGCGGTGGGCTGGACGCTGACCTACATACTGGCCATCCGGCAGGCCGTCCGGGACGGCCGGGTGGGCATTCCCGCCTACCTGGTGGCGGTGAACTTCGCCTGGGAGTTCAGCCTCGGGTTCCTGCTGGAACAGACGCCGACACAGCGGCAGATCAACCTCTTCTGGGTGGTTTTCAACGTCGTCCTGCTGTACCAGGCGTTCCGGTACGGGCGGCGCGACCATTCCGCGCTGTCGCCGCGGGCCTTCACCTGGTCGCTCGTCGGAGTGTTCATATGGGCGGCGCTGATGGTGATGGCGGGCGCCAACGAGTTCCACGACCGCGACGGAATGTACACCGGAATGATCATCCAGGTTCCGCTGAGCGCCTCGTTCCTCCTGATGCTCAAACGGCGCGGGTCCAGCGTGGGTCAGTCCATGTACATCGCCGTCGCGAAGTTCGTCGGATCGGTATTCGCCGGGTTGACCGCCTTTATCGTCTACCCGTCCCATCTGCTGTTCCTGATGCTGGTTCCGACCTATGTCGGCCTGGACATCGCCTACCTGGTGATGCTGCGCCGGACGATGCGGGCGGAGGGACGACCGCTGTGGGCGTGGCGCCCGTCGGCGGCGCCCGCCGCGCCGCGGGCGGAATACGGCCCCGAGCCGGTGCTCTCGCCGGGCGGGGGTGTCCGGTCACGGTCAGATGACGCCACTGCGTAGCGCGTACGCGACGGCGTGAGGCCGGTTTTTGAGGTTGAGACGCCGGGTGACCTCGAAGACGACGCGTTTCACGGCCCGCTCCGAGAAACTCAGTTTCTCGGCGATCTCGGCGGTGTTCAGGCCTTCCGACATCAGCCGCAGGACATCGATCTCGCGCGGGGTCAGTCCGGAGAGGTGCAGGCCGCGCGGCGAGAGGACCTCGCGCTGGACCCGCTCCACCTGTCTGAGCAGTTCGCCGAGCATCTTCGAGGGGAGCACACCTCCGCCGGACGCGGCGGTCCGCACCGCCTCCTCGATGCGCTCGCTGGTGGCCGCCGTGCGCAGCAGTACCGCGACGACGTTGCACTCCACCACGGTGAGCAGATCGGCCCGGTCGACCTCACAAGCGATCAGGACGACCGGCACGCCCAGGGTTTCCTTCATCCTGCGCAATGACGATGCCATCTCGACGGTTATCTTCTCCGCGACGATCACGGCGACATCTACCGAAGCGCGGTGCTCGGCGGAAACAACCTCGATATACGGGGTGGAATCGAGGTGACTGCTCACCGCCCTATGCGTTAAAGGATCGGGTGCCCGCACCAGCGCTCGTACCAGGTTTGCCGTAGTCCTATTACCCACGACACGCTCCCAAGGAATTCACCGTATGCTCGCCAAGAGTGTTTTAGCTGCTCTATGCAGGGGACTCGTTGCGCCTCGGCAATACCCTCTGACTTCCCGAGTGGGCTGAGAAGGTTTTCCCGAGCCGGAACGACTGCAAGGACCATACAGTGGCCCTGTTGGCCGGGTCGACGAGTTGCGGCTTTTTCCGGTTTTAAACAGGGGAAACCCCTCGCCTGCATGACGAAGGACGGCCGCATCCCATGTGATGCGGCCGTCCTCGTCGTCGTGCGGGGGTTGAGATTGTTCAGGAATCAATTTCCGGACGCTGAGGCTCCGTTAAGGATCTGAACCGTCGGCGAGGCGTCGTCGACGGGCTCCATGTCCTCGGCGATGCGCAGGGCCTCCTCGATGAGGGTCTCGACGATCTTCGACTCGGGGACGGTCTTGACGACCTCGCCCTTGACGAAGATCTGTCCCTTGCCGTTGCCGGAGGCCACGCCGAGGTCGGCCTCGCGCGCCTCGCCGGGGCCGTTCACCACGCACCCCATCACGGCGACCCGCAGCGGCACCTCCATGCCGTCCAGCCCCGCGGTGACCTCCTCGGCGAGCTTGTAGACGTCCACCTGGGCGCGCCCGCACGACGGGCAGGACACGATCTCCAGCTTGCGCGGCCGCAGGTTCAGCGACTGCAGGATCTGCACGCCGACCTTGATCTCCTCCACCGGCGGAGCCGAGAGGGACACCCGGATCGTGTCGCCGATGCCCTGGCGCAGCAGCGCGCCGAACGCGACGGCCGACTTGACGGTGCCCTGGAACGCCGGCCCCGCCTCGGTGACGCCCAGGTGCAGCGGGTAGTCGCAGCTCTCGGCGAGGATCTCGTAGGCGCGCACCATGACCACGGGGTCGTTGTGCTTGACCGAGATCTTGAGGTCGTGGAAGTCATGCTCGGCGAAGAGCGAGGCCTCCCACAGCGCCGACTCGGCGAGCGCCTCGGGCGTGGCCTTGCCGTACTTCTCCATCAGGCGCTTGTCCAGCGAACCCGCGTTGACCCCGATGCGGATCGGGGTGCCGTGGTCCTTGGCCGCACGGGCGATGTCGGCGACCCGGTCGTCGAACTTCTTGATGTTGCCGGGGTTCACGCGGACCGCGGCGCATCCGGCCTCGATGGCGGCGAACACGTACTTGGGCTGGAAGTGGATGTCGGCGATGACCGGGATCTGGGACTTCCTGGCGATCGCGGGCAGCGCCTCGGCGTCGTCGGCGCTCGGGCAGGCGACGCGGACGATGTCACAGCCGGCCGCGGTGAGTTCGGCGATCTGCTGCAGAGTGGCGTTGACGTCGGACGTGAGGGTCGTGGTCATCGACTGCACCGAGACCGGGTGGTCACTGCCGACCCCGACCGGACCGACCTGGAGCTGACGGGTCTTGCGGCGCTCTCCGAGCACCGGAGGCGGCAGTGCGGGTATACCGAGCGCGACCTGGGTCACCGCGGTGTCCTTTCCACGTGGTTGGCGTGTGGTGTCGCCAGGGCACCGTGCAGCGAGAGCGCGGTTTCGGCGATGGATTCCCCGGTGAGGCCGTGCTCGGCGAGGATGGCCGGCCGCTCCCCGTGGCTCAGGAACTCATGGGGCAGCCCCATGGTGTGCACCGGTGTCCACACCCGGGCGTCGGTGCACGCCTGTGCCAGCGCCGACCCCACACCCCCGGCTCGCGTACCGTCCTCGAGAGAGATCACCAGCCGGTGCCGGGACGCCAGGTGCACCAGGGTCGGGTTGACCGGCAGCAGCCAGCGCGGGTCCACCACGGTCACCCCGATGCCGTGGTCGGCCAGCAGCTCCGCCGCCTGGAGGGCGGGGGAGGCGAGAACGCCGGAGGAGACGAGGAGGACATCGAGCGGCTGGGACCGGCTGCGGTGCAGGACGTCCAGGCCGTCCATGCGGGTGAGGGCGGGGACCTCGGGACCCGCGCTCCCCTTGGGGAACCGCAGCGCCGTGGGACCGTCGTGGGTGTCCACCGCCTCGCGCAGCAGTTCGGCGAGCTGGACGGTGTCGCGCGGTGACGCGACCCGCATGCCCGGCACCCCGCCCAGCAGGGAGAGATCCCACATGCCGTGGTGGCTGGCGCCGTCGGGGCCGGTGACACCCGCACGGTCCAGGACGAAGGTCACCGGCAGGCCGTGCAGGGCCACGTCCATCATGACCTGGTCGGCGGCGCGGCCCAGGAACGTGGCGTACAGGCAGACCACCGGGTGCAGACCCCCCATGGCCAGCCCCGCGGCGCTGGTGACCGCGTGCTGCTCGGCGATTCCGACGTCGAAGACGCGGTCGGGGAACCGCTGGGAGAACCGGTGGAGGCCGACCGGGCGCAGCATCGCGGCGGTCAGCGCGACGACCTCGGGCCGTTCGGCGGCGATGTTCACCAGTTCCTCGCCGAACGTACCGGTCCAGCTGGGTGAGCCACCGGAGCGCGGACGCCCCGTCGCCGGGTCGATGACACCGATGCCGTGCATGCGGTCTGCCTCGTCCTGCTCGGCCGGGGCGTAGCCGAGCCCCTTCTGGGTGACGCAGTGGACCACGACCGGGCGGTCCAGCCCCGCCGCGAGGCGGCATGCCTCCTCGACGGCGGCGATGTCGTGCCCGTCCACCGGACCGAGGTAGGCGAATCCGAGGTTCTCGAACAGGTTCGGGCCCCGGTGGCGGCCGTTGCGCAGCGCGGTCAGGTGGTCGGCCAGACCGCCGACCGTGGGGTCGTATGAGCGGCCGTTGTCGTTGAGGATCGCCACCACCCGGCCCTCGCTCCGGGCGAGGTTGTTCATGGACTCCCAGGCCAGGCCACCGGTCAGCGCGCCGTCGCCGATCACCGGGACCACATGGCGGTGGTCCTCACCGGCCAGCCGCTGGGCCCTGGCCATGCCATCGGCGTAGGACAGCGCCGTGGCGGCGTGCGAGTTCTCCACGTGATCGTGCGGCGATTCCTCGCGCATCGGATAGCCGGACAGCCCGCCCGCCGCGCGGAGGGTGCTGAAGGCGGCCTGCCTGCCGGTGAGGATCTTGTGGACGTAGGACTGGTGACCGGTGTCGAAGACAATGCGGTCGGTCGGTGAGTCGAACACGCGGTGCAGCGCGATGGTCAGTTCGACCACGCCGAGGTTCGGGCCGAGGTGGCCGCCGGTGGCGCAGACATGCTCGATGAGGAAGTCCCTGATCTCGCTCGCCAGCGCGGGGAGCTGATCCGGGGGCAACTCCTTGAGCTGCTGGGGGCCGAGAACACTGCTGAGCACAGTGGGTGAAGCGGGCGAAGTGGGCGAAGTGGATGACATGGTTCCCCCGTTCAACTCGTGCGGCTGTCTGTCGGCTGCTCTGTATCGCCGCGCAGCCCCGAGGGAAGTTCGAAGCGTACGGTCTCGCGAGTGATCTCACGTTCCTCGACGGAGACAGGACCGTACTCGCCCAGCGCGGTCACGACCTCCGTGACCAGGTGGTGCGGGGCCGAAGCGCCGGCCGTGAGGGCGATCGTGCGTACTCCTTCAAGCCATTCGGGCCGGATGTCGGCGGCCCGGTCGATCAGTTGGGCCGGGGTGCCCTGGCGGCGTGAGAGTTCCACCAGGCGGACCGAGTTGGAGGAGTTCGTCGAGCCGACGACCAGGCAGAGGTCGGACTCCGCGACGATGGCGTTGAGGGCCTTCTGCCGGTTCGTGGTGGCGTAGCAGATGTCTTCGGACGACGGCTCGTGCAGCAGCGGGAACCGCTTCCGCAGGGCGCCGACGACCTCGGCGGTCTCATCGACCGCGAGGGTGGTCTGGGTGAGGTAGGAGATCCGCCCGGCATCGGCCGGTGACAGCTTCTCCACGTCTTCGACGGTCTCGACCAGCACCGTGGAATCCGGCGCCTCACCGAGGGTTCCCTCGACCTCCTCGTGCCCCTCGTGACCGACGAGCACGACCGTGTCGCCACGGCCCGCGAAGCGGCGGGCCTTGGCATGGACCTTGGCGACCAGCGGGCAGGTTCCGTCGATGACCTCGAGGTCGCGACGGTCCGCCTCCTCACGCACGGCGGGGGAGACCCCGTGCGCGGAGAACACCACCGTCGAGCCGTTGGGCACCTGGTCCAGTTCGTCGACGAAGATGGCGCCCCGCTGAGCGAGGTCGCCGACGACGGAGGCGTTGTGGACGATCTCCTTGCGGACGTAGACCGGGGTTTCGCGTGATTCCAGTGCTCCCTCGACGATCTCGATGGCCCGCTCGACACCGGCGCAGAATGACCGGGGGCCGGCCAGCAGTACGCGACGTGCGACGCCGTTCTCCTCATGCTCGTCCGAGCTCACGTAAGCCATGCTCCGGAGACTAGGAAGGCGATGTCCTCCGATCAACGAGCGTTTCCACTTTCCAGAACGGTCGCTGCCACAAAGGGCCCGATCGCGTGTTCCCACGGGACAACAGCCCTCGACGATCTTGAATCCGCCACCCGGGTGCAGGTAGCCATAGGGAAGTTGTGCGCTTCGGCGACGGGAGCATCACGGTGAACGCTGGACGGAAATCTCGGACGCTGCGCCGTGGAGCAGCCGCGGACGAGGTGGCTGAGATGGACGTGCCCGAAGCCGCGGGAGGCCCGCTGCGGAAGGCGCTCGCCGTCCTTGAGGCACTGGCCGGGGCGTCGCGGCCGCTGACCCTCTCGGAGCTGTCCCGGCTGGTCGGCCAGCCGAAGTCGACGCTGCACCGCACCATGCGGGTGCTGACCGACCTCCGTCTGGCCATCCGGCGGGAGTCGAAGTACTACGAGGTCGGGGACTACCTGTTCCAGATGGCGGCCACGAGCGGCGCGGCCAGGGCGCAGAACCTCAGTTACCCGATCACCCCCTTCCTGATCGAGCTGTTCCAGCTCACCCACAAGATCGTCAGCGTGGGCATGCTGTCGGGTACGAACGTGCACCACGTCGGCACCCTCTACCGCCAGGAGCACGCCCGGCTCGCGATGGCGCTGCGGCACCCCTTCCCGGCGCAGAGCTCGGCGGCGGGCAGGCTCCTGATCGCGAAGAGCACGCGACTGTCCTGGGCCAGGAGCGAGTACATCCCCGGACTCGTCGAGGTGGCCGCCCCCGTCCACCTCGGGAAGGCCGGCCCGGTGGCGGCGATCGTGGTGGCCGACACGGCGAACAACATGGACCTGCGCAGCGTGGGCCGCGTCCTGCTCCGAACCGTCGGCGCCATAGAACAGAACCTGGCAGGGGCCTGCTGACCGTACGATCCGGTACGGGCGGCGCCGGGGGCCGGGCGCGACGCTGACCGGCGACCGGCGAGCGTGTGGCATTCCGGCTGGCCCCCCGCGACGGAGGGGGCTGTTTCCACCACAGATCCGGGAGCCTGCCGGAGCGGGAAACCGCGGCCGCGCTTCTAGCGTGCTGGTATCCACCTCACCGCTGGAGCCGCACCCATGGACCGGATCAACACCTCACGCCGCACCGTACTCACCCTCGGCACCACCGCGGCCGCTGCATCATGCTTCGGCGCGACCCCCGCCGAAGCCCATGCCACGGCCCACGCCACGCCCGAGCCCACAGCACTGGACGAGCTGGGCGTCACCGAGCTCCGTCGGCGGATGGCCGACGGGCAGCTCGACGCCGAACGGCTCACCCGTCACTACCTGGAGCGCGTCGAACGCGTCGACCCGCTCCTGCGCGCGGTGATCGAGGTCAATCCCGACGCGCTGCGCGAGGCCCGGCGCCTGGACGCCGAGGGGGAGCGCGGCAGACCGCTGCACGGTATGCCCGTCCTGCTGAAGGATCTGGTGGAGACCGGGGACCGGATGCACACCACGGCCGGATCGCTCGCCCTGCGGGGCCTGCGGCCGTCGGCGGACGCCACGGTCGCCGCCAGGCTGCGCGCGGCCGGTGCCGTCATCCTCGGCAAGACCAATCTGAGTGAGTGGGCAGGCGGGATGTCGCTCACCCACCATGCGGGCTGGAGCGCCCGCGGTGGGCAGACCCGCAACCCGTACAAGCTGGACCGGTCACCGAACGAGTCCAGCTCCGGCACCGCGGTCGCCGTCGCGGCCAACCTGTGCGTCGCCGGAATCGGCACCGAGACCAACGGCTCGATCATCGACCCGGCCTCGGCGAACTGCGTCGTCGGGGTGAAACCGACCGTCGGACTGGTCGGGCGCGGCGGCGTGATCCCCGGTGTACCGAGCCAGGACAGCGTCGGCCCGATCGCCCGCACGGTCCGGGACGCCGCGATCCTGCTCGGCACCCTCGTCGGGATCGACGACCGCGATCCGGCGACCGGGGCGAGTCGCGGCCGATTCCACCGCGACTACACCCGCTTCCTGGACGCCGACGGGCTGCGCGGGGCGCGCATCGGCGTACCGCGAGCGGTGTACTTCGGCTACAGCCACCACGCCGACGAGATCGCGGAGCGGGCGATCGCCACACTGCGCGAGGCCGGGGCAACCGTGGTCGACCCGGCCGACATCCCGACAGCCGGGCAGCTCGAAGACCTGCCCAGCTCGATGGTGGTCCAGGCATACGAGATCAAGAGCGCGCTGAACGCCTACCTGGCCGGCGCCCCCGGCGACCACCCGCGCAGCCTGGCGGAGCTGATCGCCTTCAACCGCGCCCACGCCGACCGCGAGCTCCGCTATGTGCGGCAGGACGGGCTGGAGGCGGTCCACCAACTGGACTACACCGAACGCGAGTACCGTCAGGCCCTGGCCACCAACCACCGGCTCTCACGCACCGAAGGCATCGACGCGGTGCTGCGCCGGTACCGCCTGGACGCACTGGTGATGCCGACCACCGGACCACCGGCCAAGATCGACCTGATCCGCGGGGACAGCTACGGCGGCGGCGCGTCGACCCCCGCCGCACTCGCCGGATACCCCGCGATCAGCGTCCCGGCCGGCTTCGCCTTCGGCCTGCCGGTCGGCCTGACCTTCATGGGCACGGCATGGAGCGAGCCGACCCTGCTCCGCCTCGCCCACGCCTACGAGCAAGCCGACCGGGTACGCCGACCGCCGGCCTACCGCCCAGCCGACGTCGGCTTCTGACACCCGGGTGAAGTCGCTGCTTCCGACCCCTTGACCGGCGCAGGTGACGAAAACTACGTTTCGCTGAACGGAAGGCAACTTCCACTTTGTGGAAACCTCCAGGCGTGCGCCACTTACCTCCCCTCTGGAGCGCCGTATGACAGCTGTAGAAGACCGATCGTGTGCCGAAACCGACGGAGCCGTGAGTTCCGGTCTGTATACCTACGATCTCGCCCCGACGAAGAAGGAGGGGCGCCGTTGGGGTGCCTATAACGTCTTCACGCTCTGGGCCAACGACGTGCACAGCCTCGGGAATTACGCGTTCGCCATCGGCCTCTTCGCGCTCGGGCTCAACGTCTGGGGCATTCTGGCGGCCTTCGCGCTCGCCTCCCTGCTGCTCTTTCTCCTGCTGACGCTGTCCGGCTTCATGGGGCACAAGACGGGCGTCCCGTTCCCGGTCATGGGCCGTATGGCGTTCGGCATAAAAGGGGCGAAGATACCGGCCATCGTCCGGGGCGCCGTCGCCATCGCCTGGTTCGGTATCCAGACCTACCTCGCCTCTTCGGTCCTCAGCGCCCTTCTCGTCGCGATGTTCCCCGGACTTCGCACCATGGACAAAAACTCCCTGCTCGGCCAGTCGACGCTCGGCTGGATCACCTTCCTGGCCCTGTGGACCCTCCAAGTCCTCATCGTGAGCTACGGGATGCAGATGATCCGGCGCTACATGGCCTTCGCGGCGCCCACCACCCTGATCACCATGTGCGCCCTCGCGGTCTGGATGTTCGTGCGCGCGGACGGTTCGATCTCGATGTCCATCGACAGGCCGCTCATCGGCGCCGAGATGTGGCTGCAGATCCTGCAGGGCGCCGCGCTGTGGGTGGTGATCTACGGAACGTTCGTGCTCAACTTCTGCGACTTCACCCGGTCCGCGAAGAGCCGCGCCTCCATCGTCCGCGGAAACGTGATCGGCATCCCGGTGAACATGCTCTTCTTCGCCGTCATCGTCGTCGTCCTCAGCGGGGCGCAGTTCAAGCTCGACGGGCACGTCATCACCAGCCCCACGGACATCGTCCGGACGCTCCCGAACGAGTTCCTGCTGGCCGTGGCCTCACTCGCCCTCATCACCCTGACGATCGCGGTGAACCTGCTGGCCAACTTCGTGGCACCGATCTACGCGCTGATCGATCTCTTCCCCCGTCGGCTGAACTTCCGCCGGGCCGGTCTGGTGAGCGCGGCCATCGGTCTGGTGATCCTGCCGTGGAACCTTTACAACAGCCCGGTCGTGGTGAACTACTTCCTCGGCGGGCTCGGCGCCCTGCTCGGACCGCTGTTCGGCGTGATCATGGCGGACTACTGGCTGCTGCGGAAGTCCCGCGTGAACGTGCCCGACCTCTACACCGACGACGCCCAGGGCGAATACCACTACCGCCGCGGCTACAACCCGCGCGCCATCTGGGCCTTCGCCCCCAGCGCCGCGATCGCCGTCACCATGGCCCTGGCGCCCATGTTCCACGCCGTGGCCGGATTCTCCTGGTTCATCGGCGCCATCCTCGCCGCGGGGCTGTACGCGGCCATCGCGGACCGCACCGCCCGGTACCGCGACGTGGACGGTGAAGCCATCGCCGTCGCCGCCGAATGAACCACCCAGCAGGAGGCTCGACCATGCGCATCCTCGTCGTGAACGTCAACACCACGGCGTCCATCACCGACTCCATCGGCGAGCAGGCGGCCGGTGTGGCATCGCCCGGTACCGAGATCATTCCGCTGACGCCCGCCTTCGGGGCGGAATCGGTCGAGGGCAACTATGAGAGCTACCTCGCCGCCGTCGCCGTCATGGAAACCGTCCGCGCCTACCCGGAGCCGTTCGACGCCGTGATCCAGGCCGGATACGGCGAACACGGCCGGGAAGGGCTGCAGGAACTGCTCGACGTCCCGGTGGTCGACATCACCGAGGCGGCCGCGAGCACCGCCCAGTTCCTCGGCCGCAGCTACTCCGTCGTCACGAGCCTGGACCGCACGGTCCCGCTGATCGAGGAACGCCTCCACTCCGCCGGTCTGAGCGCCCGGTGCGCCTCCGTACGCGCCAGCGGGCTCGCCGTACTCGATCTGGAACGGGACGAGAGCGCGGCCGTCGACGCCATTGTCGAGCAGGCCGCCCGCGCCGTGGAGGACGACCGGGCGGAGGTGATCTGCCTGGGCTGCGGCGGCATGTCCGGCCTCACCGAACGCGTCGTCGACCGTACCGGGGTCCCCGTCGTCGACGGGGTGACGGCGGCGGTGACGATCGCCGAGTCCCTCGTCCGCCTCGGCCTGTCCACCTCCAAGGTGCGGACCTATGCACCACCCCGGCCCAAGAAGATCGTCAATTGGCCCCCACGGGGGTGACGCCACGGCCGGCAGCGCGTCGCGGCGTGGGCGGGGGCCGATTACCGCCGCGGCCCTGTCTTCGACAGGATGGATGCCATGAGCGAGATCCACACCCCCCGCCTCCTGCTGCGCCAGTGGCACGACGACGACATCGCCCCCATGGCGGACATCAACGCGGACCCGGAGGTCATGCGCTGGACCGGCGACGGCTCGGTCCTCGACCTGGACCAAACGGCGGCGGACATCGAGCGCTGGGAGGAGGAGTGGGACGACGAAGGGTTCGGCCTCTTCGCCGTCGAGCTGCTGGCCTCGGGCGAACTGGCCGGTTTCGCCGGTCTGTCCGTTCCCGCTTTCCTGCCCGAGGTGCTGCCCGCCGTGGAGATCAGCTGGCGGCTCGGGCGGCAGTTCTGGGGCCAGGGATACGCCTCGGAAGCCGCCCACGCCACGCTGGAGTTCGCGCTCCAGGACCGCGGTCTGGACCGCGTCATCAGCATCGACCGGGTGGGTAACGAAGCGTCCCGGAACGTCATGCGCAAGCTCGGCATGACCCCTGAACGCGAGACGACGCACCCGGTCCACGGCTACCCGCTGAGCGTTCACACCATCGACCTCACCGAGTTCGCCGCCTGAACCCACCGCGTCCGGGGCCTGCTCCGCTCCACCCGAACCCCGGCCTTACAGCACGGTCATCTTGGAGTACGGGCTCGTGATCCGCTCCCGCCGCATACCGAAGTCGACGAGGACCGCGATCCCCTCCTCGACCGCGATGACCCGGCCGAGGCCGTACACATCGTGGGAAACCCGGTCCGCTACGGCGAAATGCTTCGGAGGCGGCGGTTCCTGCACCTTGAAGGGGCTGGCGGGCAAATGGCGCTTGGACACAGGTGGCTTTGTCATTGTTGTCAGTATGCGCCAACCGGAGCGCCGAGTCTGCTGCCCGCGTCCTCCTGATCCATGACGGCCTCGCGCCCGGGCCGCCTGCGGCGGGCGGCCGCCTCCCTGGAGAAAATTCCCATATGGGCACAGATGTACTCTGGGTGGAAGCTACGCGGAACGGGGCCCCTTCGGCCGATCGCCGCGTAACGGACTGATGACGATGGATGACACTCGGGACACCGCGCGGTGGGCCACGATGGTTCTCGACGCGGCGGGAGCCGTCGTGCGGTGGAGCGCGGGCGCCGAGTGGCTGCTGGGCTATTCGCCCGCCGACGTGCTGGGGCGGGCGGCCGCGGAGCTGCTCTGGGACGGTCAGGGCTCCCTGCCGGGCGCCGCCCGGCGGTCGCTGGCGGGCCGGGAGCCGTGGAGCGGCCATGTACGGGCGCGGCACCGGGACGGCGGCCCGTTCGAGGTGGAGCTGCTGGCCTGCCCGCTGCGGGACAGCGACGGCACTGCCCAGTGGCTGCTGGCGGCCATGACCGCACCGGAGGGCGCGCACCGGGGCGTCGCGGTGACGGAGCGCTCGTTCACCCAAGGTGACTGGCCGATGGCGATCCACGACACGGAGCTGCGGCTGCTGCGCGCCAACGCGCGGATGTGCCGGGTCACCGGCCTCCCGGAGGACGAGATGCGCGGGCGGCGGTCCGGCTTCCTGGCCGGAAACCCCGTGAACGAGCAGGTCGAGACGGCCATGCGGAAGGCGATCCGCACGGGGGAGGCGGAGCACGCCCAGACCCTCACCCGCGCGGCGGGCGAGACCCGGGACCAGGCCTGGGCCGTCTCCCTCTCGCCCCTGACGGACGAGACCGGCCGGGTGTGCGCGGTCGCCGCGGCAGGGCTCGACATCAGCGAGCTGTACCGGACGCGCGAGCGGCTCGCCCTGCTGAACGAGGCCAGCATCCAGATCGGCACCACCCTGGACGTCACGCGCACCGCCCAGGAGCTCGCGAGCATGCCGCTGCCGCGCTTCGCCGACTTCATCAGCGTCGACCTGCTGGACTCCGTGCTGCGCGGCGACGAGCCGACCCCCGGCCCGGTCTCCGGCGATGTCCGGCTGCGCCGCGTCGCGCACGAGTCCGCCCACGCGAAGAACGCTCCCGAGGCCGCCGTGGGCATCGGCGAGACGGACACCTACCCGGAGTTCTCGCCCCCCGCCCGCTGCCTGGCCACTGGCCGGGCGGTGCTGACCGGGCCCTGGGACACCGACTACTTCCGGTGGATGGACCGGGACCCCAAGCGGAACGCCAAGCGCACCGACTTCGGGGTCCAGTCGCTCGTGGCGGCACCTCTGGTCGCCCGCGGGAACACCCTCGGCGCGGCTCTCTTCTCCCGCCGTCTCCACCCGGACACCTTCACCGAGGACGACCTGATCCTCGCCGAGCAGCTGGCGGCCAGAGCGGCCGTCTGCATCGACAACGCCCGCCGCTACACACGGGAGCGCGGCACCGCCGTCGCCCTCCAGCGCAGCCTGCTCCCGCAGGGCCTGCCCGCGCAGTCGGCCGTCGAGTTCGCCACCCGCTATCTGCCCGCCGACTCCCGCTACGGCGTGGGCGGCGACTGGTTCGACGTCATCCCGCTCTCCGGCGCCCGGGTCGCGCTGGTCGTGGGCGATGTCGTCGGCCACGGCATCCACGCGTCCGCCACCATGGGACGGCTGCGCACCGCCGTCCGTACCCTCGCGGACATCGACCTCCCCCCGGACGAGCTGCTCACCCACCTCGACGACGTGGTCGGCCGACTCGCCTCCGAGGGCACCGAGCCGGTCGACTACGACGTGATCGGCGCCAGCTGCCTGTACGCGGTCTACGACCCGGTCTCCCGGCTGTGCTGCGCGGCCCGCGCCGGGCACCCGCCGCCCGCCCTGGTCGCCCCCGACGGCACGGTGGAATTCTGCGAGGTGCCCGCGGGGCCACCGCTGGGCCTGGGGGACCTGCCCTTCGAGTCCGCCGAGATCGGGATACCGGAGGGCGCCCTGCTCGTTCTCTACACCGATGGCCTGGTCGAATCCCGCGACCGCGATATCGGCTCGGGCATGGACGGGCTGCGCGAGGTGCTCGGCGAACCGTCCCGCGGCGCCGTGTCGCTGGAAGCCACCTGCGACACCGTGCTGCGGGCCCTGCTCTCCGACCGTCCGGCCGACGATGTCGCCCTGCTCGTCGCCCGGGCCCGCGCCCTGGACGCCGGTCAGGTCGTCACCTGGGAGCTGCCCGCCGAGCCCGCCCTGGTCGCCGAGGCCCGCGAGCGGGCGGCCGCCCAGCTGGCGGCCTGGGGGCTCGCCGAGCTCACCTTCACCACGGAGATGGTCGTCAGCGAGCTGTTCACCAACGCCATCCTGCACGGCCAGGGGCCCGTCCAGCTGCGGCTGATCCGCGATCGCACCCTCATCTGCGAGGTCTCCGACACCAGCACCACCGCCCCGCACATGCGCCGGGCGAGGGTGTTCGACGAGGGCGGGCGGGGACTGCTGCTCGTCGCCCAGCTCAGCGGCCGCTGGGGCACCCGGCAGACGCCCACCGGCAAGATCATCTGGGCGGAGCAGGCCCTCCCGGCCTGACCGGCCGCCCGCGCGGTCGACCGGCCGCCGGTGCGGCCTCAGTCGTCCAGGCGCCGTTCGAAGCTGAGGCCCCCGGGCACCTGGAACGTCGGCAGGATCTCGATGTGCCCGATGTTGACGTGGCGGGGCGCGCCGATGGCGTACTCGATGGCGTCGGCGATGTCCGCGGGACGCAGCGTCTCGTAGCCGTCGTAGTAGATGCGCCGGGCCCCCTCCCGGTCGCCCAGCAGCCGGGCGAAGATCTCGGTCTCCACCCGGCCGGGGCAGATCTCGGTGATCCGGACGCGGCGGCCGCGGGCGTCGAGCCGGAGCTGGCGGGAGAGGGCGTGCACGGCGGCCTTGGTGGCGTGGTACACGGTGTTGCCAGGGAAGTTGTACACCCCGGCGATCGAGCCGATGTTGACGACATGGCCCAGGTCGCGCTCGACCATGCCGGGCATGAGCAGCCGTACGAGGTGGAGCACGGCCCGCAGATTGACGGCGAGCTGCTCGTCGACGGCGGACTCGTCCGCGGCGAGGATGGTGCCGGCGTGGGAGACTCCGGCGTTGTTGACCAGAATGTCGATCTTGAACCCGGACACGGCGTCGGTGAGGGCCTCGGTGTCGGAGACGTCCACGGCGTGCGGCACACAGCCCGTACGCCGCGCGAGGTCCGCCAGCCGCCCGGCGTCCCGGGCCAGCGCGTGGACCGTGAGGCCCTGCTCCGCCAGGCGCTCGGCGACGGCGGCGCCGATGCCCGCGGACGCGCCGGTCACCAGCGCGGACCGGTAGTCGGAGAATGACATGAGGAAACGGCCCCCAGTGTGCGCCGGGTTTCTCTTCCGAGCTTAGGTCACTTCCTGGCCCGGCTCATTCGTCGGGCAGCGGGAGATGGGCGCTCTCACGGATTTTCAGCACGGCGGCGAACGATCCGAGGGCGGTGGCGACAACGTAGTAGGCCGGGAACTGGGTGTTACCGCTCAGCCCGATGAGCCAGGTCATCAGGAAAGGCGCGGAACCGCCGAACACCGCGGTGGCGATGTTGTATCCGAAGGCGTAGGCGGAAACGCGGACGCGCGTGGGGAACAGCTCGACGAGCAGGATATGGATGACGCCTGTGTAGCCCGCGAAGAGAACCGCCAGGAGAACTCCGCCCACGATGGCCAGCGGCACCGATCCCTGACCGATCAGGAGGTAGCAGGGAATTCCCAGAACGGCCATGAGCAGCGCGGACCCGGAGACGACCGGACGGCGGCCCAGACGGTCCGAGAGCCGCCCGGCGAAGGGAATGGCGATGCAGATCGCGACCAGAGTGCATGCCGTCACCAGAAGTCCCCGCACGGTGGTGAAGCGCAATTCCTCGGAGAGATATGTCGGCATGTAGACGAAGAGCACGTAGTAGCCGGAGCTGTTGAGCAGCGTGACCGGCAGGATGAGAAGGATCGCCCTGCGGTGTTCGGGGGAGGACAGCGCCTCCCGCACGGGGCTGGCGGAGAGCCGGTCCCGCTCCTTGAGCCGCTCGAACCGCGGGGTCTCACCCACTCGCTTGCGGATATAGACGCCGATGAGGCCCATGGGGAAGGCGATGAGGAAGGGGACCCGCCAGCCCCAGGCCTGCATGGCTCCGTCGCTCAGGCCCGCGTTCAGCGCGGTGGCCAGCACGGTGCCGGCGAGCAGCGCGGCGAAGGAGGCGAGCTGGGCGTAGCTGGTGACCCTGCCCCGGCGCTCTCCGGGAGCGTATTCGGCGAGAAAACTCATGGCGCCCGCCACCTCGCCGCCCAGGGAGAACCCCTGGGTGAATCGCAGCAGCATCAGCAGGACCGGAGCGGCGATACCGACAACGGCATAGGCGGGCAGCACGCCGATGGCGGCGGTCGCGACGCTCATCAGGAGGATGACGAAGACCAGCATCCGCTGCCGCCCCACTCGGTCGGCGAAATAGCCGCAGACGACGCCGCCCAGCGGACGGACGAAGAACGGAATCCCGAAGACCAGGAAGCTCAGCATCAGCGCCGCGTGGCCGCTCGCCTGAGGAAAGAACACCGAGGTCAGGGTTCCGGCCAGAAAGCCGTAGATGCCGTAGTCGTAGAGCTCGACGAAAACCCCGACCGAGGCGGCGACCGTCACCCGGCGGACGGTGCTGGAATCCGGGGGCGTGGCAATGTGTGAAGGCCTGCGAGCGGACATTCTCCCTCCCGGCTGGGCGAAGGCCGGATAGGCCCGAGCGTGCCTCAACGCGATGCCGCGGGGCAAGGCCGCACGGCACCGACCGCGGGCATTCGCCGCGGTGGGCTCCATGGCCGACGCTTGAAGGAGGCGACAGACCGAGACGAGTAGGTGGGACCGATGGAAGCGATCGTCTTCGAGGAGTACGGCGGGCCCGAGGTGCTGCGGCTCACCACGGCCGACGAACCCCACGCGGGCCCCGGGCAGGTACGGCTGCGGGTCAGGGCGGCCGGTGTGAACCCGCTCGACTACAAGATCCGGGGCGGCGGAATGCGGGAGGTGTTCCCCACCGAGTTCCCCGCGATCCTCGGCAGCGAGGCGGCCGGAGTGGTCGACGAGGTGGGAGAGGGCGTCACAGGGCTCGCGGTCGGCGACGAGGCGTTCGGCTTCATGGAGACCGGCGCCTACGCCGCGTACGCCCTGGCCTCCGTCGTGGCCCGCAAGCCCGAGGAACTGGGCTGGGAGGAGGCGGCCGCGCTCCCGGTGGCCGGTGAGACGGCGGACCGCGTCCTGGACCAGCTCGCCGTCCAGAACGGCGAGACCCTGCTGCTGCACGGCGCCGCCGGGGCGGTCGGCTCGGCCGCCGTCCAACTGGCCGTCGCGCGCGGTGTCACCGTCATCGGCACCGCGTCCCCGCGCAACCACGACTATCTGCGCTCGCTCGGCGCCATCCCGGTCGCGTACGGGGAGGGGCTGGCCGACCGCGTCCGCGCGGTGGCCCCGAAGGGAGTGGACGCGGTCTTCGACGCGGCGGGCAAGGGCGCGCTGCCCGTCTCCATCGAGCTGCGCGGCGGCACGCCGGACCGCATCGTCACCATCGCGGACCCGGCCGCCGCCGAGTACGGTGTCGCCTTCTCCAGTGGTGGCGACCGCGACGCCGACGCTCTCGCCGGGTACGCCCGGTCGGCGGACGAGGGCGGGCTCCGGGTACCGGTCGCGCGGAGCTTCCCGCTTCAGGACGCGGCGGCGGCCCACGCGGAGAGCGAGTCCGGCCATGTACGCGGCAAGCTGGTGCTGCGGCCGTAAGACCTGTCCGGGGTCCGGACGGCGGCCGGGGCGCTCATCGCCGCCCCGGGCGCCATGCCCTGCCTGATCTCACAGGCGCGGTGGTACTGGCTCGGCCAGGCCGCCGTGTCGGCGGGGCGGTGGCGGAGGGCGAGGTAGGGATCGAGGAGCAGAGCACGAGGGTGTGCCACGCACCGGCATGGACTGGGAGGTCGACGCCCATGGCATCGAATCGCTGCTGCGCCTCACCCACGACTACGGAGCCCGCAAGCTGTACATCACCGAGAACGGCTCCGACTACCCCGACGTGGTCCTCCCGGACGGAACCATCGATGACCCCGAGCGCGCCGACTACCTGGTCCAGCACCTGGCCGCTTGCGCCCGTACCCACCGCGCGGGCCTGACCCCCTTCACCCGGTCCGGCGCGCCAGCCACCCCGGGGCCGGTCCCACCGTGGTGGTGGGACCGGCGGATCTCCGGTCAGGGGTAGGAGACCACCGTGGACGGCACCGTCGTGTCGCCCGAGGTGCCCGCTCCGGTGGTGTTGATGACGTGTTCGTACTGGCCCTTGCCGCCGAGCGAGACGACGAGCAGGTTGTGGAACTTCACCCCCGCGCTGTTCGGCGCGGCGAAGCCGTGGCCCTGGCGGATCGTGGGATCGACGTTGTAGAAGCAGTAGCTGCCCAGGCCCCAGCCCTCGTGCGTGGTCACGGAGTCGGCGACCTTGTAGGCGGCGTACCCCTTGGTGGCGCCGTTCTGGATGGCCGCCTGGTCGGGGGCGTCGTACGCCTTCTCGTTCTGGAAGAAGATGGTGCGGCCGCGCTGGCCGTACCACTGGACGTCGTACTTGTTGAAGTGTTCGACGAACAGGCCGGTCGCCAGGACGTCGTCGCCGTTGACCCGGATGCCGTAGTCGGCACGATTGGTGTCCCAGCCCACGCCGTCGCCATGGTCCGCGCGCCACACCCAGGTGTGGTCGATGATGGTGTGGCGGCTGTTGATCACCATGCTGGTGGTGGCCTTGCCGGGGCCCGCGCCGCCGATGCGGATGAAGACGTCCTGGACGGTGGTCGGGTTGGCGGAGTGGTCCGCGGAGGCGCCTTGGGGGCCGACCTCCAGGAGGGTGGTGGAGTTGACGGTCCCGGCGTCGATGAGGAATCCGGCGAGCCGCACCCCGTCGACGTCGGCCACCTTCAGCGCCGTCACCCCGTTGTCCGGAACGAGGGTGGCGTATCCGAGGCCGAGGACGACCGCGCCCGCGCGCTTCACCTCGACGGGCGCGTCGACGTGGTAGATCCCGGGCGTGAGCAGCAGGTGCAGGCCCTGGTCGAGCGCGGCGTTGAGCGTCGCCGCCGTGACGCCCGGTTTGGCCACGTAGAACTGGCTCAGCGGCACGGAGGTGCCCCGGGGCGTACCGCTGCCCCACGTGGTGCCGCGCGCGTTGGTGCGCTTCTCGGGCAGGAAGACCTTGTAATCGCTGCCGTCGAGGTAGAGGAAGGGCTTCTCGCGGGAGACCGGGGTGGTGTTCAGCGTCGTGTACGGGGGGTTGGGGAAGCTCTGCGCGGGGGCGCCCTCGACGCCTGAGAACACCATGTTCCACACGGCGTTCAGCCAGCCGCCCACCGAGCTGTCGCGGGTGTACCACTGCTGCTGCGAGTACGGGCCAACCGTGCCGTCGATCCGGCTGTCGGCGATATAGCCGCCACTGGCCCAGCCGTATCCGTCGGGGGAGAGGTTGAGCCCGCCCCTGATGTGCATCCGCCGGAACGGCGCGGCCTGCGCGACGGCCCACCGGTTGGTGCCGCTCACCGGAACGAGGGCGAGATTCTCCGCCGAGCGCCAGAAGTTCTGCGTGGCGTTCCCGTTGAACCACCCGGCGTCGACGGTGACATCCCCGTTGATCGTGGTGTCGTCGGGGGACAGGCCGAGGCCCGCGATGGAGGTGTAGAAGCCGAGTTGGGCGTTGAGGCCGTGATACGTGCCCGGCTTGAACAGCAGTGCGTAGCGGCCGGTGCCGAACTGGGCCGACTCCTGCCGCTTGAACACCTCGTCCAGCGTGGCCTGGATGCCCGGCGTGGCCGGGTCGAAGACCAGCACGTTGGGGCCGAGGTCGCCGCCGCCGGGCAGCGCCGTGGCGGACCGGCCGTTGGCCGCGGACGCCGCCGAAGCCGGGGAGGCGAGGGCGAGCAGGCTCGGGGCGGAGGCCGCCATGGCCATCGTGGTGAGCGCCTTCCGGCGTGGGAACGCGGTTCTGCGAGCGGCCGAGCCACCATCGGTGGGGGGTGTGGGCATGGGCGACTCTCCTTGTTCAGGATATGAACGATCAGGATGTGGGGGAGCGCTCTCTCGCCGACGCATGCTTCAGGTGTGTGAACAGGGCGTCAAGAGTGGTGTCCAGAACTTCCCCAAAATATCGCCCATGGAGCATGGCCTGAGTTCAGAAGATGTCGAAATGGCCGCCTGCGCCGAGGAGTTCGCAGCCACGTCCTTGGAACCTTGCTTCTTTCATTGACAGCGGAAAAGAACGACTCTAGGTTCCGGCCATGCTCTCGTCCCCCGGCATCGAGACGTTCCCGGCGCATACGCCCGCCGCTTCCCAGATCTTCACCACGCTCCTGTGCCACGGCCCTCTCACCCGGGCGGAGACCGCGCGGCGGGCCGGACTGTCTCCGCCCGCGATCACCAAGGCGGTCCGGCCTCTGATCGAGGCCGGATACCTGGTGGAAGACACGGACGAGGAGGCGCGGAGCGCCCTCGGGCGCCCCGCCAACCCGGTGCGGGTCGAAGGGGCCCGCGCGCTGTTCATCGGCATCAAGGTGACGGGGGACGAGATCATCGGCGTCCTGGCCGATCTGTGCTGCCGTATCCGGATCGCCCGGCACGTGCGGTTCACCTCGTCCGGCCCCCGGGCGGTACTGGCATCGACCGCGGCGCTCGTCCAGGAACTGCTGACGGAGGCGGACGGCTTCGGCGTCCGGGTCCAGGGCGTGGGCGTCGCCGTCTCCGGCGATGTGGACCGTGCCGGGGGAGTGGTGCGCTACTCGCCCTTCCTGGAGTGGCGCGACATCCCGCTCGCCGAGGTGGTCGGGATGGCGACCGGACTGCCGGTCACTGTCGACAACGATGTCAGAGCGCTGACGGTCGCCGAGCAATGGTTCGGCGCAGGGGCGGGGCTGTCCGACTTCGCCCTGGTGACGGTGGGTGCGGGCATCGGTTGCGGCCTCGTCGTGCACGGGCGGGTCGTCTCGGGCGCGCACGGCGTGGCAGGCGAGATCGGGCATCTGTCCGTGGACCCGGCGGGGCCGTTGTGCCACTGCGGCAACCGTGGATGCGTGGAGGCGATCGCCGCGGACTCCGCCCTCGTCCGCGGTGTCCGGGACACGACGGGTATTCAGGTGGCCGATGCCGCACAGGCCCTGGAACTGGCCCACCGGGGCGACCCGGGGGCCCGCGACGTGTACGCGCGTGCGGGGGCGGCGATCGGCCGGGCCATCGGGACGGTGGCCAATCTCCTGGGCTCCGAGCGCGTGATCATCTCCGGTGAGGGCCTGGCGGCCTACCACCTTTTCGCCGATCAGATCCGCGCCGCGTTCGCCGCGTCCGCCTTCGGAACGGCCGCGCGATGCGATGTGAAGACACGTCCGTTGTCCTTCGAGGAGTGGGCGCGTGGGGCCGCGGCCACCGCTATCCAGTCCTTCATCGGATCAGACGCTTGAGGAGCAGCGATGGCGCTGCAGACAGGAGGCCCGACCCATGCGGTCATCCTCGTACCCGGCCATCTACCCGGCCACTTTCCACGTTCGTCCTCGCTCCGGCCGCCGGGCCGTGGGACACCTGCTCGTCCTGGCCCTCACCGCCACACTGGCCACCGCCGTCCCGGCAGCGCGGGCGGCCACGCCCGCTGCCCCGGCCGCCCGCGCCACCGCGGATCTCGCGGGTCTCACGGATCTGGCGGCGAAGCCGTACATGGGCTGGTCCAGCTGGAGCATGCAGTCCTCGAAGTACCCGGGTCTCAACCCCGACGGTGACTACAGCTACCTCACCGAGACGAATGTCCTGCGGCAGGCGGACACCATGGCGTCCAGGCTCAAGCGATACGGCTACACGTACGTCAACCTGGACGCCGGATGGTGGCGCGACGCGGACTGGAAACCGCGGTTCGACCCGTACGGCCGGCAGGAGGCCGACCCCGGCCGCTTCCCCCACGGAATGAAGAGCGTGGCCGACCGCATCCACGCCAAGGGCCTCAAGCCGGGGATCTATCTGCCCGTCGGTCTGGAGAAGGAGGCGTACGGCGCGGGAAAGGTCCCGATCTGGAACACGGAGGACTGCACCACCGCCGACATCGTCTATGACGACCTGCGGACCACCAACGGCTGGGACAGCGCCTACAAGCTCGACTTCTCCCGCCCCTGTGCGCAGAAGTACGTCGACTCCCAGGCGCGCATGTTCGCCGACTGGGGCTATGACTTCCTGAAGCTCGACGGTGTCGGCCCCGGTTCCGGCCAGAGCGGTGACAACTACGACAACGTCGCGGATGTCGCCGCCTGGCAGCGGGCCATCGCCGCGACCGGCCGCCCGATCCACCTCGAGATCTCCTGGGGCCTCGACATCGGCCATGTCGGCGACTGGAAGAAGTACTCCAACGGCTGGCGCATCGACACCGACGTCGAGTGCTACTGCAACACCCTGGTGAGCTGGGAGAACTCCGTCGACGACCGCTGGGACGACGCACCGGGCTGGAGCCGTCACGGCGGCCCGGGAGGGTGGAGCGACCTCGACTCCCTGGACGTGGGCAACGGCGAGATGGACGGTCTCACCAAGGCCGAACGGCAGAGCTACGCGACCCTGTGGGCCATCGCCAAGTCGCCGCTCTACACGGGCGACGACCTCACTCGCCTCGACGACTACGGGCTCTCCCTCCTCACCAACCGGGAGGTGATCGCCCTCAACCAGGCGGACACCCCGCCCGCCCGGCCGGTCACGCCCTCCGGTGACCAGCAGGTGTGGGCGGCCGAGCGGCCCGACGGCAGCTACACCGTCGCCCTGTTCAACCTCGGCGACAACCCCGCCGCGGTCACCGCGGACTGGTCGTCCCTCGGGTTCTCCGGCAACGCCGCGGTCCGGGACCTGTGGAACCACGAGAACCTGGGCGCGCATCCGGACAAGGTGACCCAGGCGCTGCCCGCGCACGGCTCACGCCTGTTCACCGTCACTCCGCGCGGCCCTGCCCGGCCCACGACCGGTTACGAGGCGGAATCCCCGGCCAATACCCTCGGCGGCAACGCCTCCGTGGCCGACTGCGGCGCCTGCTCGGGCGCCCACAAGGTCGGCAGCCTCTACGGCGGCGGCACGCTCCGGTTCAACGACGTCACCGTGAAGAAGGCCGGACGTTATCTGATCGACGTGGCCTACGTCAGCGGTGACCCGCGCTCCGTGAAGGTGTCCGCGAACGGCAATGGCGCCACCAGCCTCAAGTTCCCCTCCACCGGCGACTGGGGGACGCCCGAGACGGTCAGCCTGCCCGTCACCCTCGCGGCGGGCGCCAACTCCGTCACCTTCGACAGCGGCACCGGCTACGCCCCGGACATCGACCGGATCGGCGTCCCGACGCTGCCCTGAGCGCGCGGCGACACCCCGCACGGCCCCGCCGCGCGGCGACACGCCCGGACCCGCGCGGTGGCACGCAACAGCCCCGCGCGGTGGCACGCATGGCCCCAAGCTTCTGACCGCGTACGGCCGTCCCTCCCGCATGCCCGTCACACCGGAATGGAGTGCACCGTGGACATCCAGCGCACCGACCCGCCTGGCCCTCCCGCCCACCGGCGGACCTTCCTCTCGCTCGCCGGAGCCGTGGGAGCCCTCACCGCCCTCGGCGGTCTGCCCGCCTTCTCGGCCGCCGCGGCCCCGCGCCGACCGGCCCGGTCCCCGCGGCCGGACGAGCCGCCGAAGACCGAGCTGTGGTGGCAGGCGCCCGCCTCCGGCCAGTCGATGATCGAGCGGGGCCTCCCGGTCGGCAACGGCCGGCTGGGCGCGCTCACCGGCAACGATCCGTCCCGCGAACTCCTCCTGATCACCGACGCGACCCTGTGGACCGGCGGGATCAACGACATCCTCGATGGCGACGGCCAATTCCCGTACGACGCACAGAACTTCGGAACCTTCACCCTGCTGGCCCGCCTGACGGTCGACATCCCCGACCACGACCTGTCGGCCGTCTCCGGCTACCGGCGCGGTCTCGACCTCCATCAGGGCGTGGTCACCTCCTCCTACGTACGCTCCGGCGTGACCTACCGGCGGCAGATCTTCGCCAGCCACCCCGATGACGCCATCGTCCTGCGCTTCACCCAGCGCGGCGGCGGCCGTTACACCGGCACCGTGAACCTGGAGGGCACCCACGACGAGACCACGACCGCGGAGCGCTCGCGGCGGGTCGCGTCATTCGGCGCGGCCTTCCCGAACGGTCTGGCCTACGGGGCCGCGGTGACGGCGTACGGCACCGGTGGGACCGTCACGGTGGACGGGCCGAGGATCTCCTTCACCGGCTGCGAGGAACTCACCGTGGTGGTGAGCGGCGGCACGAACTACCGGCCCGACGCCGCCACCCACTATCGCGACCCCTCGCTGGACCCGCGGCGGCTGGCCCGGAACAAGGTGCTCGCCGCCGCGGCCCACTCACCCGGCACCCTCCTGCGCACCCATGTCGCCGACCACCGCGCGCTGTTCGAGAGCATGGACATCTCGCTCGGCACCTCGTCCCCCGCGCAGCGCGAGCTGGACACCTGGGAGCGGATCACCGCCCGCGCCAGGGACGGCGTACCCGACCCCGAACTCGAAGCCGCCTACCTCCAGTTCGGCCGCTATCTGATGATTTCCGGGTCCCGGGACAGCCTGCCACTGGGCCTCCAAGGGCTGTGGCTGGACGGCAACGAACCCGCCTGGATGGGCGACTACCACACCGACATCAACCTCCAGATGAACTACTGGATGGCCGACCGCACCGGCCTCTCCGGCTGCTTCGACGCCCTCGTGGACTACTGTCTGGCGCAGCTCCCGTCCTGGACCGAGCTCACCCACACCCTCTTCAACGACCCGCGCAACCGGTACCGGAACTCCACCGGCGAGATCGCCGGGTGGACCGTGGCCATCTCGACCAACATCCACGGCGGGATGGGCTGGTGGTGGCACCCCGCCGGGAACGCCTGGCTGTGCAACTCCCTCTGGGAGCACTACGAGTACACCCAGAGCCGCTCCTACCTGGCCAGGATCTACCCGCTGCTCAAGGGGGCGTGTGAGTTCTGGCAGACACGGCTGCTCACCGAATCGGTCACCGACCCGGCGACCGGTACGTCCCGACAGGTACTCATCGCCGACAGCGACTGGTCGCCCGAACACGGACCTCTCGACGCGAAGGGCATCACCTACGCACAGGAACTGGTGTGGGCCCTGTTCGGCAACTACCGCACCGCGTGCGCCGTGCTGGACAAGGATGCCGAATACCGCGACACCATCGCCTCCCTCCAAGAGCGCCTGTATCTTCCCCGGGTCAGCCCGAAGACCGGCTGGCTCGAGGAATGGATGTCCCCGGACAACCTGGGGGAGACCACTCACCGGCATCTCTCCCCGCTGGTCGGGCTCTTCCCCGGAGACCGACTCCGCCCGGACGGCTCCACCCCGCGGGAGGTCATCGACGGCGCCACCGCCCTGCTCACCGCGCGCGGCACGGAGAGCTTCGGATGGGCGAACGCCTGGCGCGCCCTGTGCTGGGCCCGGCTGAAGGACGGGGAGCGGGCCTACCACCTGGTGGTGAACAACCTCCGTCCGTCGACCGGCGGCGGCAACGGCACCGCCCCGAACCTGTTCGACATCTACCAGGTGGACCAGGGACACGGCGTCTTCCAGATCGACGGCAACTTCGGAACGCCCACCGCCATGATGGAGATGCTGGTGTACTCGCGGCCCGGACACCTCGAACTCCTGCCCGCCCTCCCCTCGGCGTGGTCCTCGTCCGGCTCGGTCACGGGAGTGGCGGTGCGCGGTGGCTTCACCGTCGATCTGCGCTGGCGGGACGGCAAGCCGACCGAGGTCACGGTGCGCAGCGTCGGCGGGCGCACCACCACCGTGTCCTACGGCGCGGTGTCGCGGAGGATCAGTCTGAAGCCGGGCCGATCGGTCACCCTGCGGGAGCTCGGCCGATGACCACGGTGTCCGCGAGCCGAACCCGCCTTCGCCGCCTCGCCGTCGCCGTCGCCTCCGTGCTGATCGCCGTCCTGTGTGCCCCGGCGACCGCGACGGCGGTCGCGCACTCCAGGGCGGCGGACACCTCACGTCACCTTCAGGACGCCCCGCACGAGGTGATCACCTGGGGAGCGAGCGCCGACCGTATCGGCGACGCCGCCCCCGACCGCGGCTACCGGCTGGTCGTCCACACCAGCGCCGCCGGAAGCGGTCTGCGGATACGCCTGTCCAACGCGTTCGGCGACCGGCCCCTGACGTTCGGCAGCGCCTACGTCGGGGTTCGGCGGACCGGTGCGGACGCGGTCCTCGGCAGCAACCGCCGCCTGACGTTCGACGGCTCGCGGTCCCTCACCGTGGCCGCAGGACACGCCGCGTACAGCGACCCGCTGCCCGGACGGTGGGCCGCCTCCGCCACGTTGCTGGTGAGCCTGTACGTGGCGGATGCCGGCGGCCCGGCGACCGGACACTCCATGGCCATGCAGACGTCCTACACGACCACCGGCGACCACACGGCCGAGGAGGACGGGGCCAACTGGACCCAGGCCACCGGTTCCTGGTTCTACCTCGACGCCCTCAGCGTGCGGACCACGCCGCGCACCGGCGCCGTCGTCGCCCTGGGCGACTCCATCACCGACGGCTGGCAGTCCACCGGCGACCGGAACCGCCGCTGGCCCGACTACCTCTCCCGCAGACTTCAGAACGCGGACGGCGTTCCCGTCAAGGGGGTCGCCAACGAAGGCATCTCCGGGAACAAGGTGCTGGCGGACGGCGCGGGCCAGAGCGCGCTGAAGCGGCTGGAGCGGGACGTGCTGTCGCACCCCGGGGTGCGCACGGTGTTCCTGTTCGAGGGCGTCAATGACATCAAGGCCCACACCGGCGTCACGGCGAAGGACCTGATCGCGGGTTACCGGGAGATCGTCGACCGGGCACACGGGGCCGGAATGTGCGTGGTCGGTGCCACGATCGCGCCCTTCAAGGGCTGGTCCGAGTGGGACGCGGCGGGGGAGGCCGTACGCCTGGAGGTCAACGACTTCATCAGGAACAGCGGCGTGTTCGACGCCGTCACGGACTTCGACCGGATTCTGCGCAGCCCCTACGACCACGAGCGCGTCCTTCCGGCCTTCGACGGCGGGGACCACATCCACCCCAACGACAAGGGCATGCAGGCGATGGCCGACTCGGTCGACCTCGCCACCCTGGACTGCGACCGATGAGGAAGCGAGCCTCAGTCCCGCGAATGGCCGAACAGGATGCGGTACAGCACGAGCAGAACGAAGGAGCCGCCGATCGCCGCGCCCCAGGTGGTCAGGTCGAAGAACTCCTTCTCCACGGGCCGGTCGAGGAACTCGGCGGAAATCCAGCCGCCGACGAACGCTCCTGCGACGCCGATCAGGGTGGTGCCGATCAGCCCGCCCGGGTCGCGTCCGGGAAGAAGCACCTTCGCGATGGCGCCGGCGATCAGTCCGAGGACGATCCAGCCGATGATGCCCATGTCGTTATCCCCTTCATCTGGCTGCGCCGGGGGTGAAGAAGGCCCGGCCAGCGGTAGTACATGCTTGGTTGCGCAACTGTACAGATGACATGGGGGACGCGGCGCGGCCGGTGGCGGTCGCACCGCGGGGCAGGACCCTGACCGCAGGGCGCGGGGGAGCGGTACGCACCGCCTAGACTGAGCGCGCACCGGGTGCGCAGAGGTGATCCAGGCGGACGGGAGAGCGATCGTGACGGCAGGTGTCGGCGGCTTCGAGGACCCTCCTGCCCAGGTGCTGGCCGACGCGGCGGCGGCGTTCGGGCTGTTGGCGTCGCCCGCGCGGCTGCACATCATGTGGGCGTTGGGGCAGGGCGAGTGCGATGTGACGAGCCTCGCGGAACGGGTGGGTGGCGCGCTGCCCGCCGTGAGTCAGCATCTGACCAAGCTGAAGCTCGCCGGTCTGGTACGGGCGCGGCGCGAAGGCCGTCGGCAGGTCTACTTCGTCGACGACCCGGACATGGTGACCGTGATGCGGCTCATGGTCGGTCAACTGACCGACCGGGCCGAGCATGCTCCGACACGACGCTCCCGTGGCCTCGGGGCCTGAAGCCGCCGCTGCTTCCGGTGCCGGTGCCACCGCCTCCCGGGAACAGCGGCCCGGCCCGGGCGGCGGCGACGCCCCACCGGGGGACATATCCCCGAACACCACCGCCTTCACCTCGCTCCAGGTGCTGCGCCACCTCGACAGCGGGCCACGTGGCCTCGCGGAAGCAGAGGCTGACGAGCGCTTGGCCCGGTGGGGCGAGAACACGGTGCCGACCTGGCGCACCGCGTCCTGGCCGCTCCGGTTCGTGCGGAGTCTGCGCGATCCGTTCACCGCGGTGCTGCTGTGCCTCGGGCTGGTGTCGGCCGCCGTGGCCGCATGGGGCACCGCCTGCGTGATCCTGTTCCTGGTCTCGGTCAGCTGTGTGCTGCGCTCGTCCGGGGAGCACCGGGCCGACCGGTCCATGGCCGCGCTGCGAGAGCTGATCACCACCACGGCGACCGTGCTGCGGTGCGCCGATGAGGACGAGCCGCCACAGGCCCGCGAGATTCCGGTCGACCAGTTGGTGCCGGGTGATGTGATCCGTCTCGGCCGGGGTGACCTGGTCCCCGCCGACGTGCGGCTGTTGCGCACGAGCGGTCTGCGCGTCCATCAGGCGCCACTGACGGGCGAGTCGGAGCCGGTCGCCAAGTACGCGGTCGACGCGCCGGGCCCGCCCGAGCGTGGCCTGTTCGAACAGCCCGAACTGTGTTTCCAGGGCAGCAGCGTCACCTCCGGCAGCGGCACCGCGGTGGTCGTCGCCACCGGGGCGCACACGCGGTTCGCCACGGCCCACAGCCGCACGGGCAGGCGTGAGGCGAGTGCCTTCGACCGGTCGGTGCAGGGCATCTCCTGGGTCCTCATCCGGTTCATGCTGCTGACCCCGCCCCTGGTGCTCATGGCCAACGCGGCACTGCGCGGGCGCGGACTGGAGACCCTGCCGTTCGCCGTGGCGGTCGCGGTCGGGCTCACCCCGGAGATGCTGCCGGTCATCGTCACCACCGCACTCGCCCGCGGGGCGTCCCTCCTCGCACGCCAGCACAGGGTGATCGTCAAACGGCTGCCGGCGCTGCACGATCTCGGCGCGGTCGACGTGCTCTGCCTGGACAAGACGGGAACCCTCACCCTCGACCGGCCGGTGGTCGACCGGGCGCTGGACGCCCATGGCCGGGAAGCCCCCGACGTACTGCACCTGGCCGCCACCAACGCCTGGTGGACGCTGCAACTCGCGGACCTGCCCGCCCCGGACGCCCTCGACGAGGCGCTCCTGAACGCGGTCGACGAGGACGAACTCCTCCACTACGACGGTGTCGCCGCGATCCCCTTCGACCCGGTACGCCGCCTCGCCACCGCCGTCGTACGCCGACCCGGCCGCCTGGGCACCCACACCCTCGTGGTCAAGGGCGCCGTGGAAGACGTACTCCGGCGCTGTGCGCTGGACGACGGCGAGTCGGCACGGCTCCTCGCTCTCGCCGAACGCGAGACGGCCGGTGGACTGCGGCTGCTCGCGGTCGCCACCGTGGAACGCCCGGCCCGCCACCGTGGCTACACCCCGGCCGACGAACGCGGCCTGACCTTCACCGGCTTCGTCGCGTTGCGCGACGCACTCGCCCCGACCGCCGGGGAAGCCCTGGGCGTCCTCGCCGACCGCGGCGTCACCGTCAAGATCCTCACCGGCGACCACCCGGGCACCGCGGCCCGCGCCTGCCGCGACCTCGCCCTCGACCCCGGCGAGGTGCTCACGGCCGACCGCGTCGACGGCCTCACCGACGCGGAACTCGCCGACACCGCCCGTCGCACCACCGTCTTCGCACGCTGCACTCCTGAACACAAGGCCCGCATCATCGCCGCGCTGCGCGCGGGCGGACACACCACGGGCTTCCTGGGCGACGGAGTCAACGACCTGCCCGCCCTGCACGCCGCCGACGTGGGCATCTGCCCCCGGGACGCCGTCGCCGTCGCTCGCGAAAGTGCCGACGTGGTGCTCGCGGAGAAAGACCTCACGGCCATCGACCACGCGATCAGCGCCGGCCGGGCCAGCAGCGGCAACATCGCCACCTATCTGCGCATCACGCTCTCGTCCAACCTGGGCAACGTCATCGCGATGCTCGCCGCCGGTCTCCTGCTGCCCTTCCTCCCCATGCTTCCGTCCCAGGTGCTGGTGCAGAACCTGTGCTTCGACGCGGCCCAGCTCGCCTTCGCCTATGACCGGCCCCGACAGGCCCTTTCGCACAAGCCGACCGTGTTGCGGCCCCGCGACTTCCTCCGCTTCATCACCGCCTTCGGCCTGCTCAACGCCGCCGCCGACCTGGCCACCTTCGCCGTCCTCGCGCTGGCCCTGCACACCTCCGAAGGCCCCGGTGACCCCGCGGTGTTCCACTCCGGATGGTTCACCGAGAACCTGCTCACCCAGGCCCTGGTGATGCTCCTTCTGCGCACCGGCCGCCGCACCGCTGGCAGCCGTGCGCCGAGCCCGGTCCGCTGGGCCGCGGCCGCGCTGGCCGTGACCGGAGTTCTTCTGCCGTTCTCCCCGCTCGCCCCGTCCCTGGGCATGACCACCCTCGCGGTTCCGTACTACCTCCTGCTGGCCGCTGTCCTCGCGCTGTACGCGGCGGGACTGATGGCTGCCAGAGCAGCCTGCGAACGACGCGGGGACGCGGACTTCGCTCAGCCGTAGGAGAGCTTGGAGCAGGGGTGTGCGACATCCCGTGAATTCCCCTGAGCCCTGCTGAGTCCTTGTCCCCGTGGCCAGGGTGTTCGGCCTCCTCCACAAGGTTCCGGGCCGGTTCAGCACATCGCGCGGCCCCTGGAGGCCGTGTTCTCCAGGGAGATGTCGGAGCGCGATCACCAGCACGGCGTCCTTCCCGCGTTTGCCGTAACGGCAAGCAGTCTTGCTCATCTGCTCGGGCCGAGTGGATCATCCAAGCCATCGATACCACCGGTCGGTCCGTGACGGTCGGGCGTGTTTCCGGCCGGCGGTGAGTCCTGACGGCGGTCGCGGGTGACCGCCACTTGGAGAGGA
This sequence comes from Streptomyces sp. NPDC005962, assembly GCF_040629205.1. Taxonomy (NCBI): domain Bacteria; kingdom Bacillati; phylum Actinomycetota; class Actinomycetes; order Kitasatosporales; family Streptomycetaceae; genus Streptomyces; species Streptomyces sp. NPDC005962. The sequence goes on along the minus strand of NZ_JBEXVE010000036.1, from coordinate 26,564 downwards.
GAACACTGTGTCCAGCGATTGTTTCGGTGACGACGGCGCGTTGACCGAGTACGACAAGTGGCGCCAGAGCCGATGGGAGGAGATGGCGGGCCCGGACGGGAAGGCGGGCCGCATCGCCTATCGGCTGATCACGGAGCCGGGTCAGGAAGTCCCCGAGGTTCCGGGACGGTGGACGTCCACCGGCTTCTCGGGGAGCCTGACGCTGACCGCGACCCATGGGGAGGGCGTGTCCGTCGATGGCCGGGCCGTGGACGGCGCGGTGGAACTGACCAGCGCCAGCCGCCTGTCCTTCCCCGGCGGGCGGCGCGGCACCATCGAGGAACTGCGGGGAGCCCATGTCCTGGCCGTGTGGGATGCGGCCGCGCCCACTCTTGTCGGCCTGCGCGGGATCGAGGTGTGGCAGTGGGACCCGGCCTGGATCGTCGAGGCGGAATACCGTCCGGCGGATGCCGGACGTCTCCTGGAAGTGACCCGGCTGACCAGCCCGAGTACGCGGGACACCCTCCCGGCCCCTGGTGACTTCGTCTTCGATCTGCGAGGCGAGCGGTACACGCTCCGGGCGTTCGGTGTGGGCGGCGACACCCTGCTGATCACATTCACCGACGCCACCAGCGGCACGGACACGCCCGGCATGGGCCGTTGGCTGATCCTGTCCCGCCCCAAGGACGCCACGGGTACGGCCCGTATCGACTTCAACCAGGCCGTTGTTCCCCACCACATCTTCTCGGCGGCTTTCCCCTGCCCCCTGCCTCCCCGGGAGAACCACCTCCCCCTGCGCATCGAAGCGGGGGAGCGCGCCCCCGTCTTCGAAGAGAACGCGGCCGTCGGCACCACCACCGGCCCCGCCGTCTGACATCCGCCGCAACCGGCGCACCCCGAAAGGAAGAAACAATGACACCCGACCAGGACCTTCGCGCGGCAGCGGTGCACTACCTCCGGCAGTGGGAGGTGCGGGACTACACCACGATGCGATCCCTGTGCACCGACACCGCCACCGTGTGGCACAACGACGGAAGCGGCGACCAGCCGATCGACGAGAACATGGAACTGCTGAAGCAGTTGGCCGCCGACGTCGACACACTTCGGTACGACATCGTGCGCCAGTTCCAGAACGGCGACGAAGTGCTCCAGCAGCAAGTACTCCACCTGACCATGACCGACGGGTCCCGCAGTGACGTACACGCGGCGATGTACTTCCGGTTCGACGGCGGCCTCATCGACCGCATCGAGGAATACTTCAACGTCGTACCGCTCAACGAAGCCATGCCGTCGTCCGGATCGCCCGACCAGCCCTGATCGCGGCCGCTCCCGCCAAGCAGCCGGTCGGCGGGCTGAGGCAGGGCCCCGGAAGCAGCACCGCCCCGGGCCCTGCCATATGCGAGGAGACCGCAACCTCGTCTGTGCCGACCCGCTGACAGGCGGCAGCGCCGCTTCTGGCAAACGCGCCTCACGCGCTCCGGGACCAAGCGTCCAGGCCGCCCGGTCACGCCCGTTGACCCTGAAATACCCCCCGGGGCACACCGTTCAAGAGGAGTCATAGTCGTGTTCTTCGTCGACATCCTGGAATTCGAGGGCCTGGGCAACCGCAGCTACCTGGTCGGAGGACCCCGTTCGGCGGTGGTCATCGATCCGCCGCGTGACATCGATCAGGTCATCGCCGCAGCGGCCCGGCGCGGGGTGCGCATTGCTTTCGTGGCCGAGACCCACGTGCACAACGACTACGTCACCGGCGGCCTGGAGCTGGCTCGGGTGACCGGGGCCCGCTACCTGGTGCCGGCCGCAGCGCACGTGTCCTTCGCCCGAACCCCGGTGGCCGACGGCGACACCGTGACGGTGGAGGAGGGTCTGGTGCTGCGCGCGCTTGCCACCCCCGGGCACACCCCGCACCACACCTCCTACGTCCTCGCCGAGGACGGGCGCGGCGTGGCGGCGTTCACCGGCGGATCGCTGCTGATCGGCGCGGTGGGCCGCCCCGATCTGGTCGAGCCGCGGCTGACCGAGCAGCTGGCCCGTGCCCAGCACGCCTCCGCCCACCGCCTCGCCGATGAGCTGGACGACGAGGTGCCGGTGCTGCCCACCCACGGCTTCGGCAGCTTCTGCTCCTCCTCGCAAGCCGAAGGGGACACGACCACGATCGGCCGGGAACGCGCCACCAACGACGCGCTGACCCTGGACGTGGACACCTTCATCGCACAGATGATCGCAGGGCTGGACGACGTGCCCGCCTACTACGCGCACATGGGCCCGACCAACGCCGCGGGACCCTCGCCGGTCGACCTCACCCCGCCGGGGCGTGCGGACGCCGAGGAGATCGCCTCCCGGCTGGCCGCCGGTGAGTGGGTGGTGGACCTGCGCAGCAGAATGGCCTTCGCCGAGGAGCACGTAACCGGGTCGTTCAACTTCGAGGGCGAGGGCAAGCTCGCCACCTATGTGGCCTGGCTGATCCCGTGGGGCAAGCCCGTCACCCTGCTCGCCGACACCCCTGAGCAGATCACCGACGCACAGCGAGAGCTGACCCGGGTGGGCATCGACCGCCCGGCCGCCGCCGCCACCGGCGACCCGGCCACCTGGGTCCGCGCCGGCGAACAGCTCGCTTCCTTCCCCCGCGCCCGCTTTGCCGACCTCGCCGACGTCCGTGAGCGCGGCGACGACGTGGTCGTCCTGGACGTGCGCCGGGACTCCGAGCGCGCGGGCGGCTTCATCGACGGCTCGGTCCACATCCCGATCCACGAGCTGTACGGCCGCATCGGCGAGGTACCGCCCGGGACGGTGTGGGTGCACTGCGCCGCCGGCATGCGCGCGGCGATCGCCGCCTCCCTGCTGGACGCCGCCGGTCGCGACGTGGTCGCCGTCGACGACGGTTTCGACGCCGCCACCGAGGCGGGACTGATCCTCATCCGCCCCGACGGCACCGACTGCGCGGGCCGCCGAACACCGTTCTCGGCAGGTCCCACGGTTCGTTGCTGGGGGGCGTGGTCGACCGACCGGAGGTGACGGAGCGCGGACACGGTTCCGCTGCTCTCCGGACTACCGGAGCGGGACGACCGCCCTCTTGCGCGGCAGCAGCGGTCCCGTCACCACGGGCTCGCGGTCCGCGCCGCGCACCCACCGGACCGCGCACTGCTTCCGGCCGGTGTCCGCAGAGGTGCGCCGCTTCGGCGCATATTGATAGACGCACTGTCGTTGACACACCCTCAGGGCCGTTCAAAAATGAGCCCGCGAGTGACAACGTTGTCTTCGGGTGAGGGGAACCAAGTGCGGCCTATGTCCTTCCTTGTCGGCCGTCGGCGCCTTCTGCGACTCCTCGGCGCGAGCGGGGCCGCGGCAGCCCTCCCGTCGGCACTGGGCTTCCCCGCAGCCGCTGCCTCCGGCCGGACCGGGGACCGGGCCGACGAAGTCGCCGCGACGTACTACCAGGTACTCCTTCGGCACACCCGCTGGTCCGAGACGCAGTGGGACAGGGCGAAGGGTATTTACACAGACAAGGACTTCGGCTTCGCCGTCGTCCTCGGGCACGCCGTGCTGCTGACGCACGGGAGCTTCGACGAGAGCCAGGCCGGCATCGACCGGGAGACGCTCAGGAGCCGGACTCTCGCGACCTTGCGCCACTACGCCTCCTCGAACCGGCTCACCGGCGGCACCCAGTGGGGCCGCAAGCTGTTCTTCGACACCACGTTCCAGTCGTACTTCATCCTCGCCGCGCGCCTGCTGTGGGACGAGCTGGACGCCGGTACGCGCTCCGCGGTCGACACCATCACCCGCGAACAGGCGGCGTACACCCACGCCCTGGGTACAGGCGATGATCCGGATTCCGGGGACTGGACTCCTAACGGCCAAAACGGCGGATACGTCGGTGATACCAAGCTGGAGGAGATGGGCCTTTACGCGCAGACCCTCGCCCCCGCGCTGGCCTGGGCACCGGACGACCGGCGCCGCCCCGGCTGGGCCACCGCCTACGGGGCGTGGTCGCGCAACGAGGCCGGCCTGCCGTCCGCCGACCTGGCCAACCCCACGCGGGTGGACGGCGTGCCCATCTCGCGCAATACCGCGCATAACGCGTATGACACCTTCATCGTCGAGAATCACGGCTCGTTCGGGCCGCACTACCAAGCCGAGTTATGGCGTACCTCGGGCCGCAACGCGGCGCACTTCCTCGCGGCCGGCCAGCCGCTGCCCCAGGTCCTGTCCGAGCAGCCCAACGCGGGACCGTTGTGGCGCACGCTGTTGGGTGTCATGTCCGACGCGGGCGAACCGCTGATGCCCATGGTGAACGACCGCGAGCACTTGTACGGCAGGGACGTGATCCCGCTGGCCTTCCTCTCCCGGGTGGCCGGGGACCGGGCCGCGGTCCGCGCGGAGCTGGAGCTCGCCGCGCGTCTTGAGGCGTACCAGAAGTACCCGCCGGAGTACCGGCTCGCGAAGTTCTCGGGCGAGCCCAAGTACGAGCCGGAGGCGCGCGCGGAACTCGCCATCAGCTATCTGCTGCACGTGTGGCCGACCGCCGGCCGCCGCGTGCGGCCGATGTCGCGCGCGGAGCTGTTCTCGTACGCGGCGGGTGTCACCGATTTCGGGACCGGTCCCGGTCTGGTCTCCCACCAGTCCCCCGCGGCCTGGGCGGGCGTGGTGACGAAACCCGGCTTCGTCAAGTTCGCCTGGCAGCCCGGGCACGACGACTGGCTGTTCCGGGTCAGCGGCAGCACTCCGATGTTCCTGCCCTCGACCGCTGCCAAGATCACCGGCCGGACGGTGCGCGTGCACACGGCCGTGCGGGACGGATTCGACGGCAGTGCGACGTTGCTGCGTCTGGGGGACGGCTTCGCCGGTTACACGACGCTCCCCTCGGGCGCGGTGGTCTACGCCTCCGACGGGCCGGGGGCGGGCGGCACGCGGCTCGAGGTGCACAACCTCACCATGCCGGGTATGGCGGGCTTGGACGGCAGCCGTACCTACCGCTTCGCGGAGGGCTCCGCCACGGTCCGCGCGCAGGACGCCGATTCCCAGAGCGCGGGGCGCGTCGACGAGCTGACCTTCGCGCGGGTGACGGTGCGACACATCCGGATGCTGGGCGTGCGGCCCGACCCGAGTTACGGCTACTCGCTGTACGCCGTCGAGGCCCGCGACGGGACCGGTGCTCCGGACCTGGCGCAAGGCCGTACCGCGACCGCTTCCTCCCACGCACCGGATATGACGCCGGGGCGGGCGGTGGACGGCGACGCCGGGACCCGCTGGGCCGTCTCCCGTGCCGACAGGCAGCGGGCGGACAGCTGGTGGGCGGTAGATCTCGGTGCCCCGCACGAGCTCGACCGGGTCACACTGCGCTGGGAGGCGGCCGCCGGGCGCGTCTACCGTGTGCAGGGGTCGTCCGACGGCGAGCAGTGGACCGACCTGGTGACCGGACCGGCACCGGCGGTGCGCACCCGCGGCGGCTGGCTCGACATCGACGGTCGCGCGGGGTTGGTCGTGCGCGACAGCGGGCGCCCCCTGGCCGTGTACGGCGACATGATCGTGCCGGCCGACGGGGCGCAGGCGCCGCTCGTGGTCGAGGGCCATTGCGGCGCGTCCCCCGCCATGCTGCGCGCACTGGCACGTCACCCCGTACCCGTCGCCGCGGACGACCGGGTCCGTGCGGCGCTCACGGACGGGTACCTGAGTCTGTTCAACCTGTCCGCACAGGCGGTCGGCACGCGTGTCGAGGTGCCGCAGCAGGGCAGGCGCCGGCACGTCTACGAGGGCGAGCAGACGGTGACCCGGGACGGCCTCGGCTACACGGCGGACCTCGACGCCGCTGCCGCGCTGCTGCTCCCTCCCCGGTTCACCCTCACCTCGCTGTCGGGCCGGACGCTGCCGCCGGGACTGCGGGTGCGGGTGACAGACGGAGCCACCCTGCACCTGTCCGGTCCCAGTTGCCGACTGCGGATCGAGTCCCAGGGCCGCGGCACCGTGACGACCGTACGAAACGGGCGCGGGACACGTGTCACGCTGCACGGCGCGCAGCCCTACCCGCACCAGGACCATGCCCTGGGCCGGAACACCTTCCCCACCGCTCCACTGCCGCCCGGGATGTCCCGGCCGGAGGCCGCCGTGGATGGCCACCCGGACACCGCGTGGCGCCCGGGGCTCGACGGCCGCATGGTAGTCGACCTCGGGGGGCTGCGGTCGGTGCGGTGGGTGGAGGTCGAGTGGACCACCGAGGCGGCCCCGGCCGCGCACGTGGAGTTCAGCGAGGACGGCGTGCGCTACCGGCGTGCGGGCGCCTTGGACGGCAACAAACGCGTACGCCGGCTCATACGCACAGGTTCCCCGCGCTATGTCGCGGTGACGGTGCACGGCACACCGCACGCGGACGACGGGGTGGTACGGATCTCCGTGTGCTGAGAGACGCCCCGATCCTTCGGAAGGATGTCCAGACATGCGGTACAACGATCCGCAGGCGCCCAAGCGCCGCGGAATACTCAAGGCCTCGGTGGCGGTCGGCACGGCGCTCGCGGGCTCTCTCGCCCCGGCCGCCGCCGCGGCCGCCCCGGGGTCCGTCGCCCCCGCCGGGGCAGGGCATTGGCGGCCACCCAGGGCCGCACGCTTCCCCATAGGGCCCTTCACCAAGAGCAAGGCGAACCCGATCCTGCGCCCCGACCTCGCGCACGAGTGGGAGTCGGCGTACCTCTACAACCCGTGCGCCCTCGTCGTGGGCAACCGGGTCGCGCTGCTCTACCGGGCGCAGGACGAGAAGAAGACCTCCAGCATCGGGCTCGCCTGGAGCGACGACGGCATCACCTTCCGGCGCAGGCCCGAGCCGGTGCTCACACCGACCGAGCCCTACGAGAAACCCGGCGGCTGCGAGGACCCGCGCGTGGTGCGGGTCGGCGACACCTACTACCTCACCTACACCGCATACGACCGCACGAGCGCGCTGCTCTGCCTGGCGACCTCGACGGATCTGGTGCACTGGAAGAAGCACGGGCCCCTCTTCCCCGAGCTGCACGACCCGATCCACGGCGACAAGCCCTGGAACAAGGCGGGCGCCATCCTCACCACGCCCATCGACGGCAAGTACTGGATGTACTTCGGGGAGTCGAATATCTTCTGGGCCACGTCCAAGGACCTCATCCACTGGACGACCGTCGGCAACGACGACCCGGTGGCGAAGCCGCTGCTCCCCTGGGAAGGGTCCCTGATCGAACCGGGCCCGCCGCCGCTGTTCACCGACGACGGGCTCATCCTGCTGGTGTACAACGGCCGCTCGGATGGCAAGGGCGGCTACCCCAAGGGCCAGTACTCGGGCGGGCAGCTCCTCATCGACCCGGCCGACCCGACGAAGGCGGTCGCCCGGCTGGAGCGGCCGTTCCTCGTCCCGACCTCGGACGACGAGCAGGGCGGCCAGGTCAACCGCGTCGTCTTCAGCGAGGGGCTGGTGCATTTCCGCGGCGCCTGGTTCCTCTACTACGGCATGGCGGACTCGGTCCTCGGGGCCGCCGTGTGGCGCCCCGGCGACACGGCCTGATCCTGCCGACGCCCGCTCCTCCCGGTATAGGGCTCTGTCGCCCTGTGACTTGCTGTCATTGACGTCCCTTGCTCGCGCGGCTTTTCAGGGGGAGGGCGACCGGGCGCGACCACTGGTTGTACAGTTGCGCAATATGGCAAGTGTCGCGGTAGGCAAGGTCACCGGCTTAGCCGGATACACCTGCCGACACCACGTCAGGACGGCCGGGGCGCGCCCGCATCCGGCCGCATCACAAGGAGGGGAACCAGTGCACATGGGCGTCAGCCTCAGCAAGGGCCAGAACGTCGTTTTGAATCAGGACGGCGCCCCGCTCGCGGACGTCACCGTCGGGCTGGGCTGGGATGCCCTGCCGACGGCCGGCGCGGACGTCGACCTCGACGCCTCCGCGGTCATCTGTGGTCCCGGGCAGAAAGTCGTCTCCGACCAGCACTTCGTCTTCTACAACAACCTCACCAGCCCCGACGGAGCGGTGCGGCACACCGGAGACAACCTCACAGGCGACGGCGACGGCGACGACGAGCAGCTCCTGATCGACCTCGACCGCCTGGGCGACAAGGTCGGACAGGTCGTCTTCACGGTCTCCATCCACGACGCCGAGCGCCGCGGTCAGAATTTCGGCCAGGTCGACGACGCTTATATCCGCGTCATGGACAATCTCACCGGTCGCGAGATGTGCCGCTACGAACTGTCCTACGACGCCGTGGGGGAGACCGCGATGGTCTTCGGTGCCCTGTACCGGCGTGGTGGGGAGTGGAAGTTCCGTGCCGTCGGTCAGGGATACGCCTCCGGCCTGGCCGGTATCGCCGCCGATTACGGCGTGAACATCGGTTGATGCGTTCGTGGTGCGACGGGGATACGAGAAAGAACAGCGGCTGTCCGCGCTCCCTCCGGGAAGGGGGGCGCACATGACCGGGCATGACCAGTTGCGGGCGGAGGATGTGCCCGATTTTGAGCGCGTGGTGCGCAGGGCTCTCCGGTCCCCGGACGCCGCGCGGGCGATACAGAAGAGCACCGGAGACATCACCACCGAGCAACTACTCGCGCAGGCTCTCCGGGCGAGCGACGACATCACGGCTGCGGCGGCCGCCGAATACCGCGCCTACCTCCGCCTGCGGACCGACCGGCCCGGTTCACCCGCCGTCCGGGAGCCCGTCGAGGGTGCCGGTACCGGGCGCGGTCGGGGTGTGCTGGCGGCACTGGGAGTCCTGGTGCCGGGCCTGGCATCCATGGCGGCGGCCATCTTCCTGGCCCTGGGGTACGTCCTGCGGTTCATCCACTCCCTGCCACGCCTCGCGGACGAGTTGATCGTCGCGGGCTGGATCGCCGCAGTCGTCGCGGCCGTGTCTACGCTGGCGGGTCTGAGCTGGATGCTGGCCGCCGCGGCACGCAACCGCCCCACGACACGGCACGGCCACCCACCCGGGGACGCCGAGAAGGTGGCCCGGGCGCGCGACGCATGGCAGCGAGCGCTGCTGGAACGGGGCGTGTTGCCGTTCCTGGAAACGAGACTTCGGCAGCCTCAACCCGCGCACGGCCCGGGCCACGCTGCCCCGGAACTACGGCGGTGATTGCCGCGCTTCATCCGCGCTGGTCGTTCAGCCTGCCGGGAGGGAGACCACGAAGCGGGCTCCGGATGTGGTGGGCCCGAGGGTGAGGTCGCCGCCCGATGTCCGGGCCAGGCGGCGGGCCAGGGGCAGGCCCAGGCCCGCTCCGTGGTGGCCGTCCGTGGGGTGCGCCCGGTGTCCCGGGTCGAAGATGGCGTCCCGGTCGCGGTCCGGTACGCCGGGCCCGTCGTCCGCCACCACCACACGCACGCCCTCGGGCCGCGCCGCGCACTCCAGGGTGATGGCGTCGACGGCATAGCGACGGGCGTTGTCCAGCAAGGGGGCGAGAATCCGCTCGGCGACCGCCGGGGAGACCCCCGCCACCAGGGCGGACTCCTCGTCGTCCAGGCGGACATCGATCGGCGGCGCCGCAGGATGGTCGTGTGCGCTGCGGGTGGCCACGTCCCGTACGAGCGCGCCGAGCGCGCATCTGCCGGGGGCCTCGGAACCGCGGGCGCGGGCCTCCGTCAGCAGCGTTTCGCAGATCGTCCACATCCGGTCAGCTCCCTGGGCGATCGCTTCGAGGGCCGCGGTCCGCTCCTCCGGCCCGCGTGGCCGGGCCAGCGCCCAGTCCAGCTCGGCGATGATCCGGGCCAGCGGGGTCCGCAGCTCGTGGGAGAGCTCCGCGCTCAGCTGCTGTTCGTGGCGGAGTACGGCGGCGAGCCGGTCGAGCAGCTCGTCGAGGTTGGCGGCGAGCCCCTCCAACTCCGCCGGCCGCTGCGCCGTGCCGAAGCGGCGGCCGATGTCGTGGCCACTCCATCGCGCCGCCTGTCGGCTCATGGCGGTGACGGGCCGCAGCGCGCGGCCGATCACGGTCCGGGCCACCAGGTAGACGCCGCCGAGCAGCAGCAGTGCCAGGCCGACCGAGCCCGTCAGGGCCGATTCGGCCGTGCGCCGGTACGGGTCGAGCGCCACCGCGGTCACCACGGTGCCCACCTGGCGGCCGCCGTGGCGGATCGGCAGGGCGTACAGGCGCGTGGCGGCGTTCCCGCCGGTCTCGTCGAAGACCTCGGCCCGTCCGGCCAGCCGGTCGGCCAGGTGCTGCGCGGGCCCGGGCGCGGTGGGCCGCTCCAGGGCGTGCCGCCCCTGATAGATCCAGATGCCGGTGTCCAGAGCGCGGTCGTCCGCCGGTTCGCGGATGGTGAGCGCCCGGTCCGGGCGTACCTGCACGGTGGCCGCGACCGCCGTCGCCCGGGTGCGCAGCAGGTCGTCGGCCTCGGCGTGCAGCCGTCCGGCGAGCGCCACGTTGAAGACGACGGTGAGAAGGACGACCCAGACCGCGGTGGTGAACAGGGCGAGCAGCGCCAGACGGCCGCGCAGGGTGCCGGGGCGTATCCGGTGCCAACTCTGGCGCCGGATCGCGTGCCACCCCCTGAGCAGGGTCTTCACTGGAATCGGTAACCCACTCCGCGGACGGTGCCGATGACGCGGTCGCCTTCCACGTCGCGCAGCTTGCGGCGCAGCCGCATCAGGTACTGGTCCAGCGTGTTGTCCGTCACCAGCGCGCCCTCCGGCCACGCCGCCCGCACCAGTGCCTGCCGCCGTACGACGGCTCCCGGCTCGGCCATGAGGCAGGCGAGCAGCCGGAATTCGGTCGGGGTGAGCGACGCGGTGCGCCCCGCGCACTCCAGCAGGTGGCGGGTCGGGTCCAGTTGGACCCCGCCGACTTCGGCCACCGCCCGGCGTCCCGTCCGGCGCAGTGCCGCTCGCAGCCGGGCGGCCAGTTCCACCAGGTGGAACGGCTTGGGCAGATAGTCGTCCCCGCCGGAGGAGAAGCCCGACAGCCGGTCGACGAGGCCATCGTGCGCCGTGAGGAACAGCACCGGGGCGTCCAGCCCTCGGGCGCGCATCGCCTGGCACACGTCACGGCCGTCGGAGTCCGGCAGGCCCACGTCCAGTACGACGGCGTCCACCCGCCGCGGGTCGCTGACCGCACGGAGGGCGGCCGCGCCGTCGGCTGCGGTCAGCACATCGAAGCTCTCCTCCCGCAGGCCACGGGCGAGCACGGAGCGCAGTCCGTGATCGTCCTCGACGACCAGTATGCGGTGTGTGGCGATCGTGTTCAGGTGGTCTCGTCCTTCCTGCTAACGGTCAGGTAGGCGACCAGGCCCAGGATCGTGACCAGGAAGAGTGCGCTGGTCCCGACCGTGCCGAGCGCCAGCCCTCCGTGGGCGCGGGGCTGCGACAGGTAGTCGCCGAGCGAGGCGCCGAGCGGCCGGGTGAGAACGTAGGCGATCCAGAACGCCAGGACGGCGTTCAGCTTGAGCGCGACGTGCGCGAAGGCCACGGCCGCGATCAGCACGGCGAACATGAGCGCCGACACCCAGTAGCCCAGCGCCAGCCGCTCTGCCGTGAGGTCGCCCGCCGCGGTGCCCAGGGCGAAGGTGAACAGGATGGCCGCCCAGTAGAAGGCCTCCCGCCGGACGGTGTGGATGGTGTGAATCGAGAGAGTCTTCTCGCTCAAGTACCAGACGGCGAAGGTCGCTGCCAGCACGACCGTGAAGACGGTGGTGGTGGTCTCCAGGGCGACGCCGAGGTTGTCCGTCAGGTTGTCCGTGACGAGCGTGCCGACGACGCTGATGAGGACGACCGAGAGCCAGTAGACCCCCGGTACGTACTTCTTGACCGCGAACTGGAAGCACAGCGTGGCGATCAGCAGCGCGCCCATGACGTAGGTCGTGTTGGTCAGGCCCCAGCCCAGCTTGTCGATCAGGTAGTCCGCCGCGGTCTCGCCCACGGTGGTGCAGAGGATCTTGATGATCCAGAAGTAGACCGTGACTTCCGGAACCTTGTTCAGCATCTGGCGGTGCTGTGACACGGCACCGGAACGCTGCGTTGTTGTCGTCATGGCGCGAGGCTGGCACGGCTCGCCTTTACGCCACCTGAGCGCCCGGACGGGGGACGGCGCCCGGCGAGCACGTCGTGTGGGCAGCGCGCGCCCGCCCACACCCTGGATGCCGCCATGGTCGGGAGCCCTTTCATCAGAGAACGGGGTACGGGAAACACCCCCCATTCGACTACAATCACGTAGACGGTCTACCGCACTGTAGACGATCGCGGCGTGAGGAGAGTTCCGTGGCCGAGCCGAATGCCGAGCGCCGACCGGCCGGAGAGCTGGAAGCGAGCGTCCTGGCGGCGCTCTGGGCGGCCGGAACTCCACAGACCGCCGGTCAGGTGCAGCAGAGCCTGTCCGCGCCGCTGGCCCGGACCACGGTGACGACGATCCTCTCCCGTCTGCACGAGAAGGGCACCGTCAGCCGGGAACGGTCGGGCCGCGGATACGCCTACTCCGCCACCCAGGACGCGCACGGGCTGACCGCCCTGCGCATGCACCACGAACTGGACAGGGACAGCGACCGCGAAACGGTCCTGGCCCGCTTCGTATCCCAGCTCAGCGCCGAGGACGAGCAGGTGCTGCGGCAGGTACTGGAGGCCGGTGGCCAATGATCACGATGCTCCTCGTCCCGCTGCTCGTGCCGTTCGCCGTGCCGCTGCTCGCGCACCGCACGGTGGAGCGGCGCAACCCCGTCGTCGCCCTGTGGGCACTGACGGCGGCAGCCGTCGCGCTCGCGCTCGGCTCCCTGGCGTCGCTGAGCGCGCTGCTGCTGGCCGGGGCCTTGAGGCTGCCCGTCCTGGCCAGACTGGGGGAGCTGATCCACCCGTTGCACGTGGCTCCCGGCGCCCTCCTCTACCCGGCGGCGGCCCTCTCCGCGGTCGCACTCACCGTCTGCGCCTGGACACTGTCGCGTACCGGCCTGCGACGGCTCCGGCAGCTCCGCTCGGCGCGCCTGCGGGCGGACGCCCGTCCTGTCGCGGGCGACCTCAGCGTCATCGACGATCTTCAGGCCGATGCCTACGCCCTGCCGGGGAAACCGGGCAGGATCGTGGTCACCACCGGGATGCTGCGCGCCCTCGCCCCCGCGGAACGCGAAGTGCTCTTCGCACACGAGCGCGCCCATCTGGCCGGGCGCCATCACTACTTCCTCGCCGCCGCCGATCTCGCGGCCCACTGCCATCCGGCCCTGCGGCAGCTCCGCCCTGCGATCCAGCTGGCCGCCGAACGTGCCGCCGACGAGGCCGCGGCGGCGGCCAGCGGTGACCGGCGGCTGACGGCCCTGGCGATCGGCCGTGCCGCTCTCGCCTCCCAGGACACAGCCGCCGGACGGCCGTTCTTCGCGCCCGGCGCCACGACCGGCCCCGTCCCGCGACGCGTCGCGGCCCTCCTGCGCACGCCCCCGAGCCGCCACCGCGTCGCACCAGCCGTCGCCGTACTGCTGCTCCTGTGCACCACCACGTCCGCGCTGGGAGCGATGACCGGCGCGGTCGACCTCCACCGCGGCGTGGAGATCGCCCAGGGGGAGAGCGCGGGAGGCTAGCCGGATCGTCGGCCGACGGTTCTCATGATGAGACACATGAATCTGAGCGCGGCATCTCTCGTACCGGTCAACGCCACCCTGGGCGTCCTGCTCGCCGTCCTGCTGATATCGGCGGCGGGCGCTGTCGCGTGGTTCCACCTCGCACCGGACACCCGGACCAACAGGTGGCGGGAGGTCCTGACGGCCGGGGTGCGGGCCGCGGTCCAGCTCGTTCTGGTGTCGCTCGTGATCACCTGGGCGGTCACCTCCCCGCTGGGCCTTGTGGTGTTCCTGACCGTCATGTTCACGGTCGCCGTGAGAACCGCCGGACGGCGGATCACCAGCGATGAGTCCTGGTGGCTGGCCGCCGCGCCCATCGTCGCCGGTGTGGTTCCTGTCGTCGTGGCGCTCGAACTGACAGGGCTCGTCCCGCTCAAAGGCATCACCCTGATCCCGATCACGGGCATCCTCATCGGCGGCGCGCTCACCGCGACCGTACTCGCCGGACGCCGCTCCCTCGACGCGCTCTCGCTGCGCCACGGCGAGGTGGAAGCCGCGATGGCACTGGGGTTCCCGGACCGGGACGCACGCTTGGAAATCGTCCGGCCCGCCGCCTCCGACGCGCTGCTGCCCGGCCTCGACCAGACCCGTACCGTCGGCCTTGTCACGCTCCCCGGCGCGTTCGTCGGCATGCTCCTGGGCGGAGCCACCCCCGTCATGGCCGCGGCGGTACAGCTGTTCGTCCTGATCGCCCTCATGGCGGTCCAGTCCGTCGCGGTCGGGGTGACGGTCGAACTCGTCGCCCGCGGCCGTCTGCACCGTCCCCGCCAGGACGGAAGCAGGCCCTGACCGGGCCCTGTCACCCCAGCAGAGTCACCCCAGCAGAGTCACCCCAGCAGAGTCACCCCAGCAGGGGACCCGCGAGAAGGTGGAGGAGGTCGCCGGTGGCGTCGACGGCCCCGAGGGCCGGGATGGCACCGAGCCCGAGCACGGCGACGGCGATGGGCCACAGCCGCGGGGGAGGCAGGGTCTGGAGCGCGGCGATACGGCGGGCCACGGCGTGCTCGGAGAAATGCAGGGCGCACCGGGACCGGGTGCGTTGGGAGACGAGGGCGGCCCGGGCGAGAGCGTATGCGGTGACCCGGCGGTCGCCGACGACACCCGCCGCGTCCTCATCGGCCCAGCGCTCCAGGAGGAACGTCACGGTGGAACGCACCGGTACGAGAAGAGGGTTGGCCGCCGCGGCGAGGCCGACGGCGGTCGACAGCACGGAATGGCGGTGGGTGAGATGGGCCCGCTCGTGAGCGAGGAGGACACGGCGCTCCGCGGGCCCGAGGGCACTGAGCATGGACGCCGTGACCAGAATCCTCCCGGGGCTGCCGGGGCTGCCGGGAATGGCGAAGGCGCGGGGGATCGGGGAAGCCGCGACGATCAGCTCGCTGTCCGGCGGGTGTCCGTCACACAGACCGCGCAGCGCACGGCGGGAGGCCTGGTGGCTGCGGACGGCCCGGCAGACCCGGTAGACGATCACCCCCAGCAGCACGAGGGACGCGATGGCGATCGCGTCGGGGACGGGCTCGGGCAGGTGCCGCCCGCCCTCGCGGGCCTCGGAGGCCACCGAAGGGTCCTCGTCGATCAGGGTGGCGCCGAGCAGGACCAGCGCCCAGGTGGAGGCGGCCGAGGTGAGAACGGCGGCCGTGGTGAGGGCGCGGGCGGCCAGCGCCGGTGAGATCCTGCGGCCCACGTGCGGGGTGACGGCCGCGAGCAGCAGCGCCAGGACCAGGGGAAGGTAGACGTCGACTCTCATGGAGCGCCCCCTCCGAGGAAGTCACGCAGGGCCTGCTCCTCGTCGGGGCTGAGACCGGTGACGAACTGCTGGAGGGTGGCGATCGGGTCGGGCCCGCGGTCGAGCGCCTGGCGCATGGCTTCGGCGGTGAGCTCGGCGGCGTTCTTGACGGGCCCGTACGCGCCGCGCCGTCCGTCCACGTCGCGCAGGACCAGGCCCTTGTCGTACAGGCGCTTGAGGATGGTGTGCACGGTGTTGTAGGCGAGGCCGCCGCCGATCTCCCGCTGGATCTCCGCGGGCGTCAGTGCCTGGTCCGTGGCCCACAGCGTGGCCAGGACTTCGCTCTCCAGCTCACCGGCGCTGCGTCGTACCGTCCTGCGGGGGTCCTCTCCTGACATGCTCGCCACCTTACAGCGCGTAGGGGCGAGTGCGAGGGGCGGCGGGAGCCAGTCATTGTTTGGCGGCCGTCAGCTCGGCGAACAGGGCTTCCCAGCGGGTACGGATGCGATCCGGTGCGTACCGCGAGGACGAGGTCAGGGCATGCTCGCCCATCGCTCTGCGTACGTCGGGCCGTTCGATCAGCAAGGTGAGGCCCTTGGTCAGGGCGGCCGTGTCGCCAGGGGTGATGAGCAGGCCGTCGTCGCCGGTGATGATCTCGCGGGGCCCGTGCGGGCAGTCGAAGCTGACCGGGGGGACGCCGTGGCTCATCGCCTCGGACAACACCATGCCGAACCCTTCGTGGCGGGAGGCGAGCGCGAAGACGGACGCTTTGGCGAGTTCCTCCTCCAGGTGCGGCGTACTGCCCATGAGGTAGACGTGGTTGTACAGGTGTCGTTCGTGGATGAGGGCACGCAGCCCGTCGCGTTCGGGACCTGAGCCGTATATCCGCAGCCGCCAGTCGGGGTGATCCCGGACGATGGGCGCGAACGCTTCGATGAGGGTGTCGAAGCCCTTGGATTTCACGAGGCGTCCGGCGCCGAGCACCAGCGGCCGGTCCAGCGTGGAGCGATCGGCGGTGGCGGCCGGCAGCGGGTTGGGGATGTGCTCGACGCGGACGGTGCTGAGGCCCAGGCGCGAGGCGTACGTCCGCCGGTCGGCCTCGGTCAGCGTCGTGACGGCGTCCAGTCGCTGGTACCAGTGGTCTATCTGCGCGGCCAGGGCGGCCTTGTGGTGGGTGTAATGCAGGTGTTCCTGGCCGATCGTGACGACGTTCGCGGGGGTGAAGCGGGCCGAGAGCAGATTGAGGGCGGGCCGGGTGGTGACGAGGATGCCGCCGTCGAGGGAGCGCAGGTACCGGACGATGCGGCGGTCGGTGAGCCGGTTGAAGCGGTCGTATCTCACCTCTGTGGGCTCCACGAGTGCGCTGGGCCGCGCCGCCTGCCACGCCTCGACGTGGCGCAGCCCCCAGGGCGCGGTGGACGTGGCGTCCACGAGGGCCCGCAGGTGGACGTCCGGGTGGAGCTGGAAGACCGGGGTGGCGCGGTGCCGGTGGACGCTGATGATCTCCACCCGGTGGCCGGCGCCGGCGAGCGCGTTGGCCTGATTGACGACGGTGCGGACGGTGCCGCCGACGGCGTAGGCGTTGAGGAGCAGGAAGCGGATGTTCACTGGCCCTCCTCCCGGCGGCAGCGGATGGAGAGGTTGTCCTTGATCGTGTAATACGGCGCCGCCCGGAAGCCGGCCGTGTGCTGGGCCGGATAGACGAAGATCTTCTTCTTGCCGGTGATGTCGTCCAGATGTGTGCCCAGACGCAAGGGCTCGCCTCCGGCGCCGACGTCGAGGTAGAGATCCCAGTACCACTCGTCGGCGGTTCGGCGGGCGGCCAGGAGGCGCAGCGGGATGCGGACTTCGTACCCCTGGCCCGTACTGTCGGCCGGCAGACGCAGTTCGCCGCCGTCCTCGCCCCGGACCCTCAGGACGACGGTGGCCTGCCGAGCCTCGGCCCCGACCAGCGCAAAGCGCAGGGTTACGTGCCCGTCGCGCGGCCAGACCTGCTCGACCTCCGCACTGCATTCCCGGGCAAAAGAGAATGTTTTATCCACCTTTATCCCACGCTTCCTCCGCTAACCCTACGCTCTGTAGGACAAGGGAGACCCTACATCCCGTAGGGCTAAGGAGTGGATAATGACCCCGAGCCCGCACACCACACCGCCCAGCGCCACGCGGCACACGCCGCCACCGGGCACTCGCGCGGCGTGGGGCGCACGGGGCAGGAACGTTCTCGCGGTGGTGGCAGGCGGGTTCGTGCTGGCCCAACTGGCGCTCGTACAACCCGGGATGGGGCTGGGCTGGGACGAGACGGTGTACGTCAGCCAGGTCAGCTCCCACGCTCCGGCGGCGTTCTTCAGCGCGCCCCGCGCCCGCGGCATCTCGCTGCTGGTGGCACCGGTCGCCTCGTGGTCGTCGTCCACGCCGCTGCTGCGGATCTATCTGGCGGTGCTGGCCGGACTAGCCCTGTTCCTGGCGCTGCGCAGCTGGCGGGGGCTGTTCCCGGCACATGTGCTGGGGCTGGCCGGCGCGCTGTTCGCGACGCTGTGGGTGACCGTGTTCTACGGGCCGCAGGCGATGCCCAACTTCTGGGTCGCGATCGGCGCTCTCGCGGCCGTGGGAAACTTCCTGCGCGCCCAGGCGGATCGCCTCGACCGGGCGGCGGTGTGGGGGCTGGCGGCGAGTGCGGCCCTGATGGCGTTGATGCGGCCCACCGACGCGGTCTGGGTGACACTGCCTCTGTTCGCCGCCCTGGTGTGCGTACGCCGATGGCGGCGGCCCGTGCTGTGGGGCGCGCTCGGCGTCGGGCTGGCGGCCGGGGCGGCGGAATGGATCGTCGAGGCGTACGTCGGCTACGGCGGCCTGGGCGCACGGCTCGCCGACGCTTCCCGGGTCCAGGGCGGACTGGGCTGGCACATCGCCGTCGGTGACCAGCTGCGGAGCCTGGGCGGGCGCGTCCTGTGCCGCCCCTGCACCACACCGATGCCGTCCCCGGTGATCACCGCATGGTGGTTCGCCCTCCCTCTGCTGGCGGCCCTCGGTCTGGTGATCGCGGCCAGGGCCCGGCGCGTGGCCGACACGCTCCTGACCGTGGCCTGTGCCACGACAGCGGCGCTCCCGTACCTGTTCCTGATCGGGTACGCCGCGCCACGCTTCCTGCTGCCCGCCTACGGGCTGCTGGCGATTCCGATCGCCTGCGCACTCACTCACCTGGTCACCGCGTCGAGAGGATGGTGGCGACCAGCGGCCGTGGCACTGGTCTCGGCGGGTCTCGCCGGGCATCTGGCGGTGCAGTACGCGGTGCTGGAGCACACCGTGGACCGCACCACCACCGCCCATCGGGACTGGGCTCGCGCCGCTGCCGACCTGCACCGCCTGGGCGTACGG
The DNA here is from genome assembly GCF_040629205.1 of Streptomyces sp. NPDC005962. Classification (NCBI taxonomy): domain Bacteria; kingdom Bacillati; phylum Actinomycetota; class Actinomycetes; order Kitasatosporales; family Streptomycetaceae; genus Streptomyces; species Streptomyces sp. NPDC005962. Next base: position 7,946 of record NZ_JBEXVE010000036.1, on the reverse strand, counting down.
CCGCCCTGTCTGCTCACCGGGCATCAGGCCATCCCGATCGCCTTCTACGCCGGGTGCGCCTCCGTCCAGACCCACGGACACAACGCCAACACCACCGGCGCGGCACTCGCACAGGCCGCACGGCGGATGCCGGTCGCCGCCCTCGACGCACCCGGAGCCCAGCCGCCGTCCTACGCCCGCCCCTGGCCGTCGTACCCAGTGGAAGGCGAGTACGCCTCTGTCGCCCCCGCCGCGGCGAGTAGTGCTCAACGGGCGCGGACCGCCAGCGGGAGCCTGGCCCGGAACGTCGTGGTGCCCGGCCTGCTGGCCAGTGTGATCGTGCCGCCATGGGCAGCGACCACGGCGCGGACGATCGCCAGACCCAGCCCCGTGCCACCGGCCGTCCGCGACCGTCCGGGGTCGGCGCGTGCGAACCGCTCGAACACCTCGCCCTGGATCTCCCCGGGAACACCGGGGCCGTCGTCCGACACCGTCAGTTCCGCCCAGTCCTCGCCGTCCGCCGCGAGCCGTACGGTGACGTGCGTGCCGGCGGGCGTGTGGGTACGGGCGTTGGCCAGCAGATTGCCGATCACCTGCTGCAGCCGGTACTCGTCGCCGGTGACCGTGATCGGCTCCTCGGCCAGGTCCAGCGTCCAGCGGTGGCCGGGCGCCGCGGCCCGCGCGTCGCCCGTCGCGTCCAGAACCAGCCGGGTCAGGTCCACCGGCCGGCGCGCCAGGGGACGGCCCGCGTCGAGCCGGGCGAGCAGCAGCAGATCGTCGACAAGCGTGGACATGCGTTCCGACTCGGCCTGGATGCGCTCCAGCGCGTGCCGCACCTCCTCCGGCACCGGACCCGGGTGGCGCAGCGCCAGTTCGGCGTGGCCGCGTACGGAGGCCACCGGGGTGCGCAGCTCGTGGCTGGCGTCCGCGGCGAAGTGCCGCAGCCGTTCCTCGCTCGCCTGACGCCGGGCCAGCGCGTCCCCGACGTGGCCGAGCATCCGGTTGAGCGCGTTGCCCATCTGCCCCACCTCGGTGCGTGGATCGGTATCCGGCACAGGCGGGGGCATGGCCACCTCTCCGCTGGCGAGCGGTAGCTCGGCCACTCCGGCGGCGGTCGTGGTCACCCGCCGCAGCGGCCGCAGCGACAGCCGCACCCACAGCGCCCCGGCCACCCCGGTGACCAGCAGCGCGCTCCCGAAGACCACCGCCTCCACGAGCTCCAGCCGGTGCACGGTCTCCTCCACCGGACGCAGCGGCAGCCCGGTGACCAGGACGTCGCCGTCGTCCCCCGGGACCGCGACCACCCGGTAGCCGCCGAGCGTGGACAGGTGCAGGCTGTGGCCGTCGCCATCCACCGGCACCCCCGCCAGGACCCGCCGGTCGGCGCCGGTCAGCGGTACGGCTGCGTCGGTCTGGTCGCGCACCACGGCCGCGTCGGTGGTGGTGCCGTGCAGTAGCCGGGCTCCGAAGGTGCGGTCCGACTGGCCGCGGGTGTCGGGCCGGTTGTCGGCGTCCGGGTGCCGCTCCCCGTGCTCCAGACTGGCCGGGAACCGGCCGCCGGTCGCCGTGAGCTGCTGGTCCAGACGGCTCACCAAAAACCCCTCCAGCGCGAACACCGTGGTCAGCCCCACCGCCAGACTGGCCACCGCCAGCAGGACCACCAGCCCGGCGGTCAGCCGGGCGCGCAGCGTACGGGGAAGCCGCCGGGCCAGCCCTCCGAGGAGTGGGCGTCTCACGGAGCCTCCGCCTTGAGGACGTAGCCGACCCCGCGCACGGTGTGGATCAGCGGCGCCCGCCCCGCGTCGATCTTCTTGCGTAGATAGCTGATGTACAGCTCGACCACATGGGCCCGGCCGCCGAAGTCGTAGCTCCACACCCGGTCCAGGATCTGCGTCTTGGACAGCACCCGCCGGGGATTGCGCATCAGGAACCGCAGCAGTTCGAACTCGGTACGGGACAGCTCCACCGCCACGCCCCCGCGGGTCACCTCACGCGCCTGCTCGTCCATCACCAGGTCCCCGACCACCAGCCGGTCATCCCCGGGCTCCCGGGCCATCCCGGCCCGGCGCAGCAGCCCGCGCAGCCGGGCCAGTACCTCCTCCAGGCTGAACGGCTTGGTCACATAGTCGTCGCCACCCGCCGTGATCCCCGCGATCCGGTCCTCCACCGCGTCCCGCGCGGTCAGGAACAGCACGCACACATCCGGCAGCTCGGCCCGCAGCGCGCGCAGCACCGCGAGCCCGTCGGTGTCCGGCAGCATCCAGTCGAGCAGTACGGCGTCCGGGTGGAACGCCCGCGCCGTGGCCAGCGCGCCCGCGCCGTCGGCGGCGGTGCGGACCTCCCAGCCCTCGTAGCGCAGCGCCCCGGACAGCACCTCGGTCAGATCGGGCTCGTCGTCGACGACGAGGACGCGGACCCGAGCGCCGTCGGGCCGCAGCAGAAAACGGCCGGTGGTGTGCGTATCCATGATGAATCCAGCATCCCTCTCGGCGCGCCGTGCCGAGTCAGGCCTTTCCTCTGAGTTTCCTCTGAATCCGAAGGCGCCCGGCCCGGTTCATAGGGTCCTCAGAACTTCGCCGGTGACGCTGGCCGGGCCGCACACCGAGAGGACCAGACCCCCATGACCAGCACGATTCCGCAGGTCCCGGCCACGACCCGCCCCTCCCGGTCGGCACCGCGCCCGCCCAGCCCCGTCCCGGCCCTGGCACATCTGCTGATCTGGGGAGGGGCCGCCGCCGTCCTGGCACTGTGGTGGCGCGACACCGCCTCCGTGACCGGGGCCGCCGACTGGCTCACCGGCGCCGGACGGATCACCGGACTGCTGGCCGGATACGCCTGTGCGGTCCTCCTGCTGCTGATGGCGCGCGTACCCCTGCTGGACCACACCGTCGGCACCGACCGGCTGGCCCGCTGGCACGCCATGGGCGGCCGCTACACGATCTCGCTCGCGTCCGCCCACGTCCTGCTGATCATCTGGGGCTACTCGCTGGAATCACACACCGGCGTCGTGGACCAGACCACCACCCTGGTCCTCCACTACCCGGACCTGCTCAAGGGCACCATCGGCTACCTGCTGTTCCTCATGACCGCGGTCATCTCCGCACGTGCGGTGCGCCGCCGGGTGGCCTACGAGACCTGGCACTTCCTGCACTTCGCGACCTACCTGGCGGTCTTCCTGGCCTTCGGGCACCAGCTCTCCAACGGCGCCGACTTCACCGGAAACCGCCCCGCCCGGCTCGCCTGGTACACGCTCTACATCACGGTGGCGGCGCTGCTGGCCTGGTACCGGTTCGCCGTCCCGGCACGCCGGGCGCTGCGCCACCGGCTGTACGTCGCCGAGGTCCGCCCCGAGGCGCCGGGGGTGGTGTCGGTGTACCTGTCGGGCAGCGGGCTGGAGCAACTGCGCGCCGAGCCGGGCCAGTTCTTCCGCTGGCGCTTCCTGACCCGCGGCCTGTGGTGGGCCGCCAACCCTTACTCCCTGTCGGCGGCCCCGCACCCGGCGTACCTGCGCATCACCGTGAAGGCCTCCGGCGGCCACAGCTCGGAGCTCGCTCGGCTCAAGCCCGGCACTCGGGTGCTGGCCGAAGGCCCGTACGGCGCCCTCATCGCCCGCCGCCGGCGCACCCGCAAAACCCTGCTGCTCGGCGGCGGCGTCGGCATCACCCCGCTGCGCACGCTCTTCGAGACGCTGCCCGGAGAGGTGACCCTGATCTACCGGGCCCGGCGCCCCGAGGACCTGGCCCTGCGCGCCGAACTGGACGCGCTGGCCGCCACGCGCGGGGCACGCGTCCACTACGTCGTCGACGAGCCCGCCGCGTACTTCTCACCGCTGACCCCCGACGCCCTCCGCCACCTGGTGCCCGACCTCGCCGAACGTGACGTCTATCTGTGCGGGCCGCCCGGCATGACGGAAGCCGCGAAGGAGGCGCTGCGCGGAGCCGGGGTGCCGCGCCGGCACATCCACCACGAGTCGTTCTCGTTCTGACCCGCGCCCCCACGAACAGGAGCCAGGCCGTGCGCAAGACCGCCGTGACCACCGCCGCCACCGCGGCCGGAGTGATCCTTCTGCTCTCCCTCAAACCGCACCAGAACCCGGCCCCGGCCACGGCGGCGCCGTCACCGGCGGCCTCGTCCGGTACCGGAGCCGCGTCGTCCTCCCCGTCCGCCACCCACGCCCCGGGCGGCACCTCCGGCACCTTCACCGGCAGCGTGATCAACACCTCGTACGGGCCGGTCCAGGTGTCCGTCACGCTGTCGCACGGCAGGATCACCACGGTCAAGGCGCTCCGCACACCGTCCGACCGCCCCCGCTCCCAGCAGATCGCCGCCTCCGCCGTGCCGCAGCTCACCCGGGAGGTGCTGAGCGCCCAGAGCGCACACATCGACGCGGTCTCCGGAGCCACCTACACCAGCGAGGGGTACACCCGGTCCCTGCAGAGCGCACTGGACGAGGCCGGTGTCTGAGGCGTCCGCGCCCGCGCACGGACTGCGCCACGTCGAGCACGCCATGGGCACGGTGTTCTCCTTCGACCTCCGCGACCCGGTCACCCCGCCCGTCCACCGGGCCCTGAAGGAGGCCGTGGCCTGGCTGCACCATGTCGACGAGGTGTTCTCGACCTACCGTCCGGACAGCGCGGTCAGCCGCCTCGGCCGTGGCGAGCCGGTGCCGGAGCGGTACGGGCCGGAGGTGGCCGAGGTGTTCGCGCTGTGCGAGGAGGCGGCGGCCGCCACCGGTGGCTGGTTCAGCCACACCCCGAGCGGCCGGGTCGACCCGTCCGGAATGGTGAAGGGCTGGGCGATCGAACGGGCCTCGGACCTCCTCTACGCGGCAGGCGCCCACCACAGCTGTGTGAACGGTGGCGGCGACATCCAGCTGCGCGGCGAGGTCGCCCCCGGTACACCCTGGCGGATCGGCATCGCCCACCCCACCCGCCCCGGGGAACTGGTCGCCGTTGTCACTGGGCGCGACCTGGCCGTCGCCACCTCCGGCACGGCCGAACGCGGACCGCACATCCTGGACCCGAACACCGGCGAGGCCGTCACCGCCCTGGCCTCCCTCACCCTGACCGGTCGCGGCCTCACCCGGACCGACGCCTACGCCACGGCCGCGTTCGCCATGGGCACCGGGGCCCGCGCCTGGGCCGAGGCGCTGAACGGCTACGAGGCGCTGGGCGTCACCACGACGGGCGAGGTCTGGCGCACCCCCGGTTTCCCCGGCGCCGAGGTGTGACGGGCAGCGCCCGCCCAGGAGAAGGGGGCGCGGTGGGTGTCCCGCCCCGGCCCTGGTGGGTCAGCCATCGCTCACGCGGGGCGCGGTGGCGGCCCATGGATCGAGGACGGACTCGGCGACGGTGGCGGCCTGTGCGCGGATCTCCGGGATGGCGGTCGTCTCCCACAACTCGCCGCGGCGGGGAGCGCCGAGAGTCCACAGCGCGCGCGTGGTGCGGCCGTCGGCACCGCGCAGCCGTCCGTCGTCGGTGGAGACCCCCATGCTCAGCGGGCCGTGCACCGCGGCGCCTTGGTCGAGCAGGCTTCGCCACAGCGGGTCGGCCGTGTCGGACAGCCGCAGGCCAGGACCCGTACAGTCCACCACCCAGCCCACGGACAGTGTTCGCGGGCCGTCGCCGGTGGTGAGGGAGACCGTCAAGGACCCGTCGGGCCGCGTCGAGGCGGAGGCGAGCCGCCCCTGGTACGTCCGCATCCGCCGGGTGCGGCGCAGTCGCCCCACCGCCTCCGCGGTGGCCGGGGGCATGCGGTGGCGGTGGGCGTTCCACAAGGAGCCGTCCCGCTCCACGAACTCGGTGCGCTCCATGGCGGACATCGATGCCCAGATCTCCGCCGTGACCGGACGCAGCCCGTCCACCGCGGGCCGCCAGTCGCCGTGGGTACGCATGACCCGGCCGATGTGCCGGCGTACCGCGGCTCGCAGCCCGGCCAGCGACAAGCCGCGGAGCGGCGTCGCGCACGCGGCGGCGGGCAGCGGGTCCACCGCGTGCGCCTGCGGCAGCCTTCCGCCACGGGACACGGCGTGCACCGTGCGGCCGGGACGGTCGAGCAGCAGGGCGATGTCCACCGAGGTCAGCCCCGTGCCGACAAGGAGCACGTCCTCCTTGCTCCCCGGGCGGAGCGTGGCGTCCAGGGCGCCCGGTGTCCAAGGGTCGGCGATGAAGCGGTCGTTGCCGCGCAGGGCGGCCGACGCCCACGGGGAGCTCGCGGGGAACGGCCCGGTCGCCAGCACCACGCGGTGGGCGTAGGCGGTGCGGCCGTCGGCGAGTTCCAGCCGGGCCGACGTGTCCCCGCCGGGCAGGGTGGTCCAGCGGCAGCCGGTGGCCCGGGTGCGCAGTCGCCGCACGGTGACGACGCCCTGCGCCGCCACGATCGCCCGTCCGAGGGTGTCGGCGAGGTAGGCGCCGTAGCGGTGGCGCTGCGCGAAGTCGGTGCTCCGCACGCCCGGTTCACCATGGCGGCACAGCCACCGCACGAAGTGTGCCGGATCGTCGGGGTAACAGCTCATGTTCCCCGCCGGGACATTGAGGCGGTGGCGCGGGTCATGGGTGGAATAGGCGGTGCCACGGCCCGCCTCCGGTGCCGGGTCGATCAGCAGGAGGTCGAACGGGACACGGCGGCGTGCCGCGGTCTCGCAGAGCTGGATCGCCACCAGCGCACCGGCGGCACCCGCCCCCACGACGGCGACGGTCCTCTCACCCGACTCACCCGACGTACCTGACTTACCCGACCCTGACGGTGTACACGGCCCTGGCGATTCCATGCGATACCTCCTGGCTCCCCCGGAGCCGATGTGACGCCCATGCAGGCGGTACCGTACTCAGGGAAGTTCACCGATTCAATGAACAAACTGAACTGGTGGGAAAACAGCAGGGAGCGCTCGCCGACGCCGGGTCCCGCGCCCGAGTCGGTGGTATTGTGCCCCGGCTCATGACACGGACGTGCGTGATACGTTGCCCGGGTGCGGATCACAGCCAAGTCGGAATACGCCGTGCGGGCGATGGCCGAACTGGCGGCCGCGGAGGGCGCCCCCCTGACCGCCGAGCAGGTGGCGACCCGACAGGACATCCCGCTGCGTTTCCTCTTCGGCATCCTGCGAGAGCTGCGCCTGGCACACCTGGTGCGCAGTGTGCGGGGCCCGGAGGGGGGATACCTGCTGGCGCGTCCGGCGGAGGAGATCACCCTCGCCGACGCGATCCGCGCGATGGACGGCCCGCTGGCCAACGTACGGGACGTGAGCCTCAGCGGTCTGGAGTACCCGGGAGCGGCGGCCGTCCTCCCGGACGTGTGGCGCGCGGTGCGGGCGAGTCTGCGGCAGGTGCTGGAGAAGACCACCTTCGCCGATCTGGCCGCCGGTGAACTGCCCCCGCTGGTCCAGGCGCGGGCGCGCGAATACCTCGACGACGTCCGCCACTACGACACATGAGCCGGGGCTGGCTTCGAGCGAGCTGCGTGCTCGAATACCTGAGTGCGGCTGGCCTCGGAGCAAGGCACGATGAGCAGATGGAGCAACCACTCCATCTACGGGCAGGGTTTGACGCTCGCGACACTGCAGGCGTCCTGCCTGGCCGTGCATCTGCGCTCGGGCATCTCTCCTCGTGAACCGGCCTGGAGCTACTTCCGCCGCGCTCGATCGAGCCGTCGTCGACGCCGCCTGGCAGCTCTCCACTACAGCCGACCTCGCCCAGCCTCATGTAACCGGCCCCCGACCCCGCGGCTACACTCTCCTGCGATGGGCAGGGGACAGGATCACGGAGGCATCTCTCCGAGACCGGGATCTCAACCGCCTCTACATGGACATCGCCCACATGCGACGGCACCCTCGACGAGACCTCGCCCGCCCCCGCGTTCTGCTGCGCGCAGCCCGTGCTCTCCTGAACGGCTGATGCCGACCGAGGGCGAGCGACGAACACGAACCACCCAGCGAGGAGAAACGTGTCCCGATGGTCCGCCGCCTTGAC
>NZ_JBEXVE010000035.1:0-99139 GCF_040629205.1 Streptomyces sp. NPDC005962 | reverse complement strand
GGCGGCTCGCCCTGGTGGTGATCGCGAGGGTGGCGGCCACGAAGACGCCGAAGAGCAGGAGCGCGAGGCTCTGCTGACCCGGCACGGGGGTTTCGTCGCCGGGCGCGGTCCGGTGGTCGGGTTGTGCCCACCCCTTCCGCCCCGCGGAACGATTGCCCACGACCGGGCCGACAGCGCCCGGCGAGCAGCCCCGCCTCCCGGGCGGGGGTCCGGGGGTTTCTCCCGGTTTCGGGAAGGGGCGGGGTGGGGGCTTACCCGCCCCGCCCCACCGGTCTCAGTAGGAGAGGCCGTGGCCGATGGGGTACAGGGTCCGGGACGGGGCGTCCGCGCGGCGCACCGGCACCGGGAGCCGCCCGCGCGGCTTGCGCTTTCCGGCGATGACCCGGGCGGCGGCGCGCACTTCGACGTCCGTCCAGCCGTAGGTGGCCAGCGACGCGCCGGGGTCGTCGCCCAACTGGGCGATGTCGTACGGGTCCTTGATCGCGACCTGGACCACCGGCATCCCCGTCGCGGACAGCTCCGAGACCAGACGCCGCTGGCCGGACCCGGCGTCGACGTCACGCGTCAGGACGATCACCGCGTCCCGCCCGCGCGCCGCCGCGACCGCCTCGTCGATCCGTCCCGGGGACGGGTCGGGCGCGCTGCCGGTGCCGGTGGACAGGGCCTTCGCCGTGAAGCCGAGCCCGTCGAGGGCGCGGGCGAGGACGGCCGTCGGCGGGCCGCCGGTGCCGGTCGGGGCGGCGGGGTCCACGCCGACCACGAGCAGTCTGCGGTGACGCCGCCGGGACAGCGGCAGCAGCCCGCCCCGGTTGGTGATCAGCGTGGTGGTGCGGTCCGCGATCCGGGCGGCGGTGGCGGCGTGCGCGCGGGTGCCCACCGTACGGTCCACCGCGCGCCCGCTGGTGTACGGCTCGTCCAACAGCCCCCGGCGCGCCTTGAGTTCCAGGACGCGCAGCACCGACGCGTCGAGCCGGGCCTCGCTGATCTCGCCCTTCCGTACCGCCGTACGCACGCTGTTCCAGGCGGCGGGCATATCGGGCGGGGTCAGCAACTGGTCCACACCCGCCTTCAGCGCGAGCACCGGCACCCGGGCGTCGCCGTACTTCTCGCGCACGCCCTGCATACCGAGGGAGTCGGTGATCACGACACCGTCGTAGCCGAGTTCGTCGCGCAGGACGCCGGTGATGATGGGCCGGGAGAGCGTGGCCGGGTCGTCGGCCGGGTCGAGCGCGGGGAACAGCAGGTGCGCGGTCATCACCGAGTCGATCCCGGCGGCGATCGCGGCCCGGAACGGCGGTGCGTCCAGCCGCTCCCACTCCTTGCGGGAGTGGGTGATGGTCGGCAGCCCGACATGGCTGTCCACGGAGGTGTCGCCGTGCCCCGGGAAGTGCTTGGCGGTGGCCGCGACCCCGGCCCGCTGATACCCCTCGACCTGGGCCGCGACCAGCCGGGCGACCGCCTTGGGGTCGGCGCCGAAGGAACGTATGCCGATCACCGGGTTGGCCGGGTCGACGTTGACGTCCGCGTCCGGCGCGTAGTCCTGCCGGACACCGAGCGCGGCCAGCTCCGCCCCGGCGGTCCGGGCCGCCGCCCGGACGTCCCGCACGCTGCCGCCCGCCCCGAGCGCCATCGCCCCCGGGAGCAGCGTGGCAGGCGCCCCGATCCGGGCCACCATGCCGTGCTCCTGGTCGGTGGAGACGAGCAGCGGCACGCCCGCCGCGCCGTCGAGAGCGGCCTTCTGGAGGCCGTTGGAGAGTGCGGCGATCTGGCGGGGGCCGCGGATGTTGTGCGCCCACTCGGTGTACATGATCCCGCCGAGGTGGTACTTGGCCACCAGCTCGGCGGCGCTGCCGACGCCGTACTTCTTGCGGTTGGCCGCGGCGTCGGCGGGGTCCGGCGCGGTGGCCGAATGGCCGTACACCGACAGGACGAAGAGCTGGCCGATCTTCTGATCCAGCGTCATACGGCCGAGAAGGGCCGAGGCCCGGTCCCGGTCGCTGCTGCGGGTCGGGGCGGGACGGCGCGGAGCCGTCGACGTGGACGCCGGTCTGGCGGAGGCGGACGCCGACGCGGACGTCGACGTGGACGCGGACGTCTCGGGAGAGCTGAGCGTCCGCGGACTGCAGGCGGTGGCGACTGCGGCAGTCGCCGCGGCGAGCAGGGTGCGGCGCGAGGTCGGCTGGTGCACCCGCACTCCTTCCATGAGCTTCGGAGGGGGGCGGCTGGCGTTCATACGACACGCTGGTGTGCCCGGTGGGGCGCGGTCAATGGGAACCGGTGATTCGGTCCAACTTCGTTGATGACCGGACGGCTTCGGTCGTCACGCGGTGACGAAACGCGGCCGCGCGGGCAGCCGGTCCTTCGGCACGGTGAAGACGGCGACGATATGGAACGGCGCGAAGCACTCCGGCGGCGGCGTGGGATGCGCGGCCGCGACGAGGGTGAGCCGATCCCCGCGCCCGGGACGGTGCAGGGCGGCTGACGGCCACTTGGCGCACCCGGTGGTCGCGGACCAGCCGACGAGCGCGGTACGCGTGAAGTCGTTCTTCCCGGCCCGCGCGAGCATCGCGTCGGCCCGCCCGCCGAAGCGCCGGGCGAAGGCGGTGAGCTGACCCTTCGTGCGCAGCACGGCATGGGCTTCCGGTACGGCCCCGGCCGTGCTTGCGACATAGGCGAGCCCGGTGTCGATGCGGCCCGTGCCGCCGACGCTCTGGGAGGGGTGCGCGTCGGCGGCGGGCGCTGATGGCCGCAGGCGGCGAGGAGGGTGGTCAGCGACGCAGCCAGCAGCGAGGCCGATACCGCTCTACGGAGACTCCCCATCAGCACACCGCTTGGACGCCCCACCGCTCACCCCGGTTCCGCACCTGGGGCGGGCGTCACGAACCGGCACGCATGACGAGGCATGCGCCCATGGTGACACCGTTGCCGAACGAGAGCCCCTGGCCGACCCGAGCCCTCCGGCGTCCAGGGGCGCTCGGGCGCCGGAAGCACAGCCCGCGCACGGGCCCAGAGGCGTCACGCGGGGGCGGGGCGGTGGGGCCATTGCTGGGTCAGGGTCGCTACCGTTTCCGTGATCGCGGGGCGGCGGGCGGCGCCCTCGCGCCAGAGGGCGTAGAGGCGGCGTACCGGGACCGGCTCCAGGGGGAGCGCGCGTACCCCCTCCGGCAGGGGCCCCCGGCCCAGGCGGGGCATCAGGGCGATGCCCAGGCCCGCCGCCACCAGGGCGATCTGGGTGTGGTTCTCCGCCGCCTGGTAGGCCAGATCCGGTTCGCTGCCGGACGCGCGGAGCGTCCGTACGAGCCAGTCGTGGCACACCGTCCCCGGCGGCTGGCAGATCCACCGCCGGCCCGGCAGATCCTCGCGCCGCAACGTCCCCCGCCCCGCCAGCGGATGGTCCACCGGAACGAGGACATCGCACACGTCGTCCCCGATCGCCGCCCGCCGCAGCCCGTCCGGGGCGGGCAGGGGCGCGATGTCCCAGTCGTGGGCCACGGCCAGATCGATGACGCCCTGCGCCGCCAGGTCCACCGACAGATGCGGGTCGACCTCGACGAGCCGGGCGTCCAGCGAGGGGTGCTCCGCGGTGAGCCGGGCCAGTACGGCGGGCATCAACCCCCGCGCGGCGGACGGGAACGCGCCGATCACCAGCCGTCCCGTAGGGAGCCCCCGCCGCTCCTCCAGGCTGGTCTCGGCCCGTTCGACGATCGCGAGGAGCTGCTGCGCGGTGGCGGCCAGGTGCTGGGCCGCGTCGGTGAGGACGACGCCGCGGCCCTGCCGTTCCAGCAGCGTGGTCCGCGTCTCCCGCTCCAACTTGGCGATCTGCTGCGAGACGGCCGACGGGGTGTAGCCGAGCGCGGTGGCGGCCGCGCTGACCGAACCGTGGATGGCCACCGCGTGCAGCGCCCGCAGCCGGGACAGATCCAGCATCGTCGCGCCCCCCTCACACGTTTTACGGATGCTGCATCCAACCATGAAGTCATCCGCGCTGGTGCTAAATGGTCCTGACGTCCGATCCTCGACGTATGCGACCTGCACACATCGGCCTCGCCGTGCTTGTCACGGCACTGTGGGGCGTCAACTTCGTGGTCATCGACGTGGGCCTCGACCACTTCCCGCCCCTCCTCTTCTGCGCGCTCCGCTTCCTGGTGGCGGCGGTACCCGCGATCTTCTTCGTCGGTCTGCCTCGGGTCTCCTGGCGGTGGATCGTGGCGGTGGGGCTGGCGCTGGGCGTGGCGAAGTTCGGGCTGCTGTTCATCGGGATGCACGAGGGGATGCCCGCCGGGCTGTCCTCGCTGGTGCTGCAGATCCAGGCGGTGTTCACCGCGCTGTTCGCGGCCGTCGTCCTCGCCGAACGCCCCGGCCGCCGACGGCTGCTCGGCATGGCGGTGGCGCTCACCGGTATCGCCGTGGCCGCCGTCGACGAGGGCACCTCGGGCCCGCTGCTCGGCTTCGTCCTCGTCATCGCGGCGGCGGCCTTCTGGGGTGTCGCGAACGTCCTCACCCGCATGGCCGCCCCGCCCGACCCGCTGAGCTTCATGGTGTGGGTGAGCGTGGTGCCCGTCCTGCCGCTGCTCGGGCTGTCGCTGATGTTCGAGGGCGCGAACCCCGGCATGCACGCGCTGGCCACGCTCGACTGGTCCGGGGCGGGCGCCATCGTCTACGTCGCCTGGGGCGCCACCATGGTGGGCTTCGGCCTCTGGAGCTTCCTGCTGCGCACGTACGACGCCTCCGCGGTGGCCCCGTTCTCCCTGCTGGTGCCGGTCTTCGGGATGTCCTCGGCGGCGCTGCTGCTGGGCGAGGGGATCAGCCCGCTGCGCTGGCTGGCGGCGGTGCTGCTGGTGGGCGGCGTGGCGCTGACGTCGCTCCGGTCCGTACGCCTGCCGCTTCCGCTGCCGGTCCGGCGGGCGATCCGGCGGGAGCGGTCCGGCGACGTGGCTACGGGGGCCGTGCCGCCGGACCGCGCCCCGGCGTCCGACGCCGGGCTCTCCGACGTCCAGGTGCGCTGACCGACGGGCCCCGGGCGACCCCGACTCCCGCCCCGGGGGAATCCCTGGTTGCCCCCTGATCCCGGCCCGGGACGGTTGTGGCCCCCTCGGCTCGCTGCGAGGGTGCGTCGAGGGGTGGCCACTCCTTGTGATCCGCGTTCGACGGACCATCAGGAGGAACCTGTGCAACCGTTCATCAAGGCGCTCACCGGAGCGCTCGCCGCCGCGGCACTGCTGCTGGGCGCGGGCGTGGCGGACGCCGATACGTCAGACCTCGACGCGTCGGGGGATGCGGGGAGTTCGTCCTCGATCGACTGGAAACCGTGCCCCGAGCACACCACCGCCGAGTGCGGAACCTTACGCCTGCCCATCGACTGGGCACGCCCAGGGGGCGAGAAGTTCGACCTGGCGGTGGCCCGTCGGAAGGCGACCGACCCGGATCGCCGGGTCGGCGTGCTGCTGGTCAACCCGGGAGGACCGGGCGACTCGGGGGTGAACTTCGCCCTTGAGCGCGCCACGACCTACTTCAGCGCGGACGTGCGGGCGAAGTTCGACATCGTCGGCTTCGATCCGCGGGGCGTCGGGGCCAGCAGCCCGGTGACGTGCTCGCGGGAACTGATCGACCGACAGCCGTCGGCGTACCCGCGCGATCAGGCGGAGTTCGACCGGCTCGCCGCCTACAACCGGGAGCTGCGCCAGGACTGTCGCGAGCACAGTGGCCCGATGTTCGACCACGCCGACACGCTCGGCGTCGTCCGGGACATGGATGCCCTCCGCGGGGCGCTCGGCGAGCAGAAGATCAACTACTTCGGGCACTCCTACGGCACGCTCATCGGCGAGCAGTACGCGGAGCTGTACGGCGACCGCATCCGCGCCATGGCCCTCACCGCGAACATAGACCACAGCCTCGGGACCCGCGAGTTCCTCGTCTCCTCGGCGGCCACCGCCGAGGACTCCTTCCACGAGTTCGTGAAGTGGTGCGACCGCTCGCGCTCGTGCGCGCTGCACGGGCGGGACGTCACCGCCGTATGGGACGGCCTGCTCACCAGGGCCGACCGGGGTGAGATACGGGACCCGGACCATCCGGACCAGGCCCTCACGGCGAACGCGATCGCATTTACCGCCGTCAAGGAGTACTTCTACGGCCCGGACTGGGCTCAACTGGCGACCTACGTGGCCACACTCGACGCGCAGACAGCCACGGCCACAGCCACAGTCGCGGCGAAAGCGGAGACGAAAGCGGAGACGACAGCGCAGCCCTTCCAGGCGGTGTTCTGCCAGGACTGGCGCGTCCGGGCCAAGGACTATCCGGAATACGCACGCCTGACCGCGGCCGAACGACGAGCCGCGCCGCACATGCGCGGCTCACCCCGCGTCCACGCCGCGCTCGCCGGATGCGTCGGCTGGCCGGACGAGGTGAACAACCCGCAGCACCGCCTGCGCGTCACCAAGGCCCCCAAGATCCTGCTGATGCACTCCCGGCACGACCCGGCGAACAACTACTCGTGGGTGACCAACGTACGACGGCAGACCCGTGGGACGACGGTCCTGCTGACGTACGAGGGCGCGGGACACCGCGTCTACCCGCGCAGTGACTGCACCCGCGACGCGGCGGACGGCTACCTCACGGCGCTGAAGGTGCCGCGCGACGGAAGCCGCTGCGCCGCGGTCGACCCTGACGTCGGGCCCTGACGGCGGGGCTCAGGCCGCGTCGGCGAGCAGTCGCAGCAGGTGCTCCCGGCCCGGGCCCAGCAGCGGCGGAAGTTCCCGGGCCTGCGGGTACCACCGCTTCTCGTACTCCCAGCACAGCCAGCCGTCCCACCCCTCACGGCTGAGCAGCTCCACGCACTCGGTCAGCGGCAGCACGCCCGCGCCCAGCGGCAGCGGGGTGGTGTCGTCGGCGGAGGCGATGTCCTTGACCTGGACGTAGCCCAGGTGCGGGGAGAGCGCCGCGTAGCTGGTGGCGGGGTCCTCGCCGCCGAGCCAGGGGTGCATCACGTCCCAGATCGCGCCGACGCTGCCGTGCCCGACGGGCCCCAGGACGCGGGCCGCGGCGGCGCCGGTGCGGTGCGAGTCGTGGGTCTCCAGCAGCAGCCGTACGCCCAGCTCGGCGGCGTACCGCGCGCCGTCGCCCAGCCGGGCGGCGGCCGCCGCGTCGGCCTCGGCGGCGCTCCGGTCGCCGCCGCCGGGGAAGACGCGGACGTTGCGCGCGCCCAGGTCGTGGGCGAGCGTCAGAAGCTCCCGCAGCCCGGTCAGGACCGGCTCGTCCGGGCCCTCCGCCGCGACCCGTACGTACCCGGCGACGGTCAGGATCTCCACCCCGGCGTCCCGGAACTCCGCGGCCACCCCGGCCCGTTCGTCCGCCCCGATCCCGGGGTGCACCGGCTCCTCGGGGTGCGCGCGCAGCTCGACGCCGTGGTACCCGTTCCCGGCGGCGAGCCGGGCGACGTCGGGCATGGGCAGGCCGGGGACGCCGAGGGTCGAGAAGGCGAGCTTCATGGCGGGCTCCGTGGGGGTGAGGGGCTTTCCGGATGTGGTTTCCGGAGGGCGGGTACCTTCCTTCCGGATCTTCATTCCGGACGCTAGGCAGCGGCGGGGGCGCGGTCAATCCCGCCGTGCCGAAGGGCGGCGTTCTCCGTCACGCCTCTGTGTCGCGCCCCCGCCTCACGCCTCTGCGTCATGTCCGGGACTTCATCAGCGGCTGGATGCGCGTACCGAAGTTCTCGATGCCTTCGAGGAAGTCGTCGAACACCAGCATGATTCCCTTGGTGCCGGAAACCCCGGCGACCTCGTCGAGCATCGCCGCGACCGTCTCGTACGAACCGACGAGCGTGCCCATGTTGAAGTTCACCGCGCCCTCGGGCAGCGAGATGGTCCGGGCGGTCGAGGAGCCGTCGGAGGTGGTGTCCGTGGCCGTTTCCCCCGCCATGTAGGCCAGCGCCGCGTGGTCGGCGTTGTCGTGGTAATCCTTCCACTTCGCCTGGGCGGCCTCGTCGGTCTCGTCCGCGATGACCATGAACAGCGAGAGCGCCCCGACGTCGCGTCCGGTCCGCGCCGCCGCGTCCACGAGCGTGGTCGTGGTGCCGGAAAGCGCGAGCGGGGTGTTGACGCCGCTCCCCAGGATGAAGTTGTACTCGGCGTGCTCGGCGGCGAACTTCATGCCGGTGCTGCTCTGCCCGGCGGCGACGATGTCGATGTGCCCGTCCGCCGGGCGCGGCGACAGCACGCAGTCGTCCATGGCGTAGAACTCGCCCTTGAAGTTGCTGACGCCCTCGTTCCACAGCTCCTTCATGACGGTCACGTACTCCGCGGCCCGGTCGTAGCGGTTGCCGAAGTGCTCGTCCCCCGGCCACAGGTCCATCTGGGAGTACTCGCCGGGCGCCCACCCGGTGACGATGTTGACGCCGAACCGGCCGGGGGCGATCGAGTCGACCGTGGCGGCCATGCGCGCGGTGATCGCCGGGGGCAGCGCGAGGATCGGCGTGGACGCGTACAGCTTGATCCGTTCCGTCACGGCGGCCAGGCCTGCCATCAGGGTGAACGACTCCAGGCAGTGGTCCCAGAACTCGGTATCGCCGCCGAACCCCTTCAGCTTGATCATCGACAGTGCGAAGTCGAGTCCGTGCTCCTCGGCCTTCCGCACGATGGCCTTGTTCAGTTCGAAGGTCGGCATGTACTGCGGAGAACTCTTCGAGATGAGCCAGCCGTTGTTGCCGATGGGGATGAAGACGCCGATATCCATGCCGCTCCTGGGTCGTGCTCGCCATGTAAAGGGCGACGAGGAACGTGGCGCCCCGTCGCCGCCACCCATCGTATGACCGCAGGTCACCGGGGGCCGACGAGGCGTCGGAGGGCGGGGAGAAGGCCTCCGTCGACCGAGACGGAGATGCCGGTGAGGAGGCCGAGGACGACCGCTTCCGCTCGCTGGACGACTCCCGGTGGGACCGCTGCGGTCGGCGGCCTGTCGGTTGACGGACGGCCGACCACCCCTCACCGCCACCGGCTACGGGCGCCGCCTCGCCCCGCCACCGGCTACGGGGCGTCTCACCCCGCCGCCAGCCGCCACAGTGACGTCACCTCCGCCGCCCGGGCCGCGTGCAGCGGGTCGGACGGGTCGGCGGCGCGGGGGTGGACGGGCCGGGTGTCCAGCCGGTCGACGACCCGCAGCCCCGCCGCCTCGAAGGCACCCAGCAACTCCTCGCGGGTCCGCAGCCCCAGGTGTTCGGCGAGGTCGGAGAGGATGAGCCAGCCCTCGCCGCCGGGGGTCAGGGCGTCCGCGAGCCCGTTCAGGAAGCCGTGCAGCATGCGGCTGCCCGGGTCGTACACCGCGTACTCCACCGGCGAGCTGGGGCGCGCCGGGACCCAGGGCGGGTTGCAGACCACCAGCGGGGCGCGGCCCGGCGGGAACAGGTCCGCTTGGACGACCTCCACCCGCTCGGCGACCCCCAGCCGCGCCACGTTCTCCCGCGCACACGCCAGCGCCCGCGCGTCCTGGTCCGTGGCCACCACGCGCTCGACGCCCCGCCGCGCGAGCACGGCGGCCAGGACCCCCGTCCCGGTGCCGATGTCGAACGCGACCCCCGGCGAGGCGGGCAGCGGGGCCTCGGCCACCAGGTCGACGTACTCGCCGCGCACCGGCGAGAACACCCCGTAGTACGGGTGAATCCGGTCGCCGCCGAGCGCCGGGATCTCGACGCCCTTCTCGCGCCACTCGTGCGCGCCGATCAGGCCGAGTAGCTCTCGCAACGAGACCACCGACGGGCCGTACGGCGTGCCCTGTGCCTGGCCCTGCGCCGGACCCTGCGCCGGGTCGTACGCCGGGCCGTACGCCTGCGCGCACGCCTCCCGTACGTCCGGCGCCCGGCGCAGCGGTACGGCGAGATCGGCGTCCAGCGGCACGAGCAGCATCCCCAGCAGCCGGGCCCGCCGCCCCTGCTCCTGCCGGTGCCGGTGGAACGCCTCCGCCGCGGTCTCCGCCGGTCCCCGCCGCCCCCGGGGCCGACGCGGCCCGCGGTCCACCCGCCGCGCCAGTGCGGCGAGCAGCTGCCGGGCGCCCTGGTAGTCGCCGCGCCACAGCAGCGCGGTGCCCTCGCAGACGAGGCGGTACGCGGCGTCGGCCGTCATCCGGTCGTCCGCGATCACGACCCGCCGCGGCGGCGGCGCACCGCTCTCGGACCGCCATGCGGCGGCCTGCGGCTGGCCGTCCTCGGTCCACTCGATGAGGTGCTGCGTACTCAGGGGGTACACCCTTTGCTCTTGTGCGGTTCGCACCAGTGGTGCGTATGGGAGCCGATCCTTCCGGTACGGCCGCCCTGGCGCGAGCGGTTTTTCAGAACGCAGTGCCCAGACCGCCCCGGCTTTGCGCGGATTGACAGTCCGGTGCCCCTCGCGGACGGGCGTTTTCTCCCTGGTTCACGAAGACGCGCCGGGTGGCCGGGCGGAAAGCTGTGCGGCGTCACTTCGCATCCCCTTCCGAGGAGGAACACCGAATGACGTACTTCGGCGTGAGCGGCCAGAACGGCAACGACAACATCACGGGCGGCACCGGGAACGACTACCTCTTCGGCGACAGCCCCGACAACGCCTCACACTCCGGCAACGACACCCTGGTCGGCGGCCCCGGCTACGACGCCGCCAACGGCGGTCCCGGGATCGACATCGGTGAGCCGCCGCACCCGCTGGAGACGGTAGTCCAGGGTCCGCAGGGCACTTCATCCAGCGGTGTCCGACATCCCCGGCAATAGCAGGCGCGCCCTTCGGGCCGGGGTTGTCCCGGCGCCGCGCGGTCGGTTTCACTGGGGGCGGTACGGGTGGACGCATCCGTATACCCGAGCGAGAGGACAACGGGGTGAGCCTCGAATTCAACCGGAGAAGCGAGACGCTGTCCGCGCTCTGCCGGCCGGTCCGTGGTGCTGCCGATGGCGGCCACTGGATGCCGAGAGAGCGAATCGTTACCGCACGGCTATTCGAGAGTGCGTCGAACGGAATTCGCTGAGGGCCGAGTCATGAAATTCGACATTTCGCCGACCGGGATGCATGAGACGGGCCGGAAGGCCACCAGGCAGGGCGCCGACATCGACACGGACGTCCGGATGCTGCTCGACGCCCTCGACGAAGCGGGGCTGGCGAGCGACACTCCCGTCGCGGGCGCCCTGGCCAGGCTCTCGGGAGACGTCCAGCAGAAGACCGGCATCATGTCGTCCCGGGTGACGCGCACGGTGAACGGCGCCGGGGAGGCGACCGGACTATTCGACGACGGGGACCACGAAATGCGGGGGAACGCACATCAGGGAATCGACCGGGAGAACTCCACGGGAAACGGCTGGCTCGGGCCGGGTGGTCGGTGAATGACGGATGCGCTGGTCGATCCCGAGGAAATTCCGACGCTGGACGACGTCCACTTCGATGATCTGGGGGCGGCGCTCAAGAAAATTCGCTATAACGCCTCCGGGCTGGAGCGCCGCGGCGGGGAAATCGATGTTTCGTGGGCCGAGGGCATTGCGCTGAACTACGGTGCGCCGCACGGTGCGTTCCTCGCCGAGAAGGCAGTGCCCGTGAAGCAGCAGGCGAGCAAGCTCGCCGAGGCCGCCCGGACCGCCGCCGATGCTCTGCAGGAGTACGCCCACGCCGGCGCGCCGGTCAAGAAGTCGCTCCAGCAGCTGAAGCGAGACGCCGAGAGCCTCGTCGCCCAGGCCAAGCCGCTGGGAGAAGGCTGGCGGCACAAGCCGCACCTGGTCGAGGAGAACGACCGCATCGCCTCGGCCGTACGCATCAAGACCGCCGCCCATGACGAGGCGCGCCAGACCGCGGTGGACAAGATCAACGCGACGAACGACGGCGCCGGCACGAATTGGGCCGAGCAGGGGCGCCAGTACCTGGGGTGGGGTGGTTTCGGGACGACTGGGCTCGGTGCCAGTGTGTCGTGGGCGAGCTACTACAGGCACGGCAAATTTGCCCCCAGAGCCGGCTATCTGCCGTGGCAGAACGGTAGTGGACGCTTTCTGCCGTGGAAGAACGAACCACCGTGGAAGAACACCTTCCGGCGTATGTGGAGCAGTAACTGGGAGGCCAAGTCCTATGCCGCCGCAAGCCGGAGCAAGTGGCTGACCGTCGGCAAGTGGGGCGGCCGGGCGAGCCTGGGGCTCACTGCCGTCACTTCAGGGCTGAGTCAGTGGGGCCAGGACTCCCAGGACCCCGACATGTCGACCGGGAAGCGTGTCGCCCGCACCGGGGCCAAAGCCACCGGGGCGACCCTCGGCGCGTGGGGTGGCGCGGAAGCCGGAGCTGCGGGCGGTGCCGCGGTGGGTGCCGCGTTCGGCGGAGTCGGCGCGCCGGTGGGCGCGGTGGTCGGCGGCCTCGTCGGTGCCGCGGCCGGTTCCGGGGTCGGCAGCAAGATCGCGGACGGGTTCAACAGCTTGATTGGAAAGTGATAGCGCGATGGCACGACAGCGAACCCCCTCGGTCTTCTCGCCCCGGTCACCCGTCGTCGTGATGGCTTTGATGTTCCTCGGTGGTTATCTGGAAGCCGAGTACGGCAAATCCTGGGGCATCAGCGGACTGCTCTTCACTATCACCGGTGGCGTGGGGATCACATATTTCGCCTGGTGCTGGGCAGGCCGGACACCGTCGGCTCGGGCCTGGGCAGCCATCAATCGCGGCCCCGCCCTCGCGCTCGTCGGTATCCCTGCCTTCGCATTCCCGTTTTTCGGAGTGGGGGCGGCTGCGTTCTTCGGACTCCCCATGGTGATCGCCCTCCCTTTCGGCCTGGTCAGCGTTTTCTGCCTCGTGCTGATTTTCATCGGCGTGAAGGACCCCCCGAAATGGTGGGGCCCCCGATGGTTCCGCAAGGGCGAGCACAAGAAAGACCGCAAGGGAAGGCAGCCGCAGGACGCTCTGGGGACCTTGGCGCAGTCCTGCACCGCGGTGAGTCCTGATGTGCTCAGCCAGGAAGAGGTCCGGCGGGAGTTCGGGCATGTGGCCGAGCCCGTGGTGCAGTGGAAGGGCGGGTGGGTGCGTGATCCGGACACCGACGAGCAGGATCACGCGTTGGCCCGCAAGGGAACCGTCGAGGGCACGCTGGCCTGGTACCCGCAGGGCCTCGGCTTTGCCGCCACCAAGCGCGAGGACTCGCTGCGCGGGAAGACCACCGTGGTGACGGTTCCCGCGGGGGAGATCACCGGGGTCGAGGTGGTGCCCGCGCGGGCGGGCGCGGACGGCCGCCGGCGCCGGGGGTTCTGGATGCGGTCGCCCTTCCGCCGGCTGGTCGTGCGGACCGCGAGCGACGCCCACGTATTTGACGTGGCCAGGGGCAGGGCACCGCAGGTGGCCGCGTTCATCAAGGAGCAGGCGGGGCAGCTCACATGACCAGTAACGAACTGCGCCCTTACGAGGAGCGGGAGTTCCGCATCGCGCTGCCGGCGCACTGGGAGCAGGTCGAGTCACCGGGGCCGCCGGTCGCCCTGATCGCGGTGGAGCCGGGCGACGGCGCGGCGTTCCGTGCGAACGTCGTCGTCACGGCCGAGGACGTCGCCGACGGGCACCAGTGGCAGCGGATCGTGGGCCAGGCGCTGACGGACCACCTCCAGGACTACTTGCTGCTGGACGAGCAGCCCGCGGGCTCCGGTACGCGGCGGCTCTTCCACCATGTTCTCCCCGAGGCCGGGGCCATCACCGCGGAACAGTGGGCGTGGACGAGCGGGCGGCGCGGCTTCACCGTGACCGCCTCGGCCGCGACCTTCGACTACGACGCGAAGGCGGAGCTGTTCGCCTCGGTCGCGGGCCGCTTCCGGCTCCGGGAGGGGGCCGCGTGACCGGTAGGGCCGGTACGGCCGGCACGGCCACTGCGTACTTCGACCGTGACAGCGGGCGGCTGCGGCTGTCCCCGGAGCTGTTCGAGGCCTTTTACGACTGGGCGGAGGGCGAGCGGGCCGACGGCGCGGGGCTGCGGGCGCTGGTGGACGCCGGGGTGCTGTCCGACGGGCAGCCGCACCCGGCCGTCGCGCCGCTGGCGCAAGCCATCGCCGACCCCGTGTGCATGGTGTCCGTCCGTGGTGCCGCGGTGGACGGCAGCGGTGTGCACGGCGCCGGCTGGCTGGGCGCCGAGTCCGCGGCACTGCTCCTGGACACCCCCGAGGTCCCGGACACCCCGGAGCCCCCGGACACCTCGAAGGCGCAAGACGCCCCGGACGGCCTGGTGGAATTGGCCTGCCTGGTGCCCGTTTCGGTGCCGGCCGCGGTGGCCCGGGTCGTCGGGCTCGGGCCGCGGCCGGTGCCCGGCGCGGTGCCGGTGCCGCTGCCCGCCGCCGAGGTCGACGGCCTGTTCGGTGCCGCACCCGAGGAGCTGTCCGGTGCCGCGCCGCACGACGGTCCGCCGGCCGGGCTCCGGGTGCTGGCGGCGGTCGGCGCGTCCACCGCGGACGGCGCGCGGTGGTGGGAGGTGGCGACGCGGTGGCCCGATGCGTCGGGCAACACCTGCACGGGCACCCTGCGGGTCCTCGACACCGCCGACGGGCTGTGGGCCGTGACCGGGGCGGACGCCCGGACGGCCACCCTGACGCCGGTCTCGTCGACCGCGGCGTGGCGCCTGCTCCTGCGCAGCTTCCCCAGCTGAGTACTGCTTCCCAGCTGCCCGAGCCCGTACGCCGGAGCCTCTGCTCACACCCGCTCGCCCCGTCCTGTGCGACGGGCTCGTCAATGGGTGGAACGAACCCGCACGGCCGAAGGGGCGGTCTTGACCTTGCCCTTGGGGGCAAGGTTTAGCGTTCGTCGAGGTGAGAGACGTGCGTCCTCCGCCGGCGCCCGGCGCAGCGGTACGGCGAGGTCGGCGTCCAGCGGCACCAGCAGCATCCCCAGCAGCCGGGCCCGCCGCCCCTGTTCCTGCCGGTGCCGGTGGAACGCCTCGGCCGCGGTCTCCGCCGGTCCGCGCCGCCCCCGGGGCCGACGCGGACCGCGGTCCACCCGCCGCGCCAGCGCGGCGAGCAGCTGCCGGGCGCCCTGGTAATCGCCGCGCCACAGCAGCGCGGTGCCCTCGCAGACGAGGCGGTACGCGGCGTCGGCCGTCATCCGATCGTCCGCGATCACGACCCGCCGCGGCGGCGCCGCCCCGCTCTCGGACCGCCACTCGGCGGCCTGGTCCCGGCCGTCCTCGGTCCACTCGATGACCTGCCGCGTGCTCAGGGGGTACACCTTTGCTCTCGAGGGGTGCGCACCTGCGGTGCGCATGAACCGATCCTTCCGGTACGGCCGCCTCGGCGCGAGCGGTTTCCCGGACGGGGGCGCTCCTGTCCCTGCCGTAGACCGTCCGTCGAGCCAGCAGAAAGAGGGCGCCCGAGGGGTCAACTCCCGTTTCTTGGGAGGCCTTTAGGGGAATGATCTCTTCACGCTGTAAGGGGATTTTCAGCGAGACCGGGGGGTCATCAATGAGCGGTACGAACGCCACGCCTGAGCCGCAGCGCAACAAGGCCAAGCAGCTCGCCACCGAGCCGGTCCCGCCGGGGCTACCGCGCGAGCGCAACAGCGGTCACTTCAGTGATGAACACGTCGACCGCAGTGTCACCTCGATGCAGGCCATGATCGAACGCGGGGAGACCATCGCGACTCCCGGAAGCAGGGCGGCGGACAGCGAGGACCGCGACATTCATGAGGAGGTGTGGCGGGCCCACGACCGGCACGGCCCCTACGGGCAGCGGCGTCGCCGCAGGAACTGACGCGGCGCGGCCGTTGGCGGGACGTCAGCCATGCGGCGGTAGATCATCAGCGGCGGCCGACAACAGGCGCCGCGCCCTCAACCGCCTCCACGAGCGCCTCGCAGGACCCCACGTCCAAGACCGCCGAGAACTCCGTGCAGGGCACCCCGAAGAAGGACGGGGTGCCCTGCACGGACCAGATCAACTACGCGGGCGACTCGCGCTCCAACGCCGAGATCAACACCGTCGGCGAGGAGACCGGCTACTGCCCGCCGGTCAAGGACCAGTGAGTCGACCGATCTACGCCTACGTCCCCCGCTCCGCCGTGAGCCGCACATACCGGCCCATGGGCTGTACGGCGACCATCCGGAACCCCTCGGGCAGCGATGCCCCGGTCGCCGCCGCTGGCCCGGACGACGGGGGCGTTTGAGGTGCGTCGATGATCAGGCGGTGCACCGCATCGGCGAGCAGCCGTGCCGCGTCGTTCGAGGCGCCTTCGATCAGCACCGTGCGCGCCCCCGCCTCGGCCAGGGTGCGCAAGGCCGTCTCAGGATCGTCGCCCGCCAGGGGAGGCGGAACGTGGAACGCACCTTCGCCATGCACGCCCGGCGTGCCTTCCTCCACCGACCCGTTCGGCCGGATCACCAAGTCGTGGGTGCGGCGCAGCTCGTTCACGGCCCGGTCGTCGTACGCCCAGGTGATGTACGGACGCCCCGTACGCAGCGAGTGCAGCCACGGGCCGAGGACGAGCAGCGCTTCCTGTTCCAGGACGCCGCGCTCCACCTCGATGCCCGCCTGCTCCAGCACCGCCGCGCCGCCCTCCCCGCGCGAGGTGGGGTCCATGACAGCCATCAGGGCGCGGGACACCTTCGCGACGATCAGCGCCTGTCGGCACGGCGGGGTCCGGCCGTGGTGGTTGCAGGGCTCCAGCGTCACCACGGCCGTGCCGCCCTCGGCCCGCTCGCCCGCCGCGGCCAGCGCGTTGACCTCGGCGTGGGGCTCTCCCTTGCGGAGGTGGTACCCCTCGCCGACCGGCATGCCGTCGCGGTCGAGGATCACGCATCCGACGGGAGGGTTGGGGCTCGTCGTCCCGAGGCCCTGGGCGGAGATGGCGATGGCTCGCCGCATGGCCGTCAGTTCGTCCGGCGTGGCCATGAGAACCCCGCATTCCCCTTAACTGCGTCGAGTAGGTCCCGCACAGCAGGAACATTACTCGCCGCCGCAAGAGCGTTGACCGCCTTGACTGCCTCTTGCAGAGTGCGACCGGAACCGGAGTCGCGGGCCATGTCGAGTACGGAAGCGCTCTCAGCAGCGGCTTGTTCGTACTCCTGGATTCCCACGTACGCCATGGCCAGGCGTGCCTGAGCAAGTCCCCGGTCTCGCTGGTAGACGTCCGGAAGACCGGCCAACGCGGGCTGGAAGGTGGAGACCGCCAGGTCCGGCCGGGACAGGTTGAGCCAGCAATTCGCGCGCTGGATTTCGATGTAGCTGGGGGTGCAGAAATCTCCGTGACCGGATCGCGCGTCACCGG
Source organism: Streptomyces sp. NPDC005962 (assembly GCF_040629205.1). Lineage (NCBI taxonomy): Bacteria > Bacillati > Actinomycetota > Actinomycetes > Kitasatosporales > Streptomycetaceae > Streptomyces > Streptomyces sp. NPDC005962. Next base: position 81,938 of record NZ_JBEXVE010000035.1, on the reverse strand, counting down.
AGGATTCAGCAAGCGCGGCGAACTCGTGGGCTTCGTCCAGTTTCCGATGACAGGCGACCTCGTCTCCGTCGAGAGCAAGCCCCTGTGCTTCCTGCTGGATAGCTGCCGCCTTCATCGGACGGGTGAGCGCTCGTTCGTGGCGCTGGACAGCTTGCGCGAGTCCGATTGCCTGCCCTGCGTTCCTCTTGCCCGCCGCGAGCTGGCTGCGGCGAAACAGAGTCCACGACAGCATGGCTTCGTCATCAGCCTCCATGGCCCATTCCATGGCCCGGCTTGTCCACGTTTCCGCGCTGGCCGCGTCCATAGAGTCCTCGTGGAGCCATGCGGCGGACTCGGCGTACTGAGCCGACAGCTTCAGCAGCTCCTGCCGATGCTCGCCGCGGCTGTCCTCCAGAAGACCTTGCAGCACATCGAGCTGTTGGTGCACTGCTGTGAGAGTGTGGCGCGGGCCGAAGAGGTTGTCGGCTCGGACCAGGGTGTGCCACATGTCGCGAAGATGCTCGATCGCCGCTTCGCTGTGCCCCGATGAAAGGCGGTGTGGCCGGATACGCCTGGGACGTGGGTTACCTGGCAGGGCCACACCAATCGCGTGCCCGAGAAGGGCTCGGCGGTCTATCGGCACGATCTGCTCTCTCCCGTCGGCATACACCGAAACCAGAACGACTTCGGGTAACGCATCCGCGTCCGCCGAACTCGATGGGGCCACGTGCGCAGTTGGCAGACCAGAGGCTGACCCCGTTGAAGGTTCGGACCAGAGGTCGGCCCAAGCGCCTTGGCCATTGCGAGCGTAGTCATGCTCTTGGGCAGGGATACCTGGTGACGGGGTACCCTCCCACGGCCGTTCGGGAAGGTCGAGCATGTGGCCAGGAATGCCCAGCCCATCGGCGATGCGTTCCATGACGGTCAGGCCGCGAATCCCGCGAACACCTCGGATCACGTCGCCTACCCGGGCGCTGGTCATCTTGCCGACAGCAGCAGCGATTTCGGCGTAGCTCACTGGTCCCCGCCGGTTGACCAGCCGGAAGATCTCGCCGAAGTTCCGCTGCCTGCAGGCCCGTTTCATGCCCTCGCTCAGCAGCAAGCGGTCTGGAATGGTAAGGGGGTATCCGCTCCGACGGGCTTCACGTTCACTCATGGGCCGCTCACGAGGTGTAGGGACGCGCTAAGTCCACCGTAGAACGCGCCGAGTGCTGAGGTACCCCGTTTCGCCGCTCGGGGTACCCCATTGGCTGGCCCGAGTGGTGCCCCTGACCGGCACGCTGTCCCCATGAAGCCAGAGCTGACTAGCCCGGATGAGCGTACGGTGGTGAAGCGCTGGGCTCGCCACCCTCGAAGTGTTGCCCTGGCGCGGGGCGAATTGCGCAAATCTCTGGCGAGTTGGGGCCTGCCCGCCATGGAAGAAGTCGCGCTCCTGGTGCTCTCCGAATTGATGACGAACGCGGTGCGTCATGCGCGTGTGCTCGGACGTCAGATCGAGACGCGTTACCTGTATCAAGGGGGCAGCGTACGGATCGAGGTTCACGATGCGGGAGATCTGCACCCCAAGCTGAGGACTCCGCCCCTCGAAGCTGTGCATGGCCGAGGGCTGGTCCTGGTGGAGGCGCTCGCCGATCAGTGGGGCGTGACCCCAAGAGCGGTGGTGGGCAAGGCGGTCTGGGCTGTCCTGGCGATTCCCGATGGAGAACGGATCTCAATGGTCAGTGGAGAACTTGAAGAGAGGCAGTCGTGATGGCGGGAAACCCCGTGATCAGGCAGGGGGACTGGACCCTGAGTTCGGATGTCCTCGGAAGCGGACCGATCTTGGAGGCCGGATGCACGACGTGCGATGGCTCGTCCGGGGCGGCTGACGATGCGAAGCAGCCGGAGGTGTGGTGTCTGCGGCATGCGAACCAGACGGGGCACACCGGCTTCCGGATGATCATTACCAGTTTCTTTCGCGCGTCCCTGGCGAACGCGCCTGGAGTGGCCTCACCAGGGCGAACCGCGACCCGTGGCACGTAGACCGCGAAGCGTCGCCCCACCCGTACGGGCGATCGGGATCTTACGGTCCATGGAGAACCAGACGGCTCCAGGAAAGGGCTCGTACTGTTTCCTCCGGGAGCCGGGCTTAGGAGATGCCGGGAGGTTGGGCCAGGAACGGGTGTCCGTATGGCCACTCTCGGGGGCTGCGCATCGGTATACCAGGGATTTTTCAGAAGTGGATCACTTATGCGATCTTCTGTTCAGGGAAGAGCCCTAGCATGGGCCCATGTCCCCCATACCGTCACGGGTCGAACTGTGTCCGCTCACCCTCGCCGACCAGGATGAGTTCTGCTCGCTCGTGAGGGCCAGTGCCGAGCTTCATTCGCCGTGGATGCGGCTGCCCGCGACCGCGGAGGCGTTCCAGGCGTGGATGCGCCGCTTTGATGACGGCACCAACCGGGGCTTTGTGATCCGCGTTCGGGAGACCGGTGAGGCTGCCGGCACGGTCAACATCAACTCGATCATCCGGGGCCGTTACCAGGGCGCGTCCATCGGCTATGCGGCCTTCGCCCCGTCCGCGGGGCGGGGTTACATGACCGAAGGGCTCACTCTCGTCCTGCGGCACGCCTTCGACGAACTGCGGCTCCACCGGCTGGAGGTGAACGTTCAGTCGGCGAACACGGCGTCTTTGGCCTTGGCCCGGCGCCTGGGCTTTTCCTACGAAGGTATGTCGCCCGCCTATCTCTATATCGACGGGGCCTGGCGTGATCACGAACGTTGGTCCATCACCGCGCCATCTCCCTGGACGCCCGATCCCTCCCTCCCCGAGGTCTAGGCATTTCCCGAGGCCTGGGCAGTGGGCTCGCGGTGCCGCGTTCCTCCCGGGCGACGGCGCCCCCGTCGTACGTATGGCCGCCTCATGATCCCCGTCCTACCATGGGAGCGCTCCCGCACCCCTCGAAGCGGAACCGGAGGCGCAAGTGAATTGTCATGGGCATGTTCGTCGCTGGGGTCTTCGCGCCTCGGCCGTCGCGTCCGCCGCGACGTTGCTGGCCACCGTGGCGCTGGTGGACACCGCCGCCGCGCACGGGTCGGCCATCGGTCCGGCGTCACGCAACTACGGGTGCTGGAAGCGCTGGGGCGGCGACTTCCAGAACCCGGAGATGAAGACCAAGGACCCCATGTGCTGGCAGGCGTGGCAGGCCGACACCAACGCCATGTGGAACTGGAACGGGCTCTATCGCGAGGGCGTCGCGGGCAACCATCAGGCCGCGCTGCCCGACGGGCAGCTGTGCAGCGCAGGGCACACCTCGTCCGGCCGGTACAACGCGATGGACGTGCCCGGGAAGTGGGAGGCCACCTCGGTCGGGAACAGCTTTACGTTCAAGAACCACGACCAGGCCAAACACGGTGCGGACTACTACCGCATCTATGTGACCAAGCAGGGCTACGACCCGGTCACCCAGCCGCTGCGCTGGAGCAACCTCGAACTCGTCGCCCAGACCGGCAAGATCGCCCCGGGGGTGGGGGAGCCGTCCACCGACCCCGCCCTGAACGGGGTCACCGTCTCGATTCCGGTCAACGCCCCCGGGCGCACCGGCCGCCACGTCGTCTTCATGGTCTGGCAGGCCAGCCACTTCGACCAGAGCTTCTACTCGTGCAGTGATGTGGTCTTCCCTGGTGGGTGAACCCAGGAGAACCTAGAGAACGAGCCGCCAGTCCTGGGCGGTCACGGGCCCTGCGCCATACCCCCGGTGCGGCTCCTCGGCGGTCAGCTCGAACCCCGCCCGCTGGTAGATCCGGCGGGCGGTGGCCTGGACGTCGGTGGTCCACAGCACCAGCTCGCGGTGCCCCGCCGTGCGGGCGAAGTCCACGCACGCCGTCACCAGCCGCTCGCCGAGCCGCAGTCCCCGTGTGTCCGGTTCGACGAACAGCAGCCGCAGCCGGGCCGTCGCGGGCGCCTCGTCCCGTACGCACATCACCGAACCGACGGGGCGGCCGTCCCGCTCGGCGATCCACACCCGCTCGTACGCCGCGTCGTGCCGGGTGCCGAAGTCACCGGCGATACGGGCCACCATGGCCTCGAACTCGGCGCCCCAGCCGTACTCCCGGGCGTACACCACGCCGTGCCGGTGCACGATCCAGCCCAGGTCGCCGGGGGCGGGGTCGCGTAGTCGGACGTTCGCCATTCCGTACGCCCCCGCCTCAGCGCTTCGGCGGGGCCGTCGAGGCGCGGGCCATGAGTTCGGCGCGCACCATGGCCACCCCGCCCGGCGGCCGCGGTTCGCGGCCGAGGGCGAGCCGTCCGGCGCGTACCCCGGCGTCGTGCAGCGGCAGCCGCACCGTGGTCAGGGCGGGCACGGCGTCGGCGCTGAACGGGAGGTCGTCGAAGCCCGCGACCGAGACGTCCTCCGGGATGCGCAGGCCCTGGTCGCGCAGGGCCGCGCACACGCCCAGGGCGATGGTGTCGTTGGCGGCCACGATGGCGGTCAGACCGGCGTCGCGGCGCAGGAGTTCGAGGGTCGCGTCGTAGCCGGAGGCGCGGTCGTAGAGGCCGTGGACGGTCAGCTGCTCCGCGTCCTCGTCGAGCCCGGCCGCGGTCAGCGCCTCGCGGTGGCCCTCCAGCCGGTGGCGGGTGGTGGTGCGCTCGGCGGGGCCCGCGACGTAGCCGATGCGGCGGTGGCCGAGGGTCAGCAGATGCTCCGTCAGACGGCGGGCGCCGCCGCGGTTGTCGAAGGTGAGGGTGATCGCGTCCTCGATCGGGGGCCGCCCGCACAGCACCACCCGGGTGCCGGAGGCGGCGAGCCGGGACGCCTTGGCGGCGACCGCCTCGGTGTGGCCGGGGCGCTCGACCGCGCCGCCGGTGAGGACGACGGCGGCGGCGCGCTGCCGCTGGAGCAGGGTGAGGTAGTTCAGCTCGCGCTCGGGCGAGCCGCCCGTATTGCAGATGACGGCCAGCTTCTCGGCGCCGCGCCCGGACTCCGGACCGGAGCCATGGGAACCATTGGAGCCATGGGAACCGCCGTTGCCGCCCGGGGAGCCCATCTCGGACTGCACGGCGCCCGCGATGATGCCGAAGAAGGGGTCCGCGATGTCGTTGACCAGCACCCCGACCAGATCGGACGTGGCGGCGGCGAGAGCGCTTGCCGGGCCGTTGACCACGTACTCCAGGTCCTCGACGGCGCGCAGCACCCGGGCCCGGGTCGATTCGGCGACCGGATAGTTGCCGCTCAGGACGCGCGACACGGTGGCCGCCGAGACCCGAGCCCGTGCGGCCACATCGGCCAGGGTCACTGCCATGTTTCCTCCGTTGGATGGTCGCCTGGGACACCGCGTGGGCTGGTGGGGCCGGGTCCATCGTCTCACTGGTGAGCACCGCCGCGGCCCTCGCGCGTCGAAGCGGGAAAGGGCTCGGGAATCTGCTCGCCGGGGTCTTGTCCTGACATCAGGCCCGTGCCTAGGGTCGACCCCCAGCAAGCGCTTTCCGTCCCGTTGGCGAGGAGCCTCACCCCATGGCGACACCGCAGTCCGCCGCCGCAGCAGCACCCGCCCGTATCCGTGCCGCGGTCATCGGCACCGGAGCCATCGTCACGGGCAGCCATCTGCCCGCCCTGCGCGATCACGCCGACCGGGTCGAGCTGGTCGCCGCGGTCGATGTGGACGAGGAACGACTCGCCACCTTCCGCGCGACGGCCGCCGAGAGCGCCGGGTTCACCGTCGCCGGTTATCCCGACGTGGCCGCGATGCTGCAGGCCGAGCGCCCCGACCTGGTCCTCATCGGCACCCCGCCGTCCCTCCACCGCGAGCAGACGGTGGCCGCCCTGCGGGCCGGTGCGTGGGTGCTGTGCGAGAAGCCGCTGTGCCTCACGCTCGCCGAGTACGACGAGATAGCGGCGGCCGAGCAGGAGGCGGGCGGCCCGTACGCCTCCGTGGTCTTCCAGCACCGCTACGGCTCGGGCGCCGTCCACGCCCAGGACCTGCTGGCCACCGGGGCGCTGGGCCGTCCGCTGGTGGCCCACTGCCAGACCACCTGGCACCGGGACGCCGCGTACTACGCCGTCCCCTGGCGCGGCCGCTGGGACAGCGAGGGCGGCGGGCCGTCCATGGGCCACGGCATCCACCAGATGGATCTGCTGCTCCACCTCCTCGGCGACTGGACCGAGATCCGCGCCATGGCCGGGCGGCTGGTGCACGACGTGGAGAGCGAGGACGTCTCCACCGCGCTGGTCCGGTTCGCCGACGGCGCCATGGCCACCGTCGTCAACAGCGTGCTCTCGCCCGACGAGGTCAGCCGCATCCGTATCGACTGCGCGGACGCCACCGTCGAGCTGACCCACCTCTACGGCCACCGCAACGACGACTGGGTCTACACCCCCGCCCCGCACGTCCGCGACGAGCCCGCCCGGCAGGAGCGCTGGCTCACTCCCGCCGCCGATCTGCCCAGCTCCCACGCGGCCCAGCTGACCGGGCTGCTGGACGCCATGCGGGACGGCGTACGGCCCCCGGGCAGCGGACCGGACGCCCGCCGCACCCTCGAATTCATCGCCGCGCTCTACAAGGCGGCCTTCACCGGGCAGCCCGTGCACGCGGGAGAGATCGCGCCCGGGGACCCGTACTACGACGCCATGCACGGAAGCCACCCCGAGTGGGCACCGAAGAAGGAGAGCTGAGGCCGTCATGACCCAGCAGATCACCGTCACCCACACCCACGGCGAGCGCATCTCGGTCGCCTCCGGCGGCGTCGAGCTGATGGCCTACGTCTACGCGCCCGACCCGGACGCCTTCGAGGCCCGTAAGCCGTACGCGCACCCGCTGCGCACCCTCGCCGGAAGCGCGGTCTCCGGATACCGGCCCAACGACCACCGCTGGCACAAGGGTCTGCAGATGACCTCCAGCCATCTGTCCGGCCAGAACTTCTGGGGCGGCAACTCCTACCTCGGCCCCGACCAGGGCTACCAGCGGGTCGACGAGCGGGTCGGCTCGATGCGGCACGACGGCTTCGAGGAGTTCACGGTCACCGACGACCGGCTGCGCTTCACCGAGAAGCTCACCTGGGTCGAGAACGGCGGCCAGGAGTGGGCGCGCGAGCTGCGCACCATCGAGCTGCACTCGGTCGAGCCGGACGAGGGCACCTGGGCCCTGGACTGGTCCATCCGCCTCACCAACATCCGCGGCGAGGCGCTGCACTTCGGCTCCCCGACCGCCGCGGGCCGTGAGATGGCCGGGTACACCGGGCTCAACTGGCGCGGCCCCCGCGACTTCACCGGCGGCGACGCCTTCGGCCCGGACGGGCGCGGCGGCGAGGGCGAGGCGGGCGCCTCGGACCTGATGGGCACCCCCGCCGCCGACGCCCCCTGGGTCGCGTTCACCGGTGAGCACGACGCCATCGACGCGCACTCGACGCTGCTGTTCGCGCACGCCCCCGAGAACGCTGAGGCCATCCATGCCTCGCACTGGTTCGTGCGCTCCGAGCCGATCCCCTCGGTCGCCCCCTCGTGGGCGTTCTTCGAGGAGTTCGAGCTTCCGCCGGGGGAGTCCTTCGGCTACCGCTACCGCGTGGTGGTCGCCGACGGCGCGTGGGACCGCACGCGCGCCGAGGGCTACCTCAAGAACCACGGGTGGTGAGCCACATGACCGCGATGCCCGCCCCCCTGCCGGGCGGCGTGGGGATGTCCCACATCAGCGCGTACGACTGGGAGGCGGCCGACGGCGTCTGCGGCGGCAGCCCCCACCTCCACCTCGCCTGCACCGAGGCGTACGTGGTCACCGCCGGGCGCGGTGCCGTCCAGACCCTGACCGTCGCCGACGGCTTCGCCGAGACGCCGCTGGAGCCGGGCGCGGTGGTGTGGTTCACCCCCGGCACCGTGCACCGCATGGTGCAGGGCGGCGGTCTCAAGGTGACCGTGCTGATGCAGAACAGCGGGCTGCCCGAGGCCGGGGACGCGGTGTTCACGTTCCCGCCCGAGGTGCTGGCCGACCCCGAGCGTTACGCGGCGGCCGCCGCGCTGCCCGCCAAGGAGGGCCCGGAGGCGGAGGCGGCCGCCCGGGCCCGCCGGGACCTGGCGGTCGAGGGCTACGCGACCCTGCGGGCCGCCGCCGAGAAGGGCGACGACGGGCCGCTGCGCGCCTTCCACGAGGCGGCGGTGCGGATCGTCGCGCCCAAGGTCAAGGACTGGGAGCCGCGTTGGCGGGACGGCGCGCTCGCCGCCGCCCACCGCACCGGTGAGCAGCTGACCGCGCTCGCCGAAGGCGATCCGGCCCACCTCGCGCAGGCGCGCGTCACCGCGACCGGGCCCAGCCGCCGAGGCGGCTACGGCATGTGCGGCCGCCGCGACGAATACGAACTGCCCGGCGCCACGCTTCCGTACTACGGCGAATAGGCACCGGCATCCCCCACACGCCCCACATGAACAGGCACATCGGCACATCACAGGAGGGAGGTCGGTCCAGCGATGCGCAAGAAAAGGACAAAGATGTCCTGCGCACTGGCTCTCGTCCTCGCACTCGGCGGGACCCTGACGGGCTGCGGCGGCGGTGAGGGCGGCGGTTCGGGCGGCAAGGTCACCCTGCGGTTCACCTGGTGGGGCAACCCCGACCGGGCGGCCCGCACGGAACAGGCCGTCAAGCTGTTCGAGAAGCGCCACCCCGACGTCGACATCAGCACGTCGTTCGCGGGCTTCGACACGTACAAGGCGAAGCTCGCCACCCAGGCCGCCGGCGGCGACGCGCCCGATGTGATGCAGCTGGACTACCGGCAGATCAACCAGTACGCCACCTCCGGCATCCTGCTCGACCTCGGCAAACACCCCGAGCTGCGCACCACGGACATCGACAAGGGGCTGCTGGCCACCGGGGTCGTGGACGACAAGCAGTACGCGCTGCCGGTCGCCCGCGGCGCCGAGACCATGCCGTACGACGCGGCGCTGTGGCGCAAGGCGGGCGTCCCCGAGCCGACGATCAACTGGACGTGGGACGACTGGACCGCCGCGATGCGCAAGCTGAAGGCGGCGAAGAAGGTCACCGGCGGCCGGGTCGGCTCCACCGACCCGGGCCAGAGCGAGGACATCTTCGAGATCTGGCTGCGCGGCCGGGGCAAGACCCTGTACACCGACGGCGGCAAGCTGGGCTTCACGGCCGACGACCTGACCCGCTACTGGGAGTTCTGCACCAAGCTCCGCAAGGAGGGACTGGTGTCCTCCGCCGAGCAGACCACCCAGATGGACGGCTCGGTGGAGAACACCCCGTTCGGCCGCCTGAAGTCCCTCTCCGACTTCAACTGGGACGCTCCCTCCAGCGGCTACGAGCCCATCGTCGGGAAGGGGCTGAAGCTGGCCCCGCTGCCCGCCGGTGACGACGGCAAGCCCGCCCTGTACTACAAGCCGTCGATGTTCTTCGGAGCGTCCGCCAAGACCCCACACCCCAAGCAGGCCGCCCAGTTCATCGACTTCCTGCTCAACGACCCGGCGGCCGGGGCCATCCTCGGCGCCACCCGCGGCATCCCGGCCAACGACCCGATCCGGGACAAGGTGCTGCCCAAGCTGGAGGGCTTCGACCAGGTCGTCTCCGCCTATCAGAAGCAGTTCGAGGGCAAGCTCAAAGACCCGCCCGTCGCGCCGCCCAAGGGCGACGCCTCGCTGCAGTCCACCTTCTCCCGCGACTACGACCAGGTGTCGTACGAGCGCCTGTCGCCGCGTGAGGCGGCGGAGAATTACATCACCGAGGCGAAGGCGGAGCTGAGGCAATGACCGCGACCGCGACCCGCCCCCAGGACGCCGCGCCACCCGGCGCGCGCGCCAAGCGGGCACCGAAGCGCGAGAGGCAGGGCGCCGCCTGGGTGTTCCTGTCCCCATGGGTGATCGGCGCGACCGTGCTGACGCTGCTGCCGATGGCCGTCTCGCTGTATCTGTCGTTCACCGACTACGACATGTTCGACGCCCCGCAATGGGTGGGCCTCCGCAACTACACCCAGATGTTCACGGAGGACCCCCGCTACTGGCGGTCGGTCACCACGACGCTGACGTACGTCGTGATCGCGGTGCCGGTGCAGCTGGTGCTGGCCCTCGCCGTCGCGATCGCGCTGAAGTCCGTCAAGCGCGGCAAGGGCTTCTACCGCTCGGCGTTCTACGCCCCCTCGCTGCTCGGCGCGTCGATGTCCATCGCGCTGGTCTGGCGGGCGATCTTCAACGACGGCGGCACCGTCGACAACCTCCTCTCCGGCGTCGGCATCGACATCGGCGGCTGGATCAACAAACCGGGCTGGGCGATCCTGTCCGTCGCGCTGCTGACCATCTGGCAGTTCGGCGCCCCCATGGTGATCTTCCTCGCCGGGCTCCAGCAGATACCCGCCGAGCTGTACGAGGCGGCGGCGGTCGACGGGGCGTCCTGGTGGCGGCAGTTCCGCTCCATCACCATCCCGATGCTCTCCCCGGTGCTCTTCTTCAACCTGGTGCTCCAGATGATCCAGGCGTTCCAGGTCTTCACCCCCGCCTTCGCGGTCAGCGCGGGCAAGGGCGGCCCCGCCGACTCCACCCTCGTCTACACCCTCTACCTCTACGACCGCGGCTTCACCGCCTCCCACATGGGCTACGCCTCCGCCATGGCGTGGGCGCTGCTGCTGGCCATCGGCGTCGTCACCGCGATCCTCTTCCGGACCTCCCGGGCCTGGGTCTTCTACGCCAACGACAACAACGAGGGGGCCCGATGACCACCGCCCCGATCACCACCGACGCGCCTGTGGCCCAGCGGCGGCCCGCGGGCCGGATCGTGCTGCACGTCTGCCTGATCGCCGTCCTGCTGGTGATGCTCTACCCGCTGGCCTGGCTGCTGGCCACCTCGTTCAAACCGGCCGACGAGGTCATCGCCAGCCTCAAGCTGCTCCCCAGCCACCTGGAGTGGAGCAACTACACGACCGCGATGGAGGGCGTGAACGAGGTCAGCGTCGGACGGCTGCTGTGGAACTCGCTGCTCATCGCGTGCGGCGCCGTCCTCGGCAACGTCATCAGCTGCTCGCTCGCCGCGTACGCCTTCGCCCGGCTGCGGTTCCGGATGCGCGGACCGCTGTTCGCCTTCATGATCGCGACGATCATGCTGCCGCACCACGCGATCCTCATCCCGCAGTACATCATCTTCAACCAGCTCGGCATGGTGAACACCTACTGGCCGATGATCCTGCCGAAGTTCCTGGCCACCGACGCCTTCTTCGTGTTCCTCATCGTCCAGTTCATGCGCGGACTGCCGCGCGAGCTGGAGGAGGCGGCCCGGATCGACGGCTGCGGGCCGTTCCGCTCCTTCTTCAGCGTCATCCTGCCGCTGACCAGGCCCGCGCTGATCACCACCGCGATCTTCACCTTCATCTGGACCTGGAACGACTTCTTCACCCAGCTCATCTACCTCTTCGAGCCGGAGAAGTTCACCCTGACCCTGGCCCTGCGCTCCTTCGTGGACGCCTCCAGCCAGTCGGCGTTCGGCCCGATGTTCGCGATGTCGGTCTTCGCCCTGCTGCCCATCGTGCTCTTCTTCCTGGCCTTCCAGCGGTTCCTGGTCGAGGGCATGGCCAACTCCGGAATCAAGGGGTGAGCCGCCATGCCGTCCTCCGCGACCACCCGTGAACCCGGCGAGCTGACCGGCCCGCGCTTCGCCCTCTTCGCCGACGTCCTGGCCGTGGGGCTGGCCACCGCCGCCGCCTCGTTGCCGCTGATCACCGCCCCCGCCGCCATGTCCACGGCCTGCGCCGTCCTCGACCGCCGGGTACGGGAGGACGCCCCCGCCACCGCGGGCGGCTACCTCCGAGCCCTGCGCGCCCGGCTGCGCACCGGCGACCTGCTGGCCGGGGCCGGGACGCTGGCCGGCGGCGCGCTGCTGCTGTTCAACGCGCTCGCGTCCGGGGCGGGCCTGCCCGGCGCGGTCGCCTTCCGGCCCGCCCTGCTCGTCGTGGGCGGGCTGCTCACGGTCGTCCTGCTGCGCGCCTGCGCCCGCCCCGAATCGGCGACGAGCTGGCGCGCCGCGCTGCGCTCGGCGGCGTACGCCAGTGTGCGCACGCCCCGCGCGAGCCTCGTCCTGCTGCTGGCGGTGGCCACCGCCGCCGTCTGCGCCTGGGCCTACCCGCCCCTCCTCTTCCTCGTCCCCGGCCCCCTCGCGATCGCCGCCAGAGCCACGGAGCACCACCTATGAGCCTGCTTCGCCGTCACTTCCTCGCCGGAACCGCCGCCGTCGGCGGACTGCTCACCGCGGGCGCTCCGGGGGCGTCCGCCACCGGCCGTACCGACAAGCCGTTCCTGGAGCTGCTCACCCAGGCCGCCGACAAGCGGGTGGCCGAGGTGGTCGACGGGCTCGACGCGACCCTCGCCCAGCTGAACAACCTCGGCCAGGCCCGTCCCGCCGCCCGCAGCCTGCGCCTGCTCACCTCCGTCCATGTGTGGGCCGACGCCGGACACCACCACGACGCGGCGCTCATCGCGCCCATGACCCGGCTCGCCGACGCGCTGGCCGCCGCCCAGTTCGACGACGGCCTCTTCGACCAGGGCGCGGTGCACTCCCCGCCGGACACCGCCTTCTCGATCGTCGACCTGGGCCTCCTCTACGGCCTGCTGGACGACGACGACCACGCGTCCACCGCGAAGGTCCGCGCCACCCTGAAGAAGATCCTCCGCAAGGCCGGGGCGGGGCTCTCCACCGGCGGGCTGCACACCCCCAACCACCGCTGGAAGGTGTGCGCCGCGCTCGCCCGCGTCCACTCCTTCTGGCCCGACGCCCGCTACACCCGCCGCATCGACGCCTGGCTGGCCGAGGGCATCGACCAGTACGCGTCGGGCCAGTACAGCGAGCGCAGCGCCACCTACGCGCCCATCGTCACCAACCCCGCGCTGCTGACCCTCGCCCGGCTCACCGACCGCCCCAAGCTGTACGACACGGTGCGCCGCAACCTGGAGGCCACGCTCCACCTCGTGGAGCCCAACGGCGATGTGGAGACGGTGCATTCGCGCCGCCAGGACCAGAAGACGGTCAAGCATCTGTCCGAGTACTGGCTCCAGTACCGGGCGCTGGCGCTACGGGAGAAGGACGGGCGCTTCGCGGCCATGGCGGAGACCGTCCAGCGGCGCGGCGCGGACCAGACCTTCGACGAGACCCCGCTCGGGGACTTCCTCGCCGAGGTGCTGGACGAGCCGGAGCTGGCCGCGCCGCTGCCGAAGGCCACCGCGGCGCCGTCCGAGTTCACCTGGCGCGACAAGGACAGCGGGCTGGTGCGGATCGGCCGGGGCGCCACCCGTACGTCGCTCTTCGGCGGTACGGACTTCCCCGACGTCCACGCGATCTCCTCGGGTCTGTCCACCAATCCGACGTTCTTCAAGTGGCGCAAGGGCGCGGCGATCCTGGACTCGCTGCGGCTGTCCCCGCAGTTTTTCTCGCTCGGCCACTTCCGCGCCGAGAACGTCGAGCGCACGGCGGACGGCTGGCGGCTGCGGGCGGACGTCCGCGCCGGATACCACCTGCCGCTGCCGCCGCAGCACCGCCGCCCCGACGGCCGCTACCCGCTGACGGACGACGGCCGCTTCTGGTCCGCGATGGACTTCCCGCACCGCCCCAAGGAGTGGCGCACCCTGCACACCGAGGTGCGGGCGGCCGAGGCGGACGGCGGCTGGAACCTGGACGTCGAGGTCGGCGAGTCCGAGGTCCCGCTCGCCCTCGAACTGTGCTTCCGCGGCGGCGGCACGCTGACCGGGGTCGAGCCCGTGCCCGGCCAGAAGGACACGTATCAGCTGGTCAAGGGGTACGGGACCTATACGTCGGGCGATGATGTGATCACCTTCGGCCCGGGCAACGGCAGCGGCCCGCGCCAGCCCGCCGTGGTGGACCCGGGGGAGCGCTACACCTGGATGGGCGGCGATCTGCCGGTCTCCGGGCTGCGCGTGCTGATCACCGGGCGTTCACCCCTCGCCTACCGCTTGACTCTGCGGTGACTCCGCCGTGAAGCGCTGACTGTCCCTGTGCTGCCCCTGTGCGTGCTCTGTACACGGGGTGGTCGGGGCAGTTAGCGTAGCGATTAGTAAGCGCTTACTGTGAAGCGCTTACTAAGGTGCTTGCCACCACTCTCTGGTGACTCTGGTGAGGAGACGAAGCCACGTGACACGCAAGACCGTGCGGATCGCCATGAACGGTGTGACCGGCCGGATGGGATACCGCCAACACCTCGTCCGGTCGCTGCTCGCCATCCGCGAACAGGGCGGCATCGACCTCGGCGACGGCAGCGTGCTGTGGCCCGAACCGCTGCTCGTCGGCCGTCGCGAGCACGCCCTGAAGGCGATGGCCGAGCGCCACGGCCTCGATCCCGTAGCCGACGTCTCCACCGACCTGGACGCCGTGCTCGCCGACGACAGCGTCGACATCTACTTCGACGCCCAGGTCACCGCCGCCCGCGAGGACGCCCTCAAGAAGGCCATCGCGGCGGGCAAGCACATCTACACCGAGAAGCCGACCGCCACCGGCCTCGACGGCGCCCTCGAACTGGCCCGGCTCGCCCAGGCCGCGGGCATCAAGCACGGCGTCGTCCAGGACAAGATCTTCCTGCCGGGGCTGCTGAAGCTGAAGCGGCTCATCGACGGCGGCTTCTTCGGCAAGATCCTCTCCATCCGCGGCGAGTTCGGCTACTGGGTCTTCGAGGGCGACTGGCAGAGCGCCCAGCGCCCCTCCTGGAACTACCGCGCCGAGGACGGCGGCGGCATCGTCGTCGACATGTTCCCGCACTGGGAGTACGTCCTGCACGAGCTGTTCGGCCCCGTCCGCACCGTCCAGGCCCAGGCCACCACCCACATCCCGACCCGCTGGGACGAGCAGGGCAAGCCGTACGACGCCACCGCCGACGACGCGGCCTACGGCGTCTTCCAGCTCGAAGGCGGCGCCATCGCCCAGATCAACTCCTCCTGGGCGGTCCGCGTCAACCGCGACGAGCTGGTCGAGTTCCAGGTCGACGGCACCGAGGGCTCGGCCGTCGCGGGCCTGCGCAACTGCCGCGTCCAGCACCGCTCGGCCACCCCCAAGCCGGTCTGGAACCCGGACCTCCCGGCCACCGAGTCCTTCCGCGACCAGTGGCAGGAGATCCCCGACAACGACGAGTTCGACAACGGCTTCAAGGCCCAGTGGGAGCTGTTCCTGCGCCACGTCGCGCTGGACGAGCCCTGGCGCTGGGACCTCCTCGCGGGCGCCCGCGGCGTCCAGCTCGCCGAGCTGGGCCTCGCGTCCTCCGCGGAGGGCCGCCGGTTCGACGTCCCGGAGCTGAACCTGTGACCCTCCACCTGCCCGGGCCGGGCGGCGCGACCCGCCCCTACGAGCCCCGCACCGAGCCGCTGGCGCTGACTTCCGGCGCGCCGCTGACCTCCCGCGTCGTGTTCTCGGCCGCCCATGTGGTCGCCGACCCGTACGCCGACGTCAGCCCCGACAGCCCCGCCGCCGTCGACTGGGACGCCACCCTCGCCTTCCGCCGCCATCTGTGGTCCCACGGGCTCGGCGTCGCCGAGGCCATGGACACCGCCCAGCGCGGCATGGGCCTCGACTGGGCGGGCGCCGCCGAGCTGATCCGCCGCTCGGCCGCCGAGGCCGGGGCGGCGGGCGGCCGCATCGCCTGCGGCGTCGGCACCGACCAGCTGGCCCCCGGCGACCGCACGGCGGCCGAGGTGCGGACCGCGTACGAGGAACAGCTCGCCGTCGTCGAGGAGTCCGGCGCCCAGGCGATCCTGATGGCCTCCCGCGCCCTGTGCGCCGCCGCCAAAGGCCCGGACGACTACCTCGACGTCTACGGACACCTGCTGCGCCA
The DNA here is from genome assembly GCF_040629205.1 of Streptomyces sp. NPDC005962. Classification (NCBI taxonomy): domain Bacteria; kingdom Bacillati; phylum Actinomycetota; class Actinomycetes; order Kitasatosporales; family Streptomycetaceae; genus Streptomyces; species Streptomyces sp. NPDC005962. The sequence continues at coordinate 66,169 of NZ_JBEXVE010000035.1, read as the reverse complement.
GGCCACCGAACCGGTCGTCCTGCACTGGCTGGGCCCGATGTTCGACCCGGCCCTGGAGGGCTACTGGGGCAGCTCCGACCTGGACGCCGCCACCGACACCTTCCTCGACGTGATCGCCGCCCACCCCGACAAGGTCGACGGCATCAAGGTCTCCTTGCTCGACGCCCGGCGCGAGGTCGAGCTGCGCCGCCGCCTCCCGGACGGCGTCCGCTGCTACACCGGCGACGACTTCAACTACCCCGAGCTGATCGCGGGCGACGACCGGGGCTTCAGCCACGCCCTGCTCGGCATCTTCGACCCGCTGGGCCCGCTCGCCGCCGAGGCCGTACGCCGCCTGGACACCGGCGACGGCGCGGGCTTCCGCGCCCTGCTCGACCCCACGGTGGAACTCTCCCGCCACCTCTTCCAGAACCCGACCCGCTACTACAAGACGGGCGTCGTCTTCCTGGCCTGGCTGGCGGGCCACCAGTCGCACTTCACGATGGTGGGCGGCCTCCAGTCGGCCCGTTCGCTGCCGCACCTGGCGCGGGCGTACGAGCTGGCCGACGGCCTGGGCCTGTTCCCGGACCCGGCGCTGGCCGAGTCCCGTATGAAGCACCTGCTGTCCGTCCATGGAGTCGCCCAGTGAACGCCGCATCGCCGAATTCCTTGGGGCGCCTGAGCCTCAACCAGGAAACGATCAAGCAGTGGTCGCTGCCGGAGCTGGCCGAGGGCTGCGTCAAGGCGGGCGTCACGGGCGTCGGCCTGTGGCGCGAGCCGGTCCAGAAGTACGGCGTGGACGCCGCCGCCCGGCTCATCCGCGACGCGGGGCTGACCGTCACGTCGCTGTGCCGCGGCGGCTTCTTCACCGCGACCGACCCCGCTGAGCGGGCCGCCGCCCTCGCCGACAACCGCACCGCCATCGACGAGGCCGCCACCCTCGGCACCGACACCCTGGTCCTGGTCTCCGGCGGCCTCCCGTCCGGCAGCCGCGACCTGTTCGCCGCACGTGAGCGCATCGCCGACGCGCTGGGCGAGCTGGGCCCGTACGCCGCCGAGCGCGGCGTCCGGCTGGCGATCGAGCCCCTGCACCCCATGTACGCGTCCGACCGCTGCGTCGTCTCCACCCTCACCCAGGCCCTCGACCTGGCGATCCGCTTCCCGGCCGACCAGGTCGGCGTCGTCGTGGACACCTACCACCTGTGGTGGGACGACACCGCGGCCGCGCAGATCGCCCGCGCGGGTGCCGAGGGCCGCATCGCCGCCTTCCAGCTCGCCGACTGGATCACGCCCCTGCCCGAGGGGGTGCTGCTGGGCCGGGGCCAGCTCGGTGACGGCGCGGTCGACTTCCGCTGGTTCCGCGAACAGGTCGACGCGACCGGCTACGACGGCCCCATCGAGGTCGAGATCTTCAACCCGGACCTCTGGGCCCGCGACGGTGCCGAGGTCCTGGCAGAGGTGGCCGACCGCTACCGCGCGCTGGTGCTGTAACCGGGCCGGATAGGGTGCGGCCATGAACTCGGGGGAGCGCCGGATAATCGAGCCACGGCTGCGGGTGCGTGACGTCCTGCTGCGCGGGGCGCTGCACGGACTGGCATCGATCGTCGTCCTGCTGATTGCCATGTGGTGCGTCGGCGACCACAGCGACCGGGAGGAATTCATCGCGGTCGTCGGCGGCTTCGCGCTCGTCTTCGGCGGGGTGTTCGTCGTGTTCGGCGCGCTCCTCTGGGCGTGCTGCGGCGGCGTCATCCGCCGGTGGCGCGACTTTCGCTCGATCACCAGCCAGTGGGAGGGCGCCACGATCATGGCCCCGGCCATGGTCCGCTGCGGCGTCATGGCCCTGGTCCTGGCGCCCGCCGCGTTCTGGCTGTACGGCGTGGTCGACGAGGCGGCGTACGGGAGCTGGCTCTACGGCAGCTGACGCCTGTCGTCTGCCGTCGCCTCGTCCTCCCGCGGCACCGCGTACCCGGGCACCGACGGCCAGCGCACGGTCAGCACCACCGACTCCTCCTCCGCCACCCAGGAGTGGTCGACCCCGCGCCCCCACACGACGTAATCCCCCTGCTCCGCCAGGAGGACGCTGCGGCCGGGCAGCTCCACGCGGAAGCGCCCGCTGATGAGCACCAGCAGCGCCGTCCGCTGCTCACCCCGCACCCACTGGGCCCGCTCGTCCCCGGGCGGGTGGACACCCCACTTGATCTCCACGTCGGCACTGTGGCGGGGGTCGCCCGCCTCCTTGAAGTGCCCGAGAATCCAGCCCCGGTCCAGCGCCGCGTCCTTGCCCGCGTTGCCCACGTAGACGCTGTCGTCCACGCCGTCGCCCAGGTCCACGTACACGCTGTCGTCCACGTTGTCGTTCACATCTCCGCAAGCTAGCAGCTGCCCCGCGCGACTCCATTGTGGGGAGCGCGAGGGCTGGCTAGGGTCTTCGTTCGCGGCGCGAGAGACGCGTGCCCATCGGTGACGAGGGAGCTTGATGAATATGGCTGCGGTCGGCCCTCATCAGCATGCCCGCGTCCGGCCCGCGCACGGCCGGGTCCTCCGAACGACCAGGAGCACCACGTGTCCTCTTCCGTCTCCGTCCCACCGGCTCATCCCGACCTGACCACCGACCGCCTCGTCCTGCGGTCATGGACCCCCGCCGAGGCCGCCGCCGTCCTGGACGGCGCCCGGCCGTCGCACTGGGCCGACGACTTCCCCGCCGAGGGTGACCAGGTCATCGCCGCGCTCTTCACCGAGCACCCCGACTGGCTGGGCCCGTACGGCCACCGGCTGATCATCGAGCGGTCCACCGGTCTGGTGATCGGCTCGATCGGCCTGTTCTGGCCGCCGAGCGACGGCGCCGTCGAAATCGGCTACGGCGTCGTGCCCTCCCGCCGAGGCCACGGCTACGCCCCCGAGGCCACCCGCGCCCTCACCGCGCACGCGCTCACCGCCCCGGGCGTCCACACGGTGCACGCCACCGTGGAGCTGGCGAACCCGCCGTCCATCAGGGTGCTGGAGAAGTCCGGCTTCCGGCGTCACAGCACACAACCCGACCAGCCCCAACCCGATCAGAACGTGGCCCGCTACCAGGCGCACTGACCACGAGCCCGTACCGGTCCACCCGGGGCCCACCGGCGGCAACCCACCGCCGGTGGGCCCCGGCCACCTCGTCCCATAGCCTGCGCGGCCCGAACTGGGAGACGGCGAACGCCGCCGTCTGCTCACCGTCGTAGTCGACGGCGGCCCACGACGAGGCGGCGTCGTCGGCCAGCCACAGCCGGGTGTGGACACCGGCGACCCCGGTCGCCCAGGAATGCCAGACGCCGGGCACGGCGAGCCCGATGGCGAATTGCGCGTCCAGGTCGTGCCCGGCCACGGCCCACGGCGAGAGGCCGGTCACCGAAAGGTCCGCCACCTGCCCCTCCCGCAGCACATCCCGGCTCAGCTCGACGTCCGGCCGCTGGCCCCGCATGGTCATGTACGAGCCGTACGGCGCGAAGCGCCCCGAGACCCCGCCGTCGGCGTCCTTGGCCAGCACCAAGGTCCCGTAGCAGCACCAGGCGCTGTCCCAGGGAGTGACGATCCGGCCCCCGGCCCGGGTCTGCTCCAGCCAGGCGGGCGGCACCGCCCGTACCGAGCAAGTGGCGATGACCCGGTCGTACGGCCCGCCCGCCGCCCAGCCCCGGGCCCCGTCCCCGCACTCCACGGCCGGACCGAACCCCGCCCGGGCCAGCCGCCCCCGGGCCTCCTCCGCCAGACCGGGGTCGATCTCGACCGAGACGACCCGGTCACCGCCGAGCCGTGCCGCCAGCAGCGCGGCGTGAAAGCCCGTCCCGGTGCCGATCTCCAACACCCGCATGCCGTCCTCGATCTCCGCTTGTTCCAGCATGCGGAGGACCGTGCTCGGCGCGGACGCGGAAGAGGTCGGCACCTGAAGCCCGCCCTCGGTCGCGAGCTGAGTGACCAGCGGCGCGTCGGTGTACGCGGCATCCCTCCAACGCCCCGGCTCACGCGCCCTGTCGCACAGTGCGTAGCCGCCGTCCCCGTCCCGCAGCCACAGCCGGTCGGGCAGAAACAGATGCCGCGGCACGGCCCGCAGGGCCCGCTCCCACTCCACGGGCACGGGACGCCCCAAGCTCTCGGTGAGCTGGGCCAGCAGCCGGTCGATCACTTCTGCCCCGGCTGCGGCGCCGGTTGCTCGGGCGGCGGAGGCGGCACGGGCCGCCCCGGCTGATGCCCGTCGTCACCGACCGGTGAGCGGTGCTTCAGATCCATGGCCTCTCCCTCGCTCGTCCCACTACTCGCTCGGCCCATATCGCGGCTCGCGACCGCCTCCACGATGCGTAGTCCGCACCCATGCTCGCAATCGTCACTCGCGGCGAGCTCGACTCGCGGCTTTGGACGCGTGACCTTCCCAGGAGAAGCCCTTTTATCTCGTTTACTCGGAGGGCTGTTCGGCCCGCTTCGGCGTCTCGACGACGTACTCGCGCAGTTGAAGCCGGGTGCTGCCGCTGACGTAGAGGCCGACGCCCACGATGCCGAGCGGGAACGCGACGGTCAGAAAGCCCATCAGCTTCGGCCAGTCGCGCTTGGCCTCGCACTCCTCGTACACGTGCTCGCGGTCGGAGAGCGCCTGCGGGTCGCAGTGGTTGCTGTAATCCCCGGCGCTGTACGGCGTGAACAGCAGCACGGCCACGTAGATCCAGGACAGGCCCGCCAGGAGCAGCAGTCCGAGCCCTGTGCTGCGCGTGCGGTGGGCGCGCAGCGCGAAAGGAGTGTCGTACGGGGCCTTGTTGGTGTCGGTACTTATGCCGTTCATCCCTCCGTTGGGCACAAAGGCATGAACATAACAGCCGAGGTCAGCCCTCCCCGGCGTCAGCGTGGTTGGGGGGTCGGCCGGGCCGTGGACTCGGCCGGTGAGGGGACGGGTGAGGTCTCGTGGGTGACGCCGGGATCGCGCGCGGGCGGTGCCGGGCGGGGGCGCCCCGGGGAGCCGGACAGCAGGAGGAAGGCGATGGCTGCCGCGACGACCGCCGCGGCGGCTACGGCGGAGACGACGCGGCGTATCCGCCGGGTCCCCCAGGCGGGGCCGGTGGGGGGACGGGACGGGGACAGGTCGTGGGCGCTGATGAGCCGCGCACGGGCGTCGAGCGCGGCGCGCAGCCGGTCCTCGATCGGCGGGTGAGTGCTCATCGGTCCACCTCCAGCAGCTTCTCCAGGGTGTCGAGCGCACGGCTCGCGGTCGACTTCACCGTGCCACGGGACACGCCGAGGGTCTCGGCTATCCGCACCTCGGACAGATCGGACCAGTAGCGCAGCACCAGCACCTCACGCTGGCGCGGGGTGAGTTGGGCGAGGGCGTCGAGGACCTGCCGGTGTTCCTCGGCGAGCAGCAGCGGCTCGTCCACCGGCGCGCCGGGCCCCTGGTACGGCGGGGTGTACGCCCGGGCCGTACGCCGTCGGCGCAGCACCGAGCGGGCGGCGTTGACCACGGCGGTGTGCAGATAGGCGTGCGCGTCCTGGAGGTCGTCCAGCCGGGCGCCGTGTCTGCGGCAGACGGCGGCGAAGGCGTCCTGGACGACGTCCTCGGCGGTGTGCGGATCGTCCACCAGGAAGACCGCCAGCCGGATCATGTCGAGCCGCCGGGCCCGGTACAGGTCGGCCAGCGTGGGCGGTGGCTCCTCGTCGTCCCGGCCCGCCACGGGCGTCAGCGCCCGGAGGCGCACCCCCGGCGCCGGGGTGGTCGTCCGGGCACGGCGAAGCAGCCGGGCCCACCAGGGCAGGACAAGAGTGAGCTGCATCGTCCTCGTTCACCTCGTCGGTGGGTGCGGCAGGACCGGCTCCGGACCCGGTCCTGCCCCCTCCGTGACTGACGGCTAGCGGTTGGCCGGTACGGGCTTGGGCTCGGCCGGTACGGGCTTGGGCTCGGCGGGTACGGGCTTGGGCTCGGCGGGTACGGGCTTGGGCTCGGCGGGTACGGGCTTGGGCTCGGCCGGGTCAGCCGGGACAGGCTTGGGGTCAGCCGGTACGGGCTTGGGCTCGGCCGGGTCCGACGGGTCGGCCGGGACGGGCTTGGGGTCGGCCGGTACAGGCTTGGGGTCAGCCGGGGCCGGCTTGGCCGGGACCGGAGCGGGCGAGCTCGACTCGGTCGGCCGTGAGTGGTCCGTGGTGGCCGCCTGGGCGGCCACACCGCCGCCCACGAGCAGGGCGATACCGGCGGCCGACCCCAGTACCCAGGTGCGCACGGGGCGGTTCAGCTTCTTGGCGCGGATGTGCCGCATAGGTCAACGACTCCAGGAAGATCGGGAAAACGCTGATGGATCAGGCGGCGCCGAGGACCGGAAGACCCGTCCCGGAATTCGCCTTCACCCCACCAGACGTGCGGCCCCACCCGAGGTTGTCGCGGCACCCGGAAATTCTTGGATCAACCCCCGGGGTGCCGCTCGCGTCACTCCCACCGCAGGGGCCCACGGGGCCCGACCGGTGACCGGGGAGGTCCACGGATGAGACAGCGAGCGATACGCACTGGCTTATGCACCCTGGTGGTGAGCCTGGCCGTGGGCGCCACCGCCCTCACGCCCGCGCACGCCGCCACGACGGACGGCCACGAGGCGACGCGGGACGCGCTGCGGCAGTGGGTGGCGGAGGGCGGGATGCCCGGGGTGGCGGCCATGGTGCGGGAGGACGGGGAGACCTGGTTCGGGTCGGCGGGCTACGCGGACACCGACACCGGTCGGAAACGGTCGCCCGATGACCACTTCCGGGCGGCGAGTATCACCAAGCCGTTCATCGCGACCGTCCTCCTCCAACTGGAGGCGGAGGGACGGCTGAACCTGGACGACTCGGTCGAGAAGTGGCTGCCCGGGGTAATGCGGGGCAACGGAAACGACGGCAGCGAGATCACCCTGCGGCGTCTGCTCAACCACACCAGCGGCCTCTACAACTACACCGAGGACCCGGAGTTCCAGGTCAACACCTCCGGCAGCGGCTTCCCCGAGCACCGCTACGACACCTACAGGCCCGAGGACCTGGTGGCCGTCGCGATGAAGCACCCGCCGCACTCCGCACCGGGCGGGGAGCCGTGGTACGCGAACACCAATTACGTCCTCGCGGGGATGGTCATCGAGAAGGTGACGGGACACTCCTACGCCCAGGAGGCCACCCGGCGGATCATCAAGCCGCTGAAGCTGCGCGAAACGTCGTTCCCCGGCACCGGACCGAAGATGCCGAAGCCGCACCCCGTCGCGTACTCCTGGCTCCACGACGAGTCCCCCGACGCCCCGGTCCACGACGCCACCGAGCAGAACATGAGCTGGCTGGGCGCGGCGGGCGAGCTGATTTCCACCGCTGGTGACCTCAACCGCTTCGACCGCGCCCTGATGCGCGGCCGGTTGCTGCCCCGGGCCCAGCTGGACGAGATGCTGAACGAGGTGCCGTCCGACGGGGGGATCGGGTACGGGCTCGGGGTCGAGACGGCCACCCTGTCCTGCGGTGTGACCGTGGTGGGCAAGACGGGCCGTACCAATGGCTCGCTGTCGGCGGTGGTGGGCACGGAGGACGGCAGGCATCAGCTGGCGTTCAACGCCAACGGCGACCGGCTCCCGGACTCGTCCCACTACTTCAACGTCATCGAGGCGGAGTTCTGCGGTCCGAAGTAGCGAGGTAACGAAGTAACGACATAGCGAAGTAACAGATCAATAACTTCGGAAAATCGTGCAACCCTTCCGGGCCCCGGCCGGTCGTATCTGGCATCGGGCTTCCTGGGGAGGGATCTGGGGGGATTCGGAGGAAGCCCTGAGGAGGGGGAAACGAGGGGCCTGGTCGACGGACCGGGCCCCTCGAAACGCGTCGGGACGCCGTACGGGGCAGGGCGACGTCAGAACGGCACGCCGCACCGCAGCAGCACGTTCGCGTACGGCCGCGCCTCGCCGGTCCGTACGACCAGCTTCGCCGTGGCCGTACGGGACTTCAGCTCCTCGTGCGACACGAGATCCAGCGCGGGGTAGGGGAAGTACGCGTCCAGCAGGGCCAGCGCCGCCGGGTTGTACTCGCTCACCTCCTGCGCCGCGACCGCCCCTTCGGTCACCAGCTCGTCCAGCAGTCCGGCCAGCACCTGCTCGAAGGACGGCACCCCCGCCGTGAAGGCCAGGTCGACGACGACGGGACCGGAGGACGGTATCGGCAGGCCCGCGTCGCACACCATCACCGTGTCGGTGTGGCCCAGCAGCGCGATACCCGCGCTCAGATGACGGTTGAGAATCCCCGCACGCTTCACAGGGACGCCACCTCGTCGGCGGTCGGGAACGACACCTGCGCCCCGGCCCGGGTCACGGCGGCCGCGCCGACGCGTACGGCGTACCGGACCGCGGTCTCCAGGTCGTCGCCGACGCCCAGCCGCCAGGCGAGCGCACCGGTGAAGGCATCACCGGCGCCCGTGGTGTCCACGGCCTCGACCGGCACGCTGGGGACCCGGACGGTACGGTCGCGCTCGGCGACGAGCGCGCCCGCGCCGCCCAGGGTGACCACCACCGAGCGCGGGCCGCGCGCCAGCAGCGCCGACGCCCACGCCTCGGGGTCCGTGGCGTCCCCGGCCGGATGGTCGCTCAGCAGATACCGCGCCTCGTGCTCGTTGACGACGAGGGGATCGCACGCGGCCAGCACATCGGCGGGCAGGGACGCGGGCGGCGACGGGTTGAGCACCACGCGCGGCCCGGGCCGGTCGCCGAAGCCCGCGTCCGCGGCGCGCACCACCGCGGCGACCGTCTCCAGCGGGATCTCCAGCTGGAGCGAGACGACACGGGCGGCGGCCAGCAGGCTCCCGGCGCCGCGTACGTCCCCGGGGGTGAGCCGGGAGTTGGCGCCGGGGGAGACCACGATGCTGTTGTCGCCCGAGGGGTCCACCGTGATCAGTGCGACCCCGGTGGGCGCGCCGCCGACCAGGACGCCGACGGTGTCGACCCCGGCCGCCCGCTGCGAGTCCAGCAGCAGCCTGCCGTAGTCGTCGTCGCCGACCCGGGCCAGCAGCGCCGTACGGGCCCCCAGACGCCCGGCGGCGACGGCCTGGTTGGCGCCCTTGCCCCCCGGGTGGACGGCCAGGTCGGAGCCGAGGACGGTTTCCCCGGCCCCGGGGCGGCGGTCGACGCCGACCACCAGATCGGCGTTGGCCGACCCCACGACCAGCAGGTCGTAGTCGTGCATGGGGTATGTCCTTTCAGACGGGCGATTTTGTCAGCCGTCATGTGTCAGCTGTCAGCCGATACCTGTCAGCTGTCAGATGTCAGCCGTCACGTGTCAGCTGATATCTGTCAGCTGCTATGTGTCAGCCGATATCTGCCAACCGATACGTGTCAGCTGATACCTGTCATCCGATACGCGTCAGCGGACAGTCACTTCGCCGCGACGACCTTCACCGGGACCTTGACCGCCCCGGCGATCTTCTGACCCTTCGCGGCCTTGATCGCGTTCCGTACGACCAGCCGCCCCAGCTCCTCGGGCTGCTGGGCGACGGTCGCGGTCAGCGTGCCGTTCCGCACCGCCTTGAGGCCGTCCGGTTCGCCGTCGAAGCCGACGACCTTCACGGACTTGCCCGCCTTGGAGCCCAGCGCCTTGATCGCGCCGAGCGCCATCTCGTCGTTCTCGGCGAAGACGCCGTCGACGCCCGAGTGGGCCTGGAGCAGGTTGGTGGTCACGTCCAGGGCCTTGGTGCGGTCGAAGTCCGCGGGCTGCTTGCCGACGACCTTGATGCCCGGGTACGCCTTCAGCCCCTCCGCGAAGCCCTGGCCGCGCTCGCGCGAGGCCGACGTACCGGCGACGCCCTGGAGAACCAGGATCTTGCCCTTGCCGCCGAGCCGTTCGGCCAGCGTCTTGGCGGCGAGCTTGCCGCCCGCGATGTTGTCGGAGGCCACCAGGGAGGCGACGTCCGCCTTGTTGACGGTGCGGTCGGCGGCGAGCACCGGGATACCGGCCTTGTTGGCGGTTTTGACGGACGGGCTCGCCGCGTCGGAGTCGACCGGGTTGATGATGATCGACTTCATGTTCTGGCTGGTGAAGTTCTGTATCTGATTGGCCTGCTGGGAGGCGTCGTTCTGGGCGTCGGTGACGGTGAGGCTGATCCCGGCGCGCTTGGCCTCGGCCTGCGCGCCCGCCTTGAGCTGTACGAAGAAGGGGTTGTTGAGGGTCGAGACCGACAGTCCCACCTTGGGCTTCGCGCCGCCGCCCGAACCGGAGTGCCACAGCGACGAGCCGAAGGCGAACGCCGCGACGACCACGGCGGCCACCGCGAACTTCCCGGCGTTCATGGCCGCCTTACGGCCGCCACCGGACGGCCCACCGGCCGCCGCGCCCGGCGCCGCGGGCCGGGCCCCGGCGCGCCGCCGCACCGTGTCGAGCAGCACCGCCAGCGCGATGACGACACCGATGACGACCTGCTGCCAGAAGGCGGAGACCTCCAGCAGGTTGAGCCCGTTGCGCAGCACGGCCAGGATCAGCGCGCCGATGAGCGTGCCGGACGCCTTGCCGACGCCGCCGGACAGGCTCGCGCCGCCGATGACGACCGCGGCGATCGCGTCCAGTTCGTAGCCGACCGCCGCCTGCGGCTGCGCGGAGGAGAGCCGGGAGGCGAGCACGATGCCCGCGATCGCGGCGAAGCCGCCGGACAGGGCGTAGATGACCAGCTTCTGACGGCCCACCCGGATGCCGGAGAGCCGGGCCGCCTCCTCGTTGCCGCCGATCGCGTACATCGCGCGGCCCGCGTACGTACGGCCCAGCACCCCGGAGGTGATCAGGCCCATCGCGATCATCACGAGCACCGGGACCGGCAGCCAGCCGCCGAGCGTGTCGCCGAGGCCGGACACCGAGTCGGGGACGGTGATCGGGCTGCCCTGTGAGATGACCAGGGCCAGGCCGCGGCCGACCGACAGCATCGCGAGTGTGGCGATGAACGGCGGCAGCTTGCCGAAGGACACCAGCGCCCCGCTGACCAGGCCGCACGCGACACCGGTGGCGACGGCGAGCAGCGCCGCGAGCCACACCGGCAGCCCCTGCGAAGTCGCCGACCAGGCGAGCACGGTGGCGGACAGCGCGGCCACCGAGCCGACCGACAGATCGATGCCCGCGGAGACGATGACGAAGGTGACGCCGAAGGCGAGGATCGCGGTGACCGCCGCCTGGACGCCGACGTTGAGGAGATTGTCGGGGTCGAGGAAGTCGCCGGACAGCAGCGACATGGCCGCCACCAGCAGCACCAGGGCGCTCAGCGCGCCGTTGTCGAGCAGCACACGGCGCAGCACGGCCGGGCTCCCGGGGTCCTTCGTGGACGCGAGCGTGTCAGTGGCCACGGGAGCCCTCCCTTTCGTTGACGCCGACTCCTTCGCCGGCACCGTCTGTGCTTCCTTCGACGCCCTTGACGTCCTTCACCGCCAGGGCCATGACGGCGTCCTGGGTCGCTTCCCGCGCGGTCAGCTCTCCGGCGATCCGGCCCTGGGCCATGACCAGGACGCGGTCGCTCATGCCCAGCACCTCGGGGAGGTCGCTGGAGATCATCAGGACGGCGTGGCCGGACGCGGTGAGCTCGTTGACGAGCTGGTAGATCTCGACCTTGGCGCCCACGTCGATACCGCGGGTCGGCTCGTCGAGGATGAGCACCTTGCTGTCGGCGAGCAGCCACTTGCCGATGACGACCTTCTGCTGGTTGCCGCCGGAGAGGGTGCGCACTTGCTGGTCGAGCCCGGCCATCCGGACCGCCAGCTGTTCGGCGATGCGCTCCGCCGCGCGCCGCTGCCCGGCCCGGTCGACGAGCCCGGCGCGGGTGGCGCCGCGCAGGGTGACCAGGCCCAGGTTCTCCTGCACGGACGCGTCCAGGACCAGCCCCTGGCCCTTGCGGTCCTCCGGTACGAGGCCGATCCCGGCGTCCATCGCGGCGACCACGTCGTGGCGGGGCAGCGGCACGCCCGCGACCTCGACGGTGCCGGTGTCGTACGGATCGGCGCCGAAGAGCGCCCGTACGACCTCGGTACGGCCCGCCCCGACGAGTCCGGCGAGGCCGACCACCTCCCCGGCGCGCACGTCGAAGTCGATGTCCTGGAAGCTGCCGCCGCGGCCGAGCCCCCGGACCTTCAGCAGCGGCTCGTCCGCGTCCGCGCTTGTCGACGCCGGGCGCTCCCTCGGGTACTGCTGCTCGATGGACCGCCCGACCATCAGCCGGACCAGTTCGTCCCGTTCGGTGGCGGCCGGGACCTGGGTGACGCTGCGGCCGTCGCGCAGGACGGTCACGCGGTCGCCCAGGGCGGCGATCTCCTCCAGGTGGTGGGTGATGAAGACGACGCCCACACCGTCCGCGCGGAGCGTGCGGACGATCCGGAAGAGCTTGTCGACCTCCTCCGTGGTGAGTACGGCGGTCGGCTCGTCCATGATCAGGACACGGGCGTCCAGGCTGAGCGCCTTGGCGATCTCGACCATCTGGAGCCGGGCGATCCCCAGGTCGCGGACGCGGGTCCGGGGGGAGACGTCCACGCCGACGCGGGCGAGGAGTTCGGCGGCCCGCTCGTCCATCTTCGTGCGGTTGACCACCCCGAAGCGGCGCGGCTGGCGGCCCAGGAAGATGTTCTCGGCGACGCTGAGGTCGGGGACGAGGTTGAACTCCTGGTAGATGGTGGCGATGCCCAACCGCTCGGCGTCCTGCGCCCCGTTGATACGGACCGGGCTGCCGTCGACCAGTACGCGTCCCCCGTCGGGGCGGTGCGCACCGGAGAGCATCTTGATCAGCGTGCTCTTGCCCGCACCGTTCTCGCCGAGGAGTACGTGCACCTCGCCCCGGCGGAGGTCGAAGTCGACGCCGTCCAGCGCGACCACCCCCGGAAACGTCTTCCGGACCCCCTCCATCCGCAGGATCTCCGACCCGTGGTCCGCGGCCGTGCGCTCCGCGGCCGCGTGGTCCGCGGCCGCGTGGTCCGCGTGCGCGGGCGGCGCCGGTTCCGGCTCGGGGCTGGGCGTCGTGGTCATGGCGTGCTCCCTTCGGGCTCGCCGCAGGAGCGGCGGGGGACCAGGCGGGCGGACAGGGTCACCGATGCGGCGGGCCGCCCCTCGACGCGGTCGATGAGCGCGCGGACGGCGGCGTGGCCGAGGTCTCCGGTGGGCTGGGCGATGGCGGTGATCGGCGGATCGGTGTGGACGAACCACGGGATGTCGTCGAACGCGGCGAGCGCCACGTCGTCCGGCACCCGCAGCCCACGGGAGCGGATCTCGTCCATCGCGCCGAGCGCCATCAGATTGTCGGTGGCGAAGATCGCGTCCGGGGGGTCGGGCAGATCGAGGAAGCGCGCGGTCACCCGCCGCCCGCTGTCGGCCTGGAAGTCGCCCTGACCGATGTGGTCGGCGGACAGGGCGAGGCCGAACTCGCGCAGGGCGGAACGGAAGGCGTCCACCCGCTCGCGCCCGGTGGTGGTGGCGGCCGGGCCCGCGATGATGGCGAGCCTGCGGTGCCCGAGGGCGTGCAGATGGGCCACCAGATCGCGGACCGCGCCCCGGCCGTCGGTGCGCACGACGGGTACCTCGTCCAGTCCCTCGCCCTCGATCCAGCGGTCGACGAAGACCATGGGCGTCCCGCTGCGGGCGGCGTCCAGCATCAGCGGGGAGCCGCCGTCGGTGGGGCTGACCAGCAGGCCGTCGATGCGGCGGTCGACCAGGGTGCCGACATGGTGGTCCTGGAGGTCGGGCCGCTCGTCGGCGTTGCCGATGACCACGCTGTAGCCCCGGTCCCGGGCGGCGTCCTCGACGGAACGGGCCAGCTCGGTGAAGAAAGGGTTCAGCACGTCGCTGATGACCAGCCCGAGGGCGCGGGTCTGATGGGTGCGCAGCGAGCGGGCGACGGCGTTGGGCCGGTAGCCGAGGTCGGCGACGGCGGCGAGCACCTTGTCCCGGGTGTCCGTACGGACGGCCGGGTGGTCGTTGAGCACCCGGGAGACCGTCGCGACGGAGACCCCGGCGCGCTGCGCCACGTCCTTGATGGCCGGCATCGCCCCACCTCCTCGTGGAATCGATTACATCGATGACGCCGAGGAGATTGGAATCGATTACACGGGGCCGGGGCAAGATGCCGGAACCGGCCGCAACTGGATTGTGATGTTCCGCCCTGGCCGCTGTCCCGGCCCCTGGCCCGGAGTGCCTGCCCCCGGGTTATCCACAGGCCCGCTGTCGGCCCTGACTCGCTGTCCGCCCCCGGCGGTACGGTCGGTGCATGCTCAAACTCGCGGTGGTCGAAGGGGTTCTGGAGCGGATCACCTATGCCAATGAGGAGAACGGGTACACGGTGGCCCGGGTCGACACCGGCCGCGGCTCGGGCGATCTGCTGACCGTCGTCGGCTCGCTGCTGGGCGCGCAGCCGGGCGAGTCGCTGCGGATGGAGGGGCGCTGGGGTTCCCATCCGCAATATGGCAAACAGTTCACCGTCGAGAACTACCGGACCGTCCTGCCCGCCACCGTGCAGGGCATCCGGCGCTATCTCGGCTCGGGCCTCATCAAGGGCATCGGCCCGCGGATCGCCGACCGGATCACCGAGCACTTCGGCGTCGACACTCTCGATGTCATCGAAGAGCAGCCGAAACGGCTGATCGAGGTCCCGGGTCTCGGCCCCAAGCGGACCAAGATGATCGCCGCGGCATGGGAGGAGCAGAAGGCCATCAAGGAGGTGATGGTCTTCCTCCAGGGCGTCGGCGTCTCCACCTCCATCGCGGTGCGGATCTACAAAAAGTATGGCGACGCGTCGATCGCGATAGTGAAGAACGAGCCGTATCGGCTGGCGGCCGACGTCTGGGGCATCGGCTTCCTCACCGCCGACAAGATCGCCCAGTCCGTCGGCATCCCGCACGACAGCCCCGACCGGGTCAAGGCCGGACTGCAGTACGCGCTGTCCCAGTCCGCCGACCAGGGCCACTGCTATCTCCCCGAGGAACAACTGATCGCCGATGCCGTGAAGTTGCTCCAGGTCGACACCGGCCTGGTCATCGACTGCCTGGGCGAGCTGGCCGCCGACGACGAGGGCGTGGTGCGCGAGCCGGTGCCCGGCCCCGAGCAGGGCGAGCCGGTCTCGGCGGTCTATCTGGTGCCCTTCCACCGCGCCGAGATCTCCCTCGCGGGGCAGGTGCGGCGGCTGCTGCGCACCGAGGAGGACCGGATGCCCGCCTTCCGGGGCGTGGACTGGGACGCGGCTCTGGGCTGGCTCGCCCAGCGCACCGGTGCGGACCTGGCCCCCGAGCAGGGCCAGGCGGTGCGGCTCGCGCTGACCGAGAAGGTCGCGGTGCTCACCGGCGGCCCCGGCTGCGGCAAGTCGTTCACCGTGCGGTCCGTGGTGGAGCTGGCCCGCGCCAAGAAGGCCAAGGTGGTGCTCGCGGCCCCCACCGGCCGGGCCGCCAAGCGGCTCGCCGAGCTGACCGGCGCCGAGGCGTCCACGGTGCACCGGCTGCTGGAGCTGAAGCCCGGCGGGGACGCGGCGTACGACAAGGACCGCCCGCTCGACGCCGACCTGGTGGTCGTCGACGAGGCCTCGATGCTCGATCTGCTGCTGGCCAACAAGCTGGTCAAGGCGGTCCCGCCGGGTGCCCATCTGCTGTTCGTGGGGGATGTGGACCAGCTGCCGAGCGTCGGCGCCGGAGAGGTGCTGCGCGACCTGCTGGCCGACGGCAGCCCGGTCCCGGCCGTCCGGCTGACCCGGATCTTCCGCCAGGCGCAGCAGTCCGGGGTGGTCACCAACGCCCACCGGATCAATTCCGGGGCCCCGCCGATCACCCAGGGCCTGTCGGACTTCTTCCTCTTCGTGGAGGACGACACGGAGGAGGCCGGGCGGCTCACGGTGGATGTCGCGGCCCGCCGCGTGCCCGCGAAGTTCGGCCTCGACCCCCGGCGTGACGTGCAGGTACTCGCCCCGATGCACCGTGGCCCGGCGGGCGCGGGCACGCTCAACGGACTGTTGCAGCAGGCCATCACCCCGGCCCGGCCGGACCTCCCGGAGCGGCGTCTCGGCGGCCGGGTCTTCCGGGTCGGCGACAAGGTGACGCAGATCCGCAACAATTATGAGAAAGGGGCCAATGGGGTCTTCAACGGCACGGTGGGAGTCGTCTCCTCCCTCGACAGCGACGAGCAGCGGCTGACCGTGCTGACCGACGAGGACGAGGAGGTGCCGTACGACTTCGACGAGCTGGACGAACTGGCTCACGCCTACGCGGTGACGATTCACCGCTCCCAGGGCAGTGAGTACCCGGCCGTCGTGATCCCGGTGACCACCGGGGCCTGGATGATGTTGCAGCGGAACCTGCTGTACACGGCGGTGACCCGGGCCAAGCGCCTTGTGGTGCTGGTCGGCTCGCGCCGCGCGCTCGGGCAGGCGGTGCGAACCGTCTCGGCGGGCAGACGCTGTACGGCGCTGGATCACCGGCTCGGCGGGACATAGGAGTCGAGCGTGTCAACAGGGTTTCCGAACGGTGACGAACGGGGCAGGATGGCTGTGTAGGCGGCACTCAGTGCCGCCAAAAGGCCCTTCAAGCGACCCCGAGTGCACACTCATCACCCGAGTAGGGGAAGGTGGGGGGAGTCAGGGCACCTCGAGGAAGAGAACCAGACGTCGGTGAGGGATGACGTGAGCGACGACAACTCTGTAGTACTGCGGTACGGAGACGACGAATACACCTACCCGGTGGTCGACAGCACCGTCGGCGACAAGGGCTTCGACATCGGTAAGCTGCGCGCCCAGACCGGTCTGGTGACCCTGGACTCCGGTTACGGCAATACCGCCGCGTACAAATCCGGCGTCACCTACCTGGACGGTGAGCAGGGCATCCTGCGCTACCGCGGGTACCCCATCGAGCAGCTGGCGGAGCGCGCCTCCTTCGTGGAGACCGCCTTCCTGCTCATCAACGGCGAGCTGCCGACGGTCGACGAACTCGCGGCGTTCCGTGAGGACATCACCCGTCACACGCTGCTCCACGAGGACGTCAAACGGTTCTACGACGGCTTCCCTCGGGACGCCCACCCGATGGCGATGCTGTCCTCCGTGGTCAGCGCGCTGTCGACGTTCTACCAGGACAGCCACAACCCGCACGACGAGAAGCAGCGCAACCTGTCGACGACCCGGCTGCTGGCCAAGCTGCCGACCATCGCGGCCTACGCGTACAAGAAGTCGGTCGGTCACCCGTTCGTCTACCCGCGCAATGACCTGGGCTATGTCGAGAACTTCCTGCGGATGACCTTCTCGGTCCCCGCGCAGGAGTACGACCTCGACCCGGTCGTGGTCAGCGCGCTCGACAAGCTGCTGATCCTGCACGCCGACCACGAGCAGAACTGTTCGACCTCCACGGTCCGGCTCGTCGGCTCCTCGCAGGCCAACATGTTCGCCTCCATCTCGGCGGGCATCAACGCCCTGTGGGGCCCGCTGCACGGCGGCGCCAACCAGTCGGTGCTGGAGATGCTGGAAGGCATCCAGGCGTCCGGCGGCGACGTCGACACCTTCATCCGCAAGGTGAAGAACAAGGAAGACGGCGTGAAGCTCATGGGCTTCGGGCACCGCGTCTACAAGAACTTCGACCCCCGGGCGAAGATCATCAAGTCGGCGGCGCACGACGTCCTCTCCGCGCTCGGCAAGTCCGACGAGCTGCTCGACATCGCGCTCAAGCTCGAAGAGCACGCGCTCGCGGACGACTACTTCGTGGAGCGCAAGCTCTACCCGAACGTGGACTTCTACACCGGTCTGATCTACCGGGCGATGGGCTTCCCGACCGAGATGTTCACCGTGCTGTTCGCGCTCGGCCGGCTGCCGGGCTGGATCGCCCAGTGGCACGAGATGATCAAGGAGCCGGGCTCCCGCATCGGCCGCCCGCGCCAGATCTACACGGGCGTCGTCGAGCGCGACTTCGTTCCGGTGGAACAGCGCTAAAGAAGGCCAGAAGCGCCCCGCTGCCGATCCCCCCACGGGTCGGAGCGGGGCGCTTCCCTTGTCCCGGTTCGGATTCCCCCCACGGGATCCGGCCCGGGCGTTCAGTGGGCCCTGCGGGCTCGTACGGACGCGATCCGCCGGGACGAGTACGTACGGGAGGGCCGCTCAAAGCTCCCCGAGTACGTCGCCCCGGCCACGCGTAGCAGGATGCGTCCCCCAAGACGTATCCCCACCGCCCCATTAGACTCGCGACCCCCCTCAATGGTTACGTTGGGTTGTCTGTGATCTGCGTCTCTTGCCATATCCGGGCGTAAAAGGGCAAGAGCCCCGATTCGAAGATCGGGGCTCCTGTGTATGGGTGTTGTGCGGCTTATGGGGACTTGGTGGAGACCGTGGACGCCGTGAAGGAACGCAGTCGCAGACTGTTGCTCACGACGAACACGGAGGAGAACGCCATCGCGGCGCCCGCGATCATCGGGTTGAGCAGACCGGCCGCGGCGAGCGGCAGCGCGGCGACGTTGTAGCCGAACGCCCAGAACAGGTTGCCCTTGATGGTGGCCAGGGTCCGGCGGGCCAGCCGGATCGCGTCGGCGGCCACGCGCAGGTCGCCCCGGACGAGGGTGAGGTCGCCGGCCTCGATCGCCGCGTCCGTCCCGGTGCCCATGGCGAGCCCGAGATCGGCGGTGGCCAGGGCGGCGGCGTCGTTGACCCCGTCGCCGACCATGGCGACCGTCCGGCCCTCGTCCCGCAGCCGCTTCACGACGGCGACTTTCTCCTCCGGCAGGACGTCGGCGATGACCTCGTCGATGCCGACCTCACGGGCTACCGACTCGGCCACCCGCCGGTTGTCGCCGGTCAGCAGCACGGGGGTGAGGCCGAGGGCGCGCAGCTGGGTGACGGCTTCGGCGCTGGTCTCCTTGACGGCGTCGGCGACGGTGAGGACGCCGCGGGCGTGCCCGTCCCAGGCGACGGCGACCGCCGTATGGCCCTCCGCCTCGGCGGCGGCCTTGGCCGAGGCCAGCTCCTCCGGCAGTTCGACGGACCGCTGGGTGAGCAGCTTGTCGCGGCCGACGAGCACCGTGTGTCCGTCCACGACGCCGTGGACGCCGAGCCCGGGTACGGAGCCGAAGCTCTCGGGCGCCGGGAGCGCCCCGGTGCGCTCGGCCGCGCCGTCCGCGATGGCGCGGGCGATGGGGTGCTCGCTGGCGTGCTCCACCGCGCCCGCGAGCCGCAGCAGCTCGTCCTCGCTGGTGCGCGGTCCCGGGATGACCTGGTGCAGCCGCATCCTGCCGGTGGTCACGGTGCCGGTCTTGTCGAGGACGACGGTGTCCACCCGGCGGGTCGACTCCAGCACCTCGGGGCCCTTGATGAGGATGCCCAGCTGGGCGCCGCGGCCGGTGCCGACCATGAGCGCGGTCGGGGTGGCCAGGCCCAGGGCGCACGGGCAGGCGATGATCAGGACGGCGACGGCGGCGGTGAACGCGGCGGTCGCGTCCTTCGTCGTCAGCCACCAGGTCAGCAGGGTGCCCACGGCGATCAGCAGCACGATCGGCACGAAGACGCCGGAGACCCGGTCGGCGAGCCGCTGCACCTCGGCCTTGCCGTTCTGCGCGTCCTCCACCAGGCGGGCCATCCGGGACAGCTGGGTGTCGGCGCCGATCCGGGTGGCTTCCACGACGATGCGGCCCGCCGCGTTGACGGTCGCGCCCGCGACCGTGTCGCCGACCGCGACGTCCACAGGGACGGATTCGCCGGTCAGCATGGAGGCGTCGACGGCCGAGCTGCCCTCGACGACCGTGCCGTCGGTGGCGACCTTCTCGCCGGGACGTACGACGAAGCGGTCGCCGACCGCCAGTTCGCGCACCGGGACGCGCACCTCGCGGCCTCCGCGCAGGACGGCGACGTCCTTGGCGCCCAGCTCCATCAGGGCACGCAGTGCCGCTCCCGCCCGCCGCTTGGACTTCGCCTCCAGATAGCGGCCGATGAGGATGAAGGTGGTCACCCCGGCGGCCGCCTCCAGGTAGATCGAGGACGAGCCGTTCGCACGGGTGACGGTGAGATCGAAGCCGTGCCGCATGCCGGTCATGCCCGCGTGGCCGAAGAACAGGGCCCACACGGACCAGCCGAGCGCCGCGAGGGTGCCGAGGGAGACCAGGGTGTCCATGGTGGCCGCGCCGTGCCGGGCGTTGGTCCAGGCGGCCTTGTGGAAGGGCGTACCGCCCCAGACGACGACGGGCGCCGCGAGGGTGAGGGAGAGCCACTGCCAGTTGTCGAACTGGAGCGAGGGCGCCATCGCCAGCACCACGACCGGCAGGGAGAGGACGAGCGAGACGAGCATGCGGTGGCGTAGCGCGTCGTGCTCACCCGGTGCCGGGGCCGCGGCCTCCGCGCTGTCGGCGGGGGCGGGCTCGGGTGCGGCGGGGGTCGGCTCCTCGGCGGTGTAGCCGGTCTTGATCACCGTGGCGATCAGGTCCGCGACTTCGACCCCGCTGCCGTAGGACACCTGGGCCTTCTCGGTGGCGTAGTTCACCGTGGCGGTGACCCCGTCCAGCCGGTTGAGCTTCTTCTCGATGCGCGCCGCGCAGGAAGCGCAGGTCATGCCGCCGATGGCCAGCTCGACCCGCGCCTCGTGCCCGGCAACGGGGGCCGTGATGGTCATGCGAGCTCGTAGCCCGCTTCGTCGACGGCGGCGCGGACGGCCGCGTCGTCCAGCGGGGTGGCCGAGACAACGGTGACCTGGCCGGTGGAGGCCACGGCCTGGACGGAGCTGACGCCGTCGAGGGCGCCGATTTCCTCGGCGACGGCCCCCTCGCAGTGGCCGCAGGTCATGCCGGTCACCTGGTAGACGGCGGTGGTGGTGTTCGCCTCGGAGCTCATGGATTTCTCCTCTGTGGGGGAGTGGCTGACGGTACGCGAGGGGCACCGGTTGGCGCAGCGCCTCCTGTCATCTCAACTTTATACCCCTAGGGGGTATTCCCGGAAGCCGGAAGTGCCGCAGGGCTCCGGGCAGGGGTGGTCAGTGCCGGACCGGCGCCGCCTCCGTGCCGATGGCCGGGGCCAGATATCCGTACAGGCAGCTCTTCAGCTCGGTGATGTACGCCTCCCGGTCCTCGCCCTCGTGGGAGAGGATCAGCTCCAGCCCGGCCTTGAACAGGGCGAACCCCATGGTCGCGATGCGCGCGCGGCGCTCCAGGGGCAGTGCGGGGGCGCAGGTGCCGATCAGCTCCTCGACCCGGGTCTGCAGCGCGGCCGCCAGCGCCTCGTGTTCGTCGGCGACCGCGCCCGGGGTGTCGGAAGAGCAGATCAGGGTGAGGAAGACGGGGTTGGCGCAGTTGAACTCGATCATCGGGTCGAGGACCACGTCCAGCATCTCGCCGAGCGGCAGCACGGCGTTCTCCTCGGTGAAGGCCACGCCGTGGGCGTCCCGCATCTGCCGGGTGAGGCGGTCGCCCAGCTCGACGGCGATGGCCTCCTTGTTCGGGAAGAACTGGTACAGCGTGCCGGGGGAGACCCCGGCCTCGCGGGCGATCGCGTTGGTGCTCGCGGAGGTGTAGCCGGTGCGGCAGAAGACGCTGGCGGCGGCGTCCAGCAGCTGCTGAATCCGGCGCTCGCCGCGTGCCTGCCTGCGGCGGGGGTTCGCGGGTCGGGCTGCCTGGCTCTCGGTCACAATCCCCAGCTTCCCATGTGCGATTGACAAACACGAGTGGCCGCTCGCATTCTTGAGAAATGCGAGCGGTCGCTCGTGTTTGCCGTCCAGTGGCAATCAGCGACCCATGCTGCCTGCCTGCCCGCTTGCCCGAGCGGGGGCGGCCGCATGGGCACATGCGAAGGGGACACCGCGTCATGACCGATGTCAACCGGCCGCCCGGCGAGCGGATCGGAGGATGGACCCGCCTGGTCACCGCCAGGCCGCGGCTGTCCCTGCTGGTCGCCCTGCTCTTCACGGCGCTCGCCGTCGTGGCCGGAAGCGGAGTCGCCGACCGGCTGTCCGGCGGCGGATGGGAGGACCCGGCCTCCCAGTCCTCGTACGCCACCAAGGCGCTGGAGAAGCACTTCCCCGCCTCCCAGCCCAACCTCATCCTGCTCGTCGACGGCGGCGGCAGAGGGGTCGACGACCCGGCGGTCGCCACCGAGGCCCGGGCGCTCGTCAAGAAGCTCACGGGCGAGAAGGCGGTCACCGGCGTCACTTCCTACTGGGACACCGGCGCGTCCGCCCTGCGCAGCAAGGACCGAGGCGAGGCGCTCATCGCCGCGCGCGTCACCGGTGATGAGACGGCCGCGGGCAAGACGCTGGAGCGCATAGCGCCCGACTTGCGCGGGCGGCACGGACCGGTCGAGGTCTCCGTCGGTGGACCGCTCGCGGTCAAGCAGGAGATGCAGACGACCATTCAGGAAGACCTGCTGCGCGCCGAGATGATGGCCCTGCCCGTCACCCTGGTGCTGCTCGTCATGGTCTTCGGCAGCGCGGTGGCCGCCCTGCTGCCGCTCGGCATCGGCGTCATCGCCATCCTGGGCACCGACGCCGTGCTGCGCGTGCTCACCGAGTTCACCGATGTCTCGGTCTTCGCGCAGAACCTGACCACCGCGCTCGGCCTCGGACTCGCCATCGACTACGCCCTGTTCATCGTGCGGCGCTTCCGCGAAGAGCTGTCGGCGGGCGGGGAGACCCTCCCTGCCGTCGCCGCCACCCTGCGCACCGCCGGGCGCACCGTGCTCTTCTCGGCGCTCACCGTCGCCGTCTCGCTCGCCGCGATGATGGTCTTCCCGCAGTACTTCCTGCGCTCCTTCGCCTACGCGGGCATCGCCGTGGTGCTCATCGCCGCGGCCGCCGCCCTGGTGGTGCTGCCCGCCGCGCTCATGCTGCTCGGCGACCGGGTCAACAAGTGGGACCTCACCCGGCTGCTGCGCCGCCGCCGCACCGGCGCGGGCGCCGAGGGGGCCGCCGACGCGACCGAACCGGGCGCGGGCTGGGGCCGGTTCGCCCGGCTGGTGATGCGGCGCGCCCCGGTCTTCGCCCTGGCCACCGTCGCCGGTCTGGTGGCCCTGGGGCTGCCCTTCCTGCGGGTGGAGTTCGGCACCGCGGACGACCGCCAGCTGCCCTCCGGCGCCGAATCACATGTGGTCCAGCAGCACATCCGGGACGGCTTCGCGGGCGGACCCGGCGGCGGGGTGGAAATCCTCGCCGAGGGCAGGCCCGGTGCCGCGGCGCTCGCCGACTACAGCGCCAAGGTCTCCGCTCTCCCCGGAGTGCTGCGGGTGGACGGCCCGGCCGGTCCCTTCGCGGACGGCCGCCGGCTGGGCAAGCCCGGCCCGGCCGAGGCGGCGCGCGCGGCCGGTGGCGCCGCGTATCTCAGCGTGCAGCCCAAGGGCGAGGCCGTCGAGCCCGCCACCCAGGACCTGGTGCGGGACATCCGCGCCCAGAGTCCCCCGTTCCGGACCTCGGTGACCGGCACCGCCGCCGTCCTGGTCGACACCAAGGAATCCCTGGGCGACCGGGTCCCCTGGGCGGGGGCGATCATCATCGCCGTCACCCTGCTGCTGGTCTTCCTGCTCACCGGGAGCCTGCTGATCCCGCTCCAGGCCGTGCTGCTCAACGCGCTCAGCCTCACCGCGATGTTCGGCGCCATGGTGTGGGTCTTCCAGGAGGGGCATCTGTCCGGGCCGCTGGCCTTCACCAGCTCCGGAGACATAGAGACCACCCTGCCGGTGCTCATGTTCTGCGTCGCCTTCGGGCTCTCCATGGACTACGGCGTCTTCCTGCTCTCCCGTATCAAGGAGGAGTACGAGCGATCAGGGGACCATGAGGCGGCCGTGGAATTCGGACTGCGGCGCACCGGCGGGCTGATCACGGCGGCGGCGCTCATCCTGGCCGTGGTCATGGTGGCCATCGGCACCTCGCGGGTCACCAACACCAAGATGCTCGGCCTCGGTATCGCCCTGGCCGTGCTGATGGACGCGATGGTGGTGCGCAGTCTGCTCGTACCGGCGGTGATGAAGCTGACCGGCCGGGCCACCTGGTGGGCCCCGGGCCCGCTGCGCCGTCTCCACGCCCGGTTCGGGCTGAGCGAAGGGGAGTCCGCGCCCTCCACCCCTTCTTCCGCCGATTCCTCCGGCGGCCCCGCCGGGGAGGCGGACGCGGACGCGGGCCCCGGCAAGAAGGAGGAACGCCGCCGGGACCGGGTGAGCATTCGCTGAACCCACTCACCCCGCTGGTCCCGCTGATCCCGGTAACCGCTACTCCCTGGCATCTCGCCGGGTGCGGCGGTTGCCGGGTCTGCGGGCCACCCAGGCCCGGATCGTATCCGCGTACCAGTACGGCTTGCCGCCCTCCACGAGGTCGGGGGGCGGCATGTGACCGTGCTTGCGATAGGACCGTACGGTGTCGGTCCGCACACCGATATGTGCGGCGATCTCCTTGTAGGACCACAGCCTTCGATCGGTCATCACTCGCGCCCTTTCACTCGGCCTGTGTCCGGTGAACGACGCCGGGTGACGGGCGGCTAGGGGCTGTTGAAGACCTGTGACGTAAGACGCGCGGAGATGTGACGCCTGTGACCGCCGGGTGACGCGGCGGCCCCGGGGCTCACGCCTCCAGGTCGGACATCCGTTTGGTGATCTCGGTGAGCAGCACCGGGCGGTGCTCCAGCCGGGACAGCTCGCACGCCTCGGCCACCAGCAGGGCGTAGAGCGCCTGCTGACCGGAGCACGGGTTGGGCGCCTCGCCCCGGGCCGCCTTGACGAAGGCCGCCAGCTCCGCCCGGTACGCGGCCTCGAACCGCTCCAGGAAGTTGGCCCAGGGCCGGGCGGGTCCGGGGGGACCGCCCGGTTCGGCCGAGGTGAACGGCGTCCGGTCGTCCAGGCCGACCACGAACTGGTCGCGGTCCCCGGACAGCTCCATCCGTACGTCGTAACCGGCCCCGTTGTAGCGGGTGGCGGTCGCGGTGACCAGCGTGCCGTCATCCAGGGTGAGCAGCGCCGCCGCCGTGTCGACGTCGCCCGCCTCCTGGAAGAAGGCGGCGCCGCCCGCCGAACCGGAGGCGAACACCTCCACCACTTCGCGGCCCGTCAGCCAGCGCACGGCGTCGAAGTCGTGCACCAGACAGTCCCGGATCAGCCCGCCCGAGTGGGGCAGGAACTCCGGCGGCGGGGGCGCGGCGTCGGAGGTGACCGCCCGCAGGGTGTGCACCCGGCCGAGCCGACCGCTCCGCAGCGCCTCCCGGGCGGCCCTGTATCCGGCGTCGAACCGGCGCTGGAACCCCATCTGGAGCATGGTCCCGGCCTGTTCGACCTCGCGCAGCGCGCGGACCGTGCCCGCGAGGTCCAGGGCGATGGGCTTCTCGCAGTACGTGGGCAGCCCGGCGCGCGCCGCCCGGGTGATCAGTTCGGCGTGGGTGACGGTCGGGGTCGCGATCACCAGGGCGTCGATACCGCCCTCGAAGACCGCGTCCACCGAGGCGGCGGCCCGGGCGCCGACGCGCTCGGCGACTTCGGCGGCCCGCCCGGCGTCGGCGTCACCGATCAGCAGGTCGTCGACCCCGTCCGTACCGGCCAGAGCGGCGGCGTGGAAGCCTCCGATGCGGCCCGCGCCGAGGAATCCGATGCGCATATGAGGTGTGTTCCCGTCTGCCGTTACTTCCAGGTGGAGAGGTACTCGTCGATCTTCTTGCGCATGAAGCGGGAGGAGTCCCGGGCCCGGTCCTCCCAGGCGAAGACACAGGAGGTCAGCGTGCCGTCGAAGTTGTTGTCGCGCAGCGCGCCGAACAGCGCGTCGAAGTCGACCTCGCCCTGTCCGATGTCCAGGTGCTGGTGGATGCGGGCCGTCGAACCGGGCGGGTTGATGATGTACCGCAGGCCCGAGGACGCGGTGTGGTCGAAGGTGTCGGCCAGATGCACGTGGGTGAGCAGATCGCCCGCGTGCTTGATCAGACCGGGGGCGTCATCGCCGTGGTGGAAGGTGTGCGGGGCGCAGTAGAGGTAGGAGACCTGGGGGTGGTTGATGCCCCGGATCATGTTGATGGCCTCGTACCCGTCCTCGATGAAGTCATCGGGGTGCGGCTCCAGCGTCAGCCGGATGGACTCGCGCTCGAAGACCGGCAGCAGCTCCTCGATCGACCGCCAGAACTGGCCCTCGCTGCGGCTGGGGTCCTCGGGGCGGCCGTTGAACTCCGAGATCATGCTGTCCACGCCCAGATCGGCGGCGATCTGGATGGACCGCTTCCAGTAGCGGACGGCGGCCTGGCGCTCGTCCTCGTCCGGGCCGGACCAGCGGAACAGCGGCAGTATGGAGGAGATCTTCACCCCGGCGGCGTCCAGCGCCTTGCGGAACTGCCGCACCGTGCCGTCATCCACCCGGGGGTGCTTGAAGAAGGGGATGAAGTCGTCTCGGGGAGACAGCTCGATGTACTCGAAGCCCAGCTCGGCGACGAGGGCCGGGAGTTCGAGCAGCGGCCCCTTGCGCAGCATATGCGGGTCGAGGGCGATCTTCATAAGGAGGAGAAACCTTTCCAGCGGGGAGAACGTGCGGGATCTGAAACGGAGGGGCGGGCCGGCCGTGGCGGCGGCCGGCCCGCCCCTGGACGTCAGGCGTAGAAGGCGGGGCGCACGATCATGTCGACGGGTGTGCGCTCACCGGTGGTCTGGGCACGCACGCCCGCCTCGCACACGGCGGCCGCGGCGTAGCCGTCCCAGGCGCTGGGGCCCTCGACCTCGCCGCGCTTGGTGGCGTCGACCCAGGACTGCACCTCGCGGTCGTACGCCTCCTCGAAGCGGGCCACGAAGTCGGGGGCGATCTCGCCGCCCCAGGTGCCGGGGCGGTTGACGAGCATGCCGTGGGCGTCGCCGATGCGCGCGGTACCGCGCTCGCAGACCGCCTCGGCCTGGACCTGGTAGCCGAAGCCGCAGCTCGCGAACATCTCGACGTTGACGATCGCGCCGCCGGTGGTCTCGAAGATCACCAGCTGGGGGTCGGCGAGCCCCTCGGGGGCGTTCGAGTTCGGGGTCGGCTTGAGCACGGTGACGTTGGCGATCTCCTGCTCCAGCAGCCAGCGCGACTGGTCCATCTCGTGCACCACGGCGTCGGTGATCAGCATCTCGGTGGTGAAGTACGAGTGCACCGACGCGTTGCGGTGGCGGCAGTGCATCAGCAGCGGCCGGCCCAGCTCACCGGAGGCGAGCAGCGACTTGAGCTTCATGAACTCGGTGTCGTAGCGGCGCATGAAGCCGACCTGGACGCGGCGGTGACCGAGCCGCTGCTCGGCCTCCAGCACCCGCAGCGCGGACTCCGAGTCCGGGGTCAGCGGCTTCTCGCACAGCACCGGCAGATCGTGCTCGAACGCGCTGAGCAGCGCGGCCTCGTGCGCGGGGCCGGGCGAGGCGATCAGTACCGCGTCCACGCCCGGCGCGGCCATGGCGGCGGCCGGGTCGGTGAACGCCTGACAGCCCTCGGAGGTGTCGGCGACGGCCTTGGCGCGCGCCTCGTCGATGTCGACCACGGCCGCCACCCGGGCGCCGCTGATCACGTCGTTGATGCGGCGGACGTGGTCGGCGCCCATCTTGCCGGTCCCGATGACGGCGATCCCGAGCGTGCCCTGCTGGGTCATAGGTGTCTCTTTTCTCTTTCTGCTCGTCCGGAGGATCGAAGGGATCGGAGGGGGCGGTGGGTCAGGCGCCGCAGGAACGCAGGAAGCGGCGGGTGCGCTGGGCGATGGGGAACGGCTGGTCGGGCGGGCAGGGGTACATGTCCTGCTCGACGATGGCGAACAGGTCCACATCCAGCTTCTGGGCGGCCGTCAGGACCGGCTCCAGCTCCGGGACGCCCTTCGGCGGCTCGCACATCACGCCGCGCTTGACGGCCGGGCCGAACGGCACCCCGTTCTTGACCACGTCGGACAGGATCTCCGGGTCGACCTGCTTGAGGTGGAGGTAGCCGATGCGCTCGCCGTAGGTCTCGATGAGCTTGACGCTGTCCCCGCCGCAGTAGGCGTAGTGGCCGGTGTCCAGGCAGAGGTTGACCAGGTCGGAGTCGGTGGCGTCGAGGAAGCGGGCCACGTTCTCCTCGCCGTCGATGTGGGTGTCGGCGTGCGGGTGGACGACGATGTCGAGCCCGAAGCGCTCGCGTACCTCACGGCCGAGGCGCTCCATGCCGGTGGACAGGTGGCGCCACTGCTCGGCGGTCAGCTCGGGCGGCTCGATGAGCTCGGCGGTCTTGTCGTCGCGCCAGAAGGAGGGGATGACCACGAGGTGCTTGGCGTTCATGGCCCGGGTCAGCTCCGCCACCTGGGAGACGTGCTCCCAGGTGGCGTCCCAGACGTCGGGGCCGCGGTGCAGGGAGGTGAAGATCGTGCCCGCCGAGACCGTGAGGTTCCGGCGGTTGATCTCCTCGGTGAGCCGGGCGGGGTCGGTCGGCAGATAGCCGTACGGGCCCAGCTCGATCCACTCGTAACCGGCCTCCGCGACCTCGTCGAGGAAGCGCTGCCAGGGGACCTGCTGCGAGTCGTCGGGGAACCACACCCCCCAGGAGTCGGGGGCCGAGCCGACCCGGAGGCGGTCCAGGGCGGGTACGGGGGAGGCGGCGGCAGTCATGGAAGAGGGTCTCCTCTCGCCGGTCGGGGGACCGGGGAAGGGGGCAGTGCGGGTCGCTTGCTCTCGGTGGTGGTCGAGGCCCGCGTTTCATGCTGGTTTGGGCAGCTTTACGGGCCGGGCCGGTAGCCGTCAAGACTTCGTCAGGACATTCGGACGTAATGTCAGTACGTCATGTCACGGCGAGGGGGTGTTGACGGCCTCGGGAAGCTCCTCCACATCGACCCCGCGCACCTGTGCGAGCTCGTGTTTGAGGGCGGCCAGCTCGGTTCCGCCGGCCATGTGGTTGGTGAGTTCTTCGAGGCTGACGTCGTCCCGGGCGGCGTTCAGCTCCAGGGCGCCGAGCCTCAGCACCGAGAAGTGGTCGCCGACCATGTACGCGTGGTGCGGGTTGTGGGTGATGAAGATGACGCCCAGGCCCCGCTCGCGGGCCGCGGCGATGTACTTCAGGACGACGCCCGACTGCTTGACGCCCAGGGCCGCGGTGGGCTCGTCCAGGATCAGCACTCTGGCGCCGAAGTACACCGCCCGCGCGATGGCCACGGACTGCCGCTGGCCTCCGGAGAGGGTGCCGATGGGCTGTTCCAGGTTGTCCAGGTGGATACCCATGGCGGACAGCTCCGTCTGGGTGGTCTCCTTCATCCGTTCGATGTCGAGCCGCCGGATCGGCCAGGGGCCGCGGGTCAGCTCGGAGCCGAGGAAGAAGTTCCGCCACACCGGCATCAGGGGCACGGTGGCCAGGTCCTGGTAGACGGTGGCGATGCCGAGGCCGAGGGCCTCGCGCGGGTTGTTCAGCCGCACCGGCTTGCCGTCGACGACGTACTCGCCCTCGTCGTGCCGGTGCAGTCCGGAGATGATCTTGATGAGGGTGGACTTCCCGGCGCCGTTGTCGCCGAGGACGCAGGTCACCTGGCCCGGCCGGACATCGAGGTCGATGCCCTCCAGGGCCCGGACGTTGCCGTAGAGCTTGCCGACGCCCTTGAGCTGGACGATCGGCTCCACCTCGGCGGCGCCGGAACCGGTGCCGGTGCCTGAGCCCGATCCGGAGGGGTCGGGGGCGGGCTTCGTGAGGTCGTTGGCGGACATTCCCATCACCTCCTGGCGGCCTGACGGCGCACCCACAGATTCACGAGCGTGGCGAGCAGGAGCATCACGCCGACGAAGAACTTGAACCAGTCCGGGTTCCAGTTGGCGTAGACGATCCCCTGGTTGACCATGCCGAAGATGAACGCGCCGAGGAGCGCGCCGATCGCGGAGCCGTAGCCGCCGGTGAGCAGGCAGCCGCCGATCACCGCCGCGATGATGTAGTAGAACTCGTTGCCGACGCCCTCACCGGCCTGCACGGTGTTGTACTCGAAGAGCAGGTGCATGCCGACGAACCAGGCCGCGAAGCCCACGGTCATGAAGAGCGCGATCTTGGTGAGGTTCACGGGGACGCCGACCGCCCGGGCGCTCTCCTTGGAGCCGCCGGCCGCGAAGATCCAGTTGCCGAACTTGGTGCGCAGCAGGACCCAGGTGGCGAGGGCGGCGAAGGCCAGCCAGTAGAACACGGTGATGTTCACATCGACGCCGAAGACCGTGACCTCGGAGGCGAAGACCGCCTTGGCCGAGTCGAAGCCGTCCATGTCGTTGATGGCGTTGGTGGCGACGTTGTCGGTCAGCAGCTTGGTGACGGCCAGGTTGAGGCCCTGGAGCATCAGGAAGCTGGCGAGGGAGACCAGGAAGCTGGGCAGCCCGGTCTTGATCAGCAGCAGGCCGTTGATCAGGCCCACCGTGAGCGAGACGATCAGGGCGACCCCGACGCCCACCCACACGTTGGCGGTGAGCTGGAAGCTGAGCATGCTCGCCGTCAGCGCCGAGGAGGTGACGGCGACACCGGCGGACAGGTCGAACTCGCCGCCGATCATCAGCAGGGAGACGGCGAGCGCCATGATGCCCAGGGTCGACCCCTGGTAGAGCACGGTGGCGAACGAGTCCGCCTGGCGGAAGGTCGGGGCGACGGCGAAGAAGAAGGCGTAGACGCCGACGGCGGCGACCAGCGCGCCGATCTCCGGCCGGGCCAGAGCCCGGCGGGTCAGCGAGCGTTCGGTGGTGCGGCTCTTGGGACGCGCCGCGGGGGCGGCCGGTGGCATGGCGGCGGCGGGTGGGGCGGCTTGGGTCATGGCCGGATCACCGGGTGCCCTTCTCGGCGAACTTGGCGATCTTGTCCACGTTGTCCTTGGTGACGAACGCGGGGCCGGTCAGCACGGGCGCCTCGCCGCCGCCGCTGAAGTTGCCGTTGTTCTTGTAGAGCCACAGGGAGTCGACCGACAGATAGCCCTGGAGGTAGGGCTGCTGGTCCACGGCCAGCTGTACATCCCCGCTCTTGACGGCGGCGATGAGGTCCTTGTTGAGGTCGAAGGTGGCGACCTTGGCCTTGCCGCCCGAATCCTTGGCGGACTGCACGGCGGTCAGGGCGAACGGCGCGCCGAGCGTGACGACGTAGTCGATGCTCGAATCCTGCTTGAGCTTGGCGGAGATCGTCGACTTGACCGACGGCATGTCGGTCCCGTTGACGTAGAGGGTGTCCGTCTTGCCCTTGAAGGTCTTCTTCACACCCGCGCAGCGGGCCTCCAGGGCGACATGGCCCTGCTCCTGGATGACACAGATGTTGTGCTTGGCGCCCATCTGGTTGAGGCGCTTGCCGAAGGCCTGTCCGGCGAGGTTCTCGTCCTGGCCGAAGTATTCGAGCAACCCCTGGGACTTCCAGTCCTCCAGGCCGGAGTTGAACCCGACGACGGGGATTCCGGCCTTCTCGGCCTTGGCGATCGCGCCCTTCATCGCACCGGGCTTGGCCAGCGTGACGGCGATGCCGTCGACCTTCTGGTTGATCGCGTTCTGGATGAGGTTGGCCTGGTCGCCGCCGTTCGGATTGCTGGAGTAGATGAGTTCGACGTTGTCCTTGGCCGCGGCCGCCTTGGCGCCCTTGCGGACCGTGTCCCAGAAGGTGTCACCGGGGGCGGCGTGGGTGATCATCGCGATCTTCATTCGGGGGGTGTTGGCCTTGCCCGCGGAGATGCCGTCCGCGGAGTCCTGGGCCTTTTTGCCGCCTCCACTGCTGCATCCTGTTGCGAGGAGAACCGTTATCGCGGCGATGGCGGTGAGTCCCGCGCGGCGGCGTCGGTCGAATCTGAGGTCCATCTGCTCCAGCACCTCTCAAGCCAGGTCTGTGTTAACAGAGCCGTTGCATGAGGGGGAGCCAACTCCTCGCGGCCTCTACCTGTCAAGGGTTTGTCATGACAACATTTCATCTGGACGTAACGAGGCGATAACGCGTGGGCGGCGGCTCCACGGCGGCTCTCGTGGTTACGTCCGAATGTAATGACAAATGCTTGACAGCGGGCCCCGGGCGCGTCTAGACCTGAAGGGGCCGGGCGGGACCCGGTGTTCGCGCACGACAATCCTGAGCTGCGTCTTTCCCGAAGGGGCACGCATGAGTGAGCCGTACGACCTGATCACGATGGGCCGCATCGGAGTGGACCTCTACCCACTGCAGACCGGAGTTCCGCTGCCGCAGGTGGAGTCATTCGGAAAGTTCCTCGGTGGGTCGGCGACCAACGTCGCGGTGGCCGCGGCCCGGTTCGGCCACCGCTCCGCGGTGATCAGCCGTACCGGCGCGGACCCCTTCGGCGAGTACATCCACCAGGAACTCCAGGGGTTCGGCGTCGACGACCGCTTCGTCACGCCGGTCGAGGACTACCCGACCCCGATCACCTTCTGCGAGATCTTTCCTCCCGACGACTTCCCGCTCTACTTCTACCGCCGCCCCAAGGCCCCCGACCTGGAGATCCACCCCGACGAGCTGGACCTCGACGCGGTCCGCGCCGCCCGGATCTTCTGGATGACCGGCACCGGCCTCAGCGAGGAGCCCAGCCGCGAGAGCACCCTCACCGCCCTCGCCCACCGCGCCAAGAGCGGCATCACCGTCTTCGACCTCGACTGGCGCCCCATGTTCTGGAAGGACCCGGAGACGGCGCGCCCCTTCTACGCCGAGGCCCTGCGCCACGCCACCGTCGCCGTCGGCAACGTGGACGAGTGCGAGATCGCGACCGGTGTACGGGAGCCGAAGGCCTGCGCCCAGGCGCTGCTGGACGCGGGCGTCGAGCTGGCCGTCGTCAAACAGGGCCCCAAGGGAGTCCTCGCCGTGCACCGCGACGGCACCTCCACCGAGGTCCCGCCCGTCCCGGTCGAGGTCGTCAACGGGCTCGGCGCGGGCGACGCGTTCGGCGGCGCCCTGTGCCACGGGCTGCTGGCGGGCTGGGACCCGGAACGGATCATGCGGTACGCCAACGCCGCGGGCGCGATCGTCGCGTCCCGCCTCGCCTGCTCCTCCGCGATGCCGACGGAAGCCGAGGTCGAGGCCCTGCTCAGCCAATCGTGAGGCGGTTCGGCCGTTCTGCCGGACCCTATGTAGGGAGCTTTTCTTGAGCATCAGCATCTCCGACCTTGTGACGGTGCGGAGCCGCCACCCGGAGGCCATCGCCGAGGCGGCCGACCGCCGGGTCCGCCGCCCGCTGATCGGCGACAGCGGCCGACTGATGATCGTGGCCGCCGACCACCCGGCGCGCGGCGCCCTCGCCGTCGGCGGGCACAAGCTGGCCATGGCCAACCGGGCCGATCTGCTGGAGCGGCTGTGCGTGGCGCTGTCCCGCCCGGGTGTCGACGGCGTGCTGGCCACCGCCGACATCCTGGAGGACCTGCTGCTGCTCGGCGCCCTCGACGGCAAGGTCGTCATGGGCTCGATGAACCGCGGCGGGCTGGCCGGTGCCTCGTTCGAGCTGGACGACCGCTTCACCGGTCACCGCCCCCAGGACATCGACCGGCTCCGCTTCGACGCCGGGAAGCTGCTGCTGCGGGTCGACTACGACGACGCCGGGTCGCTCAGCACCATGCTCACCACGGCCCGCGCCATCGACGAGATGGCGGAGCGGCGGCTGCCGGTGTTCGTCGAGCCGTTCATCTCCCGCCGGATAGACGGCAGGGTCTCCAACGACCTGAGCGCCGAGGCCGTCACCAAGTCCATCGCGATCGCCTCCGGGCTCGCCGGGACGTCCGCGTACACCTGGCTGAAGGTGCCGGTCACCGACGACCCGGACGAGATGGCCGCCGTCATGGAGACCAGCACGCTGCCCGCGGTACTGCTCGGCGGCGAGGTGGGGAAGGACCAGGAGGGGGCGTACGAGAAGTGGCGCAAAGCCCTCGCCCTGCCCACCGTCCAGGGCCTGGTCGTCGGCCGCTCGCTGCTCTACCCGGCGGAGGGCAGCGTGGAGACCGCCGTGGACACCGCCGTCGGCCTGCTGTGAAGCGG
Organism: Streptomyces sp. NPDC005962; assembly: GCF_040629205.1. Taxonomy (NCBI): domain Bacteria; kingdom Bacillati; phylum Actinomycetota; class Actinomycetes; order Kitasatosporales; family Streptomycetaceae; genus Streptomyces; species Streptomyces sp. NPDC005962. The sequence continues at coordinate 32,360 of NZ_JBEXVE010000035.1, read as the reverse complement.
CCCCGGAACCGGAGGAAACACTGACGCCATGACCATCAACGAATCTTCCCTTGGCTTCCATGTGCAGGCCGGTAAGGCGGCCGACGGCCCGTACGCGCTGGACATCGATCCCGGGCGGGCCGGCTGGGGCTACTCCAGCCTGCGCGTGCTCGACCTGCCGCCCGGCGGCTCGCACCAGCTGGCCACCGGCGACAGCGAGTGGATCGTGCTGCCGCTCAGCGGCGGCTGCACGGTGATCACCGAGGGCGAGACGTTCGAACTGCACGGCCGAGAGAACGTGTTCAGCGGAGTGACCGACTTCGCGTACGTCCCGCGCGACGCGCACGCCACGATCGCCAGCGGCGCCGGGGGCCGCTTCGCGCTCACCGGCGCCCGCTGCGAGCGCAGGCTGCCCGCCCGCTACGGGCCCGCCTCCGCCGTCCCCGTCGAGCTGCGCGGCACCGGCAACTGCTCCCGCCAGGTCAACAACTTCGGCGCGGCAGGCGTCTTCGAATGCGACAAGCTCATCGCCGTCGAGGTGCTCACCCCCGGCGGCAACTGGTCCTCGTACCCGCCGCACAAGCACGACGAGTGCCGCCCCGGCGAGGAGAGCGAGCTGGAGGAGATCTACTACTTCGAGATCGCCGAGGCCCACGGCAACGAGGGCGTCGGCTACCAGCGGGTCTCGCCCTCCGGCCGCGGCCGCGGCACCGATGTGCTGGCCGAGGTCCGTTCTGGTGACGCCGTCCTCATCCCGGACGGCTGGCACGGCCCCTCCATCGCCGCGCCCGGCCACGCCATGTACTACCTCAACGTCATGGCGGGCCCCGGGGAGGACCGCGCGTGGCTGATCTGCGACCACCCCGACCACGGCTGGATTCGCTCCACCTGGCCCGACCAGCCCGTCGACCCCCGCCTTCCGTTGTACGAAGCCCCTGAAGCTCCCGCAGGAGACGCCCGATGACCACCCGCCGCCTCACCGTCGCCCAGGCCCTGGTCGAGTTCCTGGCGCACCAGTACACCGAGCGGGACGGGCAGCGGCACCGTCTGATCAACGCCACCTGGGGCATCTTCGGCCACGGCAACGTGGCCGGGCTCGGCCAGGCGCTGCTGGAGGCCGGGCAGGACACCATGCCGTACCTCCAGGGCCGCAACGAACAGGCCATGGTGCACGCCGCCGTCGGTTACGCCCGCCAGTCCAACCGGCTCGCCGCCCAGGCCGTCACCACCTCCATCGGGCCCGGTGCCACCAACCTGGTCACCGGCGCCGCGCTGGCCACCGTCAACCGGCTGCCGGTGCTCCTGCTGCCCGGCGACATCTTCACGACCCGGCCCGCCGACCCCGTACTCCAGCAGCTGGAGGTGCCGTACGCGGGCGATGTGTCCGTCAACGACGCGCTGCGCCCGGTCTCCCGCTACTTCGACCGCGTCGTACGCCCCGAGGCGCTGATCCCCGCCGCGCTCGCCGCGATGCGGGTGCTCGCCGACCCGGCCGAGACCGGCGCGGTCACCCTGGCCATGCCGCAGGACGTGCAGGCCGAGGCGTTCGACTGGCCGGAGGAGTTCTTCGCCGACCGGGTCTGGCGGGTGCGCCGCCCCGCCCCGGAGTACGCCGAGACCGCCGCCGCGACGCAGGCGATCCGCGAGGCCCGGCGGCCGCTGGTCGTCGCGGGCGGCGGTGTCCACCACAGCGAGGCCGAGGGCGCGCTGAAGGCGTTCGCCGACGCCACCGGCATCCCGGTCGCCTCCACTCAGGCGGGCAAGGGGTCGCTGCGGTACGACCACCCGGCCGACATCGGCGGCATCGGGCACACCGGCACCGCCGTCGCCGACGATCTGGCCCGCACCGCGGACCTGATCATCGGGGTCGGCACCCGCTACAGCGACTTCACCACCGCCTCCGCGACGCTCTTCGCCAACCCGGATGTCCGGTTCCTCAACCTCAACATCACCGGCTTCGACGCCCACAAGCTGAGCGCCACCACGCTGGTCGCCGACGCCCGCGCCGGTCTTGAGGCGCTCACCGCCGAGCTGGCCGGGCACCGGGTCGATACGACGTACGAGGCGGAGTACCGCACCGGCAAGGCCGCGTGGGAGCGCCGGGTGGACGCCGCGTACGCCGCCGAGGACGCCTCCGTACGCCCCTCCCAGACCCAGGTACTGGGCGCGCTGGACGCGGTCGTCGGCGACGACGACGTGGTGATCAACGCGGCGGGTTCGCTCCCCGGCGACCTGCACAAGCTGTGGCGGGCCCGCTCGCCCCGCCAGTACCACCTGGAGTACGGCTACTCCTGCATGGGCTACGAGATCCCGGCCGCCATCGGCGTACGGCTCGCGGCTCCCGGCACCCCGGCGTGGGCGCTGGTCGGGGACGGTACGTACCTGATGATGCCGACCGAGATCGTCACCGCGGTCCAGGAGGGCATCAACATCAATGTCGTCCTCCTCCAGAACCACGGCTACGCCTCCATCGGCGGTCTGTCGGAGGAGACCGGCGCCGAGCGGTTCGGCACCGCCTACCGCTTCCGGTCCGCCGACGGCACGTACACCGGCGATCCGCTCCCCGTGGACCTGGCCGCGAACGCCGCCTCGCTCGGCATGGAGGTGCTGCGCGCCTCGACCGTGGCCGAAGTACGGGAGGCGCTGGCGGCGGCCCGCGCCTCGGACCGTCCCACATGTGTCTATGTGGAGACCGAAACGGCCGGCACAGTGTCGGGCGCACCCGGCGCCCAGGCGTGGTGGGATGTGCCTGTCGCCGAGACCGCGACCCGCCCGGCCGCCGTGAAGGCCCGCGAGAACTACGACCGGCACGCCGCCGGCCGCCGCCGCCACCTCTGACGTTTTTCTAGAGAAAGGCTCCGCACCCATGAAGACCGTCAACCACTGGATCGGCGGGAAGTCCGTCGAGGGCACGTCCGGCAACCACGGCCCGGTGTTCAACCCCGCCACCGGCGGCCAGGACACCCGGGTCTCCCTCGCCTCGGTCGAGGAGGTCGACGCGGCCGTCGCGTCCTCGAAGGAGGCGTTCCGGTCCTGGGGCACCATCTCGCTGTCCAAGCGCTCCGCGATCCTCTACAAGTACCGCGAGCTGCTGGACGCCCATCGCGACGAGATCGCCGAGCTGATCACCGCCGAGCACGGCAAGGTGCACTCGGACGCGCTCGGCGAGGTGGCCCGCGGGCTGGAGATCGTCGAGCTGGCCTGCGGCATCGCCGAGAAGCTCAAGGGCGAGCTGTCCACCCAGGTCTCCACCGGGGTCGACGTCGCCTCGATCCGCCAGCCGCTGGGTGTCGTCGCGGGCATCACCCCGTTCAACTTCCCGGCCATGGTGCCGATGTGGATGTTCCCGGTGGCCGTCGCCTGCGGTAACACCTTCGTCCTCAAGCCCAGCGAGAAGGACCCGTCGGCCTCCCTCCGGCTGGTCGAGCTGGCGTCCGAGGCGGGGCTGCCGGACGGCGTGCTCAACGTCGTCCACGGCGACAAGGTGGCCGTTGACCGGCTGCTGGAGCACCCGGACGTCGCCGCGGTCAGCTTCGTCGGCTCCACTCCGATCGCCAAGTACATCCAGTCCAAGGCCGTCGAGCACGGCAAGCGGGTGCAGGCCCTCGGCGGCGCCAAGAACCACATGCTGGTGCTGCCCGACGCCGACCTGGACTTCGCCGCGGACAACGCGATCAACGCGGCCTACGGCTCGGCCGGTGAACGCTGCATGGCGGTCTCCGTCGTGGTCGCCGTCGGCGACATCGGCGACGACCTGGTGAAGAAGATCGCCGACCGCGCCGCCAAGCTCCGCATCGGCCCCGGCAACGACCCGTCCTCCGAGATGGGCCCGCTGATCACCAAGGAGCACCGGGACAAGGTCGCCGGGTACGTCCACGGCGCCGCGGCCCAGGGCGCCGAGGTGGTCGTGGACGGCACCGGTTACACGGTCGACGGCCACGAGAACGGGTTCTTCATCGGCGTCTCGCTGCTGGACAAGGTCCCCGCCACCGCCGACGCCTACCGCGACGAGATCTTCGGCCCGGTGCTGTGCGTCGTCCGCGCCGAGACCTACGACGAGGCCATCGAGCTGATCAACTCCTCGAAGTGGGGCAACGGCACCGCGATCTTCACCCGCGACGGCGGCGCCGCCCGCCGCTTCCAGCTGGAGGTGGAGGCGGGCATGGTCGGCATCAACGTGCCGATCCCGGTGCCGGTGGGCTACCACTCCTTCGGCGGCTGGAAGGACTCGCTCTTCGGCGACCAGCACATCTACGGCAACGACGGGGTGCACTTCTACACCCGCGGCAAGGTCGTCACCACCCGCTGGCCGGAGCCGTCGGAAGAGGTCGGCATCAACCTGGGCTTCCCCAAGAACCACTGACCCGGGCAGTACATCGGAGAACCCCTGCCGGACACCGTCCGGCGGGGGTTTCGCCGTGCTGGATTCCCCCGCCACAGGGCACAACCATCGACCCCTGTTGCAGGTCTTCTTGAGTGTTCGCCCGAACAATGGGCACACGACCGTATTCAGGGGGATCTCTTATGCTTCGCACCCTTCGCTGCTCCGTGGCCGCGCTCGGCCTCGGCCTCGTGCTGGCCGCGGGCACGCCCGCCTCCGCCGCCTCGCACGGCGTGAAGACCGATCCGAACGGCCGCTTCACCGCCGAGGAGATCCACCACTTCCTGGAGGGCTTCTACGGCAACCACGGCCCGCGTCCCTGGGAGCGCGAGAACCTGGTCTCCGACTTCCTCAAGGAGCGCATCGCCGAGACCCCCGACTACGACCTGCTGCTGTGCGCGCAGAACGAGCCGCGGGACATCGAGGTCGGCGAGGTGACCACGGCCCAGTCCGCCCGGGTCGGCTGGGCGACGATCACCACGTCCTGGGGCCAGGGCCCTGACGCGTCCTTCACCGCGTACGTCGACCTCGACGCGACCCGGCCCATCGAGCTGCTCAACGTGGACTGCGGCACACCCGAGGGCTGAAAGAGCGGGAAAGCGAGGAATCAGCCGGAGACGGCCGGTTCCTCGCTTCCAGATCAAGGTCGTAGTCTCGGCGTATGAGCTGGTCACACGCGCTGAAGCAGACGGCCCAGACCGGTTTGACGATCGAGCGCATCCGGCTGGAGCCGCTGGTCGCGGTCCGTGGCGCCTGCGGTGTGGCCATCGTCGTCGGACTGACCCTCTGGTTCGGCTCGCCGACCCTCGCCGTGTCGTCGGCGTTCGGCGCGTTCTCCGCCGGGATCGCCATCTTCCAGAAGAGCTGGCGGCCCCGCCCTGAGCTGGCGCTCGCCGCGGCGTCCCTGCTCGCGATCTCCACCTTCCTCGGCTACCTGGCCGCCGCCCACACCGCCACCTTCGTCGTGATGCTCGCCGTATGGACGCTGGTGACCGGCATGTCGTGGGCGGTCGGCCCGGTCTCCGGGCTGGTGTCGACCCAGATGATCGCGGTGATGCTGGTCACGGTCACCCTCCCCACCTCGGTGCTCGGCGCACTGGAGCACGCCGCGCTGATCGGCGTCGGCGGCGTCGTCCAGGCCGCGCTGATCCTGCTCTTCCCGGTGCGGCCCTGGGGTGTGCAGCGCGACGCCCTCGCGGACGCGCTCGCCGCCGTGGCCGACTACGCCCGGCGGCTGCGCCACGACCCGCAGGCGCCGTTCGACCCGCAGCCGCTGATGGACGCCCGCAGCGCCGCCGCCGTCACCCCGCGCGAGGCGAAGCGGCGCCCCGGCCAGCTGCGCGGCTACCGGCTGCTGGCCGAGCGCATCCGGCCGGTGCTCGCCTCGATGGCCGACCCGGTGGTCGGCGCCCCGATGCTCGGACCCGAGCGCGACCGGGTGCGGGAGCTGCTGGCCGCGACCGCCACCGTGCTGGACGCGGTGGCCCACGCCATCCGCCGGAGCAAGCCGGTCCGGCTGCCGCCCGAGGCGATGGCGGTGCTGGAGGTGCCGGAGAGCGGTCCCATGCTCAACGGGGCGGCCCGCCGTGCCGCGCTGAAGCTGATGGCTCTGGTGAACGACGTCGTGGAGTCCTCGGACGAGCCGGTGGAGGCGGTGACCGCCGAGGGTGCCAAGGCCCGCCGCCATCTGCCCCGCCCCACCGTCCCCGGCCTGGTGCCGGTGGCGCTGCGCGCCCTGCGCCGCGAGGCCCGCTGGGACTCGCGCATCCTGCGGCACGCGGTGCGGCTGACCGTGGTGGCGGTCTGCGGCTATCTGCTGGGCGCCATGCTGCCGTTCGGCCACGGCTACTGGGCGCCGCTCACCTCGGTGATGGTGCTGCGCCCGGACTTCGGCCAGACCTTCTCGCGCGGGGTCGCCCGCTTCTGCGGCACTCTGGCCGGGGTCCTGATCGGCGGGCTGGTGGTGACGCTGGCCCACCCGGACCCGTATGTGAGCGCCGCGCTGGCCGTGGTGTGCGCGGCCTGCATGTTCATGTTGCTGCGCACCGGCTTCATCGTGGCCTCCCTGTGTGTGAGCGCGTATGTGGTCTTCCTGCTCGGCATCGCGGGCGCGGAGGTCGGCCAGACCGTCCAGGCGCGGGTGGCGCTGACGCTGCTGGGCGGGCTGATGGCGATGGCCTCGTACGTGGTCTTCCCCGCCTGGGAGACCCCGCTGCTGCGCGACCGGCTGGCCGAGTGGCTGGCCACCAACGGCCAGTACGCCATCGCCGTCTTCGACGCCCACGCCCGCCCCGCCGACCGCCGCCCCCGCCAGGTGCGGGAGGCGCTGCTGGACGCGCGGGCGGCGCGCAGCGAGTACGAGCAGCTGGAGGCGCGGGCCCGCCGGGAGCCGGTGCGCCACCGGGGGATGGGCCGCCGGGCGGCGCAGGCGGCGCAGACCGCGCTGTCCACCACAGGCCGGGTCACCATGCTGCTGGAGGCGCATCTTCCGGACCGTGACGCGGCTCCGTCGAAGGAGGCCGAGGAGTTCGCCGCGGCGCTGCGGACGGCGGTGCCGAAGGCGGTGGAGGCGGTACGGGAGCGGCGGCCGCTGGACTGGACGGCCGTACAGGAGTCGCTGGAGGGCTGGCAGGAGCGCGCCGGGGAGCGGCCGGGAGTCGCGGTGCGCAGCGCCGACTTGCTGACGGAGGCGCTGGACGACCTGGCGCAGGCGCTCGCGGGGGGCGCGCGGCAGCAGCACGCGCTCCAAGACCGTGGGGGTGACCCCTCGGCTTAGGGGTGCCCCCTACATCTACTGTCGTGTTAGAACGTTGAGGGGCAGCCTGTTCCGGCGCATCCTCTGATGTGTGAGCGGCTGTCGCGACCGCGAACCTGATGAGGGAAAGACTTTTCACGTACATGGGTGCTCAGCGAGAAGACAGCGTCTGGATACGACGGTTCCACCCGGCACCCGACAGCCGGGTGCGGCTGGTCTGCCTGCCGCACGCCGGGGGTTCGGCGTCGTTCTTCTTCCCGGTGTCCCAGGCGCTTTCGCCGGGTATCGACGTCCTCTCCCTGCAGTATCCGGGGCGTCAGGACCGGCGTCTCGACCCGCGGATCGAAAACATCGGCGAGTACGCGGACGCCATCGCCGCCGAGTTGAAGCCCTGGCTCGATCTGCCGATCGCTTTCTTCGGCCACAGTATGGGCGCCGTCCTCGCGTTCGAGGTGACGCGCAGGCTGGAGGCGGCCGATCCGGAGTTCTCCCCGGTCGCCCTCTTCGCCTCCGGCCGCCGGGCGCCGTCCCGATACCGGGACGAGAATGTCCACCGCCGTGACGATGACGGCATCGTGCGCGAAATGAAGGTATTGAGCGGAACCGATGCGCGGGTCCTCGGAGATGAGGAGATTCTGCGCATGGTGATGCCCGCGATTCGCGGCGACTACAAGGCGGTCGAGACCTACCGCTCCGAGCCCGGCGCCGCCGTCCGTGCCCCGATCACCGTGCTGACCGGCGACAGCGACCCCAGGACCAGCCGGGACGAGGCGGAGGCGTGGCGGGAGCACACCACCGCAGACTTCGACATCAGGGTCTTCCCCGGCGGTCACTTCTTCTTGGCCAACCATCAAGCGGAAATCACGAGTCTGGTGTCCGGGGCGCTTTCCGCATCAAAGCCCTGACCCGGTTGATTCGTATCGCACGACCGAAACGCAACAATCGCCATGCGTCACCTTTCGGGCCCTCGGCGTCACCGGCCGAGAGCGTGTGGTGATGCTTCATCGGGGGATCAGTCCTGTGCCCGCAAACCTCTTCGAGTGGGAGAGCCGCCTCTCCGTCCTGCGTGAAATGCTGCACGGCGCGACGCAGGGCAGAGGCCGGCTGGCGCTTGTCAGCGGCGCGGTGGCCAGTGGGAAGACCCGGTTGCTGGACAGCTTTGCCGAACAGGCGATCGAGAGCGGCGCGTTGCTCCTCGAAGTGGCCGGTTCACGGGCCGAACGCGAACTGCCTTTCGGGATTCTCCGGAAAATCTTCGATAACGCCGCCATGCCCCCGGATGTCCGCTCCGAGGCGGTCACCCTGCTTGCCGAGATCGGCCCGGAGAGCACCGCCGCGGCACGTATGCATGTGATGTCCCAGATTTCCTCGGTGCTGCTGCGGCTGGTCGACGAACGCACGCTCGTGATCGCCGTCGACGATGTGCACTGCGGCGACGACCATTCCCTGCAATTCCTTCTCCACCTCGCGCGCCGGGTGCGCCAGGCGAGGGTTCTCATCGTCCTCACCGAATCCCCCCGGCTGCGCCAGCGGCAACTCACCTTCCACGCCGAACTGCTGCGCCAGCCCAACTGCGTGCGCATGCGGCTGCCCATGCTCACCGAGGCGGGCGTCGCCGAGGCGCTGTCGAACACCCTGTCCGCCACCGTCGCCTCCCGGCTCGCCCCCGAATGCCACCGCGTCTCCGGCGGCAACCCGCTGCTGCTGCGCGCCCTGCTGGACGACTGGCGGGCCGGAGGCGACCACGGCGAGGCCCTGCAGCGCCCCGCGCCCGGCGAGGCGTTCGCCCAGGCCGTCGTCGGCTGTCTGTACCGCGGCGAGCCCGATGTGGCGGCGATCGCCCGGGGTGTCGCCGTCCTCGGTGACGCAGTTTCCCCCCGGCGCCTGAGCAGCCTCCTCGAGCTGAGCGTCGGCACCGTCGAACAGGGCGTCCAGGACCTGCACGAGTGCGCCATCCTGGAACACGGCCGGTTCCGCGACGAGGTGGCCCGTACCGCCGTACTCGACGCGGCTCCCGCCGCCGTCCGCCACGACCTGCACGCCCGGGCCGCCCGGCTGCTGCACGCCGACGGCGCCTCCGCGCTCGACGTCGCCCGCCACCTGGTCCGCGCCCACCAGGACGGCGAGCCCTGGACCGTCCCGGTCCTGCGCGAGGCCGCCGAATACGCGCTGGTGCAGAAGGAACTCGACGTCGCGCTCCGCTGCCTCGAACACGCCCACCGCGCATGCGAGCCGGGACCCACGCGCACCGCCCTCAAGGCGCGGCTCGTCAGCGTCGCCTGGCGGGTCGGCCCGGCCGTCGCCGAGGGGTATCTGCCCTCGCTCACCGAGGAGGCCGAGCAGGGCTGGCTCGCCCCGCGCGACGTCGCCCCCATCACCTCGTACCTCGCCTGGTCGGGACGGCTGGACACGGCCGCCGACGCCATCACGGCCCTGAGCCGCACGGCGGGCCCCGGTGCCGCCGACGGCTGCGACCCCGCGATGAGCGCCGCCCTCTCGGCCTCCGTCCAGTGGCTGACGATGCTCAGCCCGCCGCTGCGCGACCGCCTCCCCACCCTCGGCGCGGGCGCCGCGAAAGCCACCGGCTCCCCCCACGACGTGGCCGACCTCGCCCACGCGCACGCCGCCGCCACCCTCACCGCCGCCTTCACCGAGGGCCGGGCCGACCAGGCGGTCATCGAGGCCGAACGCGTCCTGCAGCGCTACCACCTCGGCGACAACACCCTCCAGCCGCTGGTCATCGCCCTGTACGCGCTCGTCGTCGTCGACCGCCTGGACCTCGCCCTGTCCTGGTGCGAACGGCTGCTCGGCGAGTGCTCCTCCCGCAGCGTCCCCGCCTGGCAGGCGGTGCTGTCCGCCGTACGGGCCGAAATCGCGCTGCGCCAGGGCGATCTCCAGGTGGCCGCGCACCAGGCGCGCAGCGCCCTGGCGCAGATCCCCGCCCCGGGCTGGGGCGTGGGGCTGGGCCTGCCGCTGTCCGCCCTGATCGAGGCCGAGACCGGGATGGGCCACTACGACGAGGCCATGGCGCTGCTCGAACAGCCGCTCCCCGACGGGCTCTTCCGCACCATCCCCGGGCTGTACTACCTGCGCGCCCGTGGCCGCTGCCACCTGGCCACCGGCCGCTACCACGCCGCGCTCGGCGACTTCACGGCCTGCGGGGAGCTGATCGAGGCCTGGGAGATGGACATGTCCCTGGTCTCGCCGTGGCGGCTGGACGCCGCCGAGGCCTGGCTCGCCCTGGGCGATCCGGCGCGCGCCCGGAGTCTGGCCGAGGAGCAGCTGCGGCGCGGCATCCGCAGCACGCGGCTGCGCGGCGGCCTGCTGGTCGTCCTGGCCCGCACCGACCAGCTCAGGCGGCGGCTGCCCCGGCTCAAGGAGGCCGTCGAGATCCTGGAGGGCGGCGACGACCGCATCCAGCTCGCCGTCGCCCTCGGCGAACTCGGCCGCGCCTACCGCGCGATGGGCGACTTCAACCGGGGCCGGGTCTTCGTCCGCAAGGCGTGGCACGTGGCCAAGACCTGCGGCGCCGAGCCGCTGTGCCGGGAGCTGATGCCCCGGCAGGCGGACACCGGCGAACTCGCCCCGGCACCCGCCCAGCCCGGCGGGGACGCCGAACCGCAGCGCGACGTGGAGGCCCTGACCGAGGCGGAGGTGCGGATCGCGGTGCTGGCCGCGCACGGCAACACCAACCGGGAGATCGCCTCCAAGCTGTTCGTCACCGTCAGCACGGTGGAGCAGCACCTGACCCGCATCTACCGCAAGCTGAACGTCAAGCGCCGCCGCGACCTGCCTGCCAAGCTCTCCGACAGCAGCCTGACCGGGACCCTTTGAGGGCCGTCAGGTTGAGGGCCGTCAGGACAGCAGTCCGCGCTCCATGGCCGTCATCACCGCGGCCGTGCGGTCGGAGACGCCGAGCTTCTTGAACGACCGCAGCAGATGCGTCTTGACCGTGGCCTCGGCCACGAACAGCTTGCCGCCGATCTCGGCGTTGGTCAGCCCCTGGCCGACCAGCCGCAGCACCTCGCGCTCCCGGCCGGAGAGCGGCGACGGCTCGGCCACCCGGCTGCGGAAGAGCTTGCCCGCGAGGGACGGGGTGAGCACCGTCTCGCCGCGCGCGGCGGTCTGTACGGCGCCGATCAGCTCCTGGCGTGAACTGCCCTTCAGCAGATAGCCCGCGGCGCCCGCCTCCACCGCGCGCAGGATGTCCGAGTCGTCCTCGTAGGTGGTCACGATGACGACCTTGCAGCCGGGCGCCTGCCGCAGGATCTGCGTGGTGGCCTCGACCCCGTCCATCCCGCCCATGCGCAGATCCAGCAGGATGATGTCCGGCCGCAGCTCCACCGCCCGGACCACCGCCTCCTCACCGGAACCGGCCTGCCCGACGACGGTGATGCCGTCGGCGGACTCCAGCATGGCGCTCAAGCCCTCCCGCACCACGGGGTGGTCGTCGGCCAGCAGAACCCTGATAGGCGCGCTGGGCCCGCTACGTCCGCCCGGTCCGCCCGGCGCTTCGTCAGCCATGCACTGCCTCCCCGGCCAGCGCTGCCGCCGGCACGTTCACCTCGACGGTGGTGCCCCGCCCGGGGCTGCTGGTGATGGACGCCATTCCGTCGATCTCCTCCATCCGGGCCTGCATCCCGCGCAGCCCGTACCCTTCCTGCGTGCCGTCCGGGGTGAAGCCCTCGCCGTCGTCGCGGATCAGCAGCCGGACGCCGTTCTCGTCGAAGACCAGGACCACGTCCACCGTACGGGCCCGCTTGGCGTGTTTGCGGACGTTCGCGATCGCCTCCTGCACCGAGCGCAGCAGGACGACGCTGACCGCCATCGGCAGGGGCTGTTCGTCGCCCCTGACCGAGCACCGCACGTCCAGGCCGGTCTCGGCGATCAGCCCGTCCGCCTGCCGCCGCACCGCCTGCGCCAGCGAGCCGCCGCGCAGCGCGGGCGGGGTGAGGGCCGCCACGAAGTCCCGGGCCTCGGCGAGCGACTCCGTGGCCACCCGCCCGGCCAGCGACAGATGGTTCACCGCCTGGTCCGGTGCGCCGCGCACCTCCGACTCGGCCGCCTGCACCAGGCTGATGATGCTGGTCAGCCCCTGTGCCAGGGTGTCGTGGATCTCCCGCGCCAGCCGCTCGCGCTCGGCGGAGATGCCCGCCTCGTGGGAGAGCCGGGCCTCCCGCTCCCGGCTGCGCCGCAACTCCTCGATGAGCAGCCCGCGCTCCTTGCTCTGTCGCACCACCCGCTTGATCCACATGCCCAGCAGCAACGACAGCGCGATGCTCAGCAGGGAGATGGGCACCACCTCCCAGACGTTCAGGCCCAGTTCCTCACCGATGACCGCCACCACCAGCACGGGGCAGAGATTGGCCACCGTGGCCAGCGCGACCGCCGGTCCCATCGGCAGGCTCATGATCAGCATCGGAATGACCGCGAACAGCGCGAAGGCGCCGATCAGGCTGAACGCCGTGGTGGCGCAGAACAGCGCCACCAGGCCCAGCGCGAAGACCAGGTTCCGCGGCCCGTAGCTCGCCTCGATCATCAGCGACCGGCCGACCGCCGCGTACCAGGGCACGGTCAGGGTCAGCGCGGCGATCGGGAGGGAGTGGTCGACCTGGGAGCCGTCCGAGAGGAGGAGCAGGACGGCGGTGACGACGTAGGTGACGGCGAAGAAGCCGTCCCAGAGGCCGAACCAGCGGGTGCCGGACTCGGGACCGTAATACGCGCCGGTCGGCGAGTCGTCCCCCGGGGAGTGATTGCGCACGGGCTCAGTACTACCACGGGTGTCCCCCGTGTCCACCGGTCGGTTGACAGCCGGAACCCACCGTTCAGTCGTCGCGCGCCGCATGGCCCGCTTCTAGCGTTGATCCCGGTGGGACAGCCAGCTGTCACACCACGAAGCACATCGCCCTATCGGCTTGGAGAACGTCGTAATATGCCACAGCTGAGCCAGTTCATGGCCGCGCTGATCGCCAGCGGCACGATTCTGACCATCGTCCTGGCGACCGACCTCGGCCGCCGCCGCATCACCACTATGCGGATGGCGCGTTCGATCATCGCCGTGGCCGTGGTCATCGCGATCTTCGTCCACTCCTTCCCGACCACGGGCGACAACGACCTGTCCCTGCAGCTCGTGGGCATCGGCATCGGTGTCATCTGCGGTCTGATCGCCGGAGCGCTGCTGCCCGCCTACCGGGACGCCGCCTCGGGCGCGCTGTACACCATCGGCGGCATCGGCTACGCCGTGGTGTGGATCATCCTCTCCAGTGGGCGCATCATCTTCGTCTACGGCGCCGAGCACTGGTTCCCCATGGGCCTGATCAAGTTCTCCATCGAGTACGGGATCACCGGTCAGGACACCTACTCCAACGCCTTCATCTTCATGGCGCTGGCCATGGTGCTGACGCGTACGGCCGTCCTGCTGGCCAAGATGCGCAAGCTGAGGGCCCAGGAGGCCGGGAGCGGCCAGCTGCCCCAGCAGGCTCCGGACAGCCAGCAGGCCCCGGTCGGTCAGCAGACCGCGGACAGCCGGCAGACGGCGGACGGCCAGCAGGCCGCGGACAAGGCGTCGGCCGAAGCCTGATTTCATAGTCCGCCAACCCCGCCGGGCCCGCGCCCGGCACCCCATCCGAAGCAAGAGCAGGGTGAAACAGTGGAACGCCATGACAACCTGAGGCTCCGGCCGCCTCGTCACCGGGTCGACCGCCGTGCGATCGGCTGGTGGACGCTGCAGTCGGCACTGTTCGCCCTGCCCCTGCCCCTCACCTTCGGAATCCTGTGGGCCACCATCCCCCCGACGCGTGAGTTCTTCATGTGGGCCACGCTGATCTCGTGCGTCCCCGGGCTGCTCTACATGGCCGTCATGCCCGCGTGGCGCTACCGGGTGCACCGCTGGGAGACCACCGACGAGGCCGTGTACGCGGCCTCCGGGTGGCTGTGGCAGCAGTGGCGGGTCGTCCCGCTGTCCCGCGTCCAGACGGTGGACACCCTGCGCGGTCCGCTACAGCAGATGTTCGGGCTCTCCGGCGTCACCGTGGCCACCGCCTCCTCCTCGGGCGCGGTGAAGATCAAGGGCATCGACCACCAGGTCGCCCAGGACCTGGTCGAGTACCTGGCCGCGCGCGTCGAGTCGGTGCCGGAGGACGCCACATGACACCCGATACCAGCGTGTCCCCCTCGGTCGACCAGGACTGGGGGAGGCTGAACAGCCGGCTGCTCCTGGTCAACCTGTCCATCCTCGGCGCACCGCTGGCCATGTTCCTCGCCAGCCTCGCGGTCACCGGAGGCAAGACCAACCTCCAGATCATCATCACCCTCGCGTCGCTGTTCGTGACCTTCCTGGTCATCAGCGGCATCGGGCTGATGCGGCTGTTCACCACCCGCTACCGGCTCACCGAGGACCGCTTCGAGCTGCGCAAGGGCCTGCTCTTCCGCAGCGAACGCTCGATCCCGGTCGGCCGCATCCGCGGCGTCGACCTCACCGCCAACCCGGTCCACCGGGTCTTCGGACTCACCACGCTGCGGATCGACAGCGGGGAGCAGAGCGACGCCGTCGCGCGCAAGCTCGCCCTCGACGGCATCACCAAGGCCGAGGCCCTGGAGCTGCGCCGCCGGATCATCGCCCTGCGCGACGCGGGCCGTTCTCCCGCGGCGGCCGACAACGACGGTGTGCTCTGCCGACTGGACTGGTCCTGGCTGCGCTACGGCCCGCTCACCATCTGGGGCGTCGGCGGTGTCTTCATCGCCGCGGGCAGTGTGTACCGCACCCTGAACGAGATGCACGTCAACCCGCTCGAACTCGGCATCGTCAAGGACATCGAGCACCGTTTCGGCTCCGTTCCGCTCTGGTACGGAATCCTGGTGTCCGTCCTCGTCATCGTCGCCCTCGGCATGGTCGGCTCCACCGCCACGTTCATCGAGAACTGGGCGGGCTACGAACTGCGCCGCGAAGAGGGCGGCGCGCTCCGTATCCGCCGCGGGCTGCTGGCCACCCGCTCCGTGACCATCGCGGAACGAAATCTGCGCGGCCTCGAACTCGTCGAGCCCATCCCGCTGCGCTGGGCCAGGGGCGCCAAGCTCAACGCCGTCGCCAGCGGCCTGGGCGGCGAGGACGAGAACCGCAGCCGTCGCGCCCTGACCTCTCCCGTCCCGCGCGCCGAGGCCGTGCGGGTCGCCGCCGAGGCGCTGCCGGTGGACGAGCCCGGCCTGATCGAGCGCGAGGGCCTCCTCCGGCACCCCAGGGCCGCCCTGCGCCGCCGTATCAACCGCGCCCTCATCTGGTCGGTCCTGATCGCGGCGGTCCCGGTGGGGCTGGGGCTGTGGCTCAGCACCGGGCTCGTCATCGGCGGTGTGATCACCGGTGTGGCGCTGGTGCCGATCCTGGTGGCGTTCGCCTTCAACGCCTACCGCACCCTCGGCCATGGGCTCCGCGGCCGCTATCTGGTCACCTCCGCCGGGACGTTCGCCCACCGCACCGTCGTCCTCCAGCGCGAGGCGATCATCGGCTGGAAGATCTCCCGCACGCCCTTCCAGCGCCGGGCGGGGCTCCTCACCGTCGGCGCCACCACCTCGGCCGGTGAGGGCGTCTACCACGTGTACGACCTGACCGAAGGCCAGGGGATCGCCCTCGCCGAGACCACGGTGCCCGGGCTGCTCGCCCCATTCATCGAGCGGGCCCCGGACCGCGGCTGACCACCCATTGACCAACTGGCGATCCCCCGAGAGGTGGAGGGGCGGACCGAAAGGCCGCCCCTCCACCTCTGAACACCTGCCCTTGATTTTCTCGAACTCCTTGTCGTCACCGGAATTCTCATGCATTCTGGTGAGCTAAGCGCGGCCATTACGGGACGGTCGGCGAATACGGGACCCCAAAGGAACAATAGGGGTCCATAGGGGGTTTGAAGGGGTATCCTGCCGTCCTGCCCTGTGTAAGGCTGACCTACGGTCTAGGTGTATGTCTTGCGAGGTAATGGGGCGCGTGATGGTGAGTGAGTCCGTGGATTTGACGCCCGAGCACACGGAAATAGCGGTCGCCGGTCCCGACGGAACCTCCCCCTGGCGCGACGAACTCGCCGCCCTCCCCGAAGCCGAGCGTGCCGAAGCCCTCACCGCATGGGTCGGCGAGGTCGTCGCACAGGCCCTCAAGGACAAGGCACCGGACGTCCTCGACCCCGAGCGCCCCTTCCTCGACCTGGGCTTCGACTCCCTCGCCACCGTCGACCTGCACGCCCGGCTGACCGCCGCCACCGGACTGCGGCTGCCGGTCACCCTCGCCTTCGACCACCCCACCCCGGCCGACCTCGCCCACCGTCTGCGGACCGAACTGCTCGGCGCCGACGATGTCTCCGACGCCCCCTCGGACGACTCCGATACGCTCCCGATCGCCGCCGACGAGCCCATCGCCATTGTCGGAATGAGCTGCCGATTCCCCGGTTCGGCCGGTTCCCCCGAAGAACTCTGGGAAATCGTCGCGGGCGGAAAAGACGTCATCTCCGAATTTCCGGTGAGCCGGGGCTGGGATCTCGACGGGCTTTACGACCCCGATCCGGACAAGGCGGGCAGCAGCTATACCCGCGAAGGCGGATTCCTGCACGACGCCGATGAGTTCGATCCGGCGTTCTTCGGCATTTCGCCGCGCGAGGCCCTCGCGATGGACCCGCAGCAGCGGCTGCTGCTGGAGACCTCCTGGGAGGTCTTCGAACGGGCCGGGATCGACCCGCAGTCGCTGCGGGGCCGCCGGGCCGGTGTGTTCGTCGGCGCCGAGACCCAGGACTACGGCCCCCGCCTCCACGAGGCCGAGCAGGGCTTCGAGGGCTACCTGGTCACCGGCAACGCCGCGAGCGTCGCCTCCGGCCGTATCGCCTACACCTTCGGCTTCGAAGGCCCCACCGTCACCGTCGACACCGCGTGCTCCTCCTCCCTGGTGGCGCTCCACCTGGCCGTCCAGGCGCTGCGCACGGGCGAGTGCACGATGGCGCTCGCCGGTGGTGCGGCGGTCATGGCCAACCCCGGCTCGTTCATCGCCTTCAGCCGCCAGCGCGGTCTCGCCGCCGACGGCCGCTGCAAGCCGTTCGCCGCCGGCGCCGACGGCACCGCCTGGGGCGAGGGCGTCGGCATGCTGCTCGTCGAGCGGCTGTCCGACGCGCAGCGCAACGGCCACCGGGTGCTGGCCGTGGTGCGGGGTACGGCCATCAACCAGGACGGCGCCAGCAACGGGCTCACCGCCCCCAGCGGCCCCGCCCAGCAGCGCGTCATCCGCCAGGCCCTCGCCAACGCCGGACTGTCGGCGGCCGAGGTCGACGCGGTCGAGGCCCACGGCACCGGGACGACCCTCGGCGACCCCATCGAGGCCCAGGCGCTGCTGGCCACCTACGGCCAGGAGCGCGCGGCCGACCAGCCGCTGTGGCTCGGCTCGCTCAAGTCCAACATCGGCCACACCCAGTCCGCGGCCGGTGTCGGCGGCATCATCAAGATGGTCATGGCGATGCGCCACGGGGTGCTGCCGCACAGCCTGCACATCGACGAGCCGACCCCGCACGTCGACTGGACCGCCGGTGACATCGAGCTGCTGACCGAGGCACGGCCCTGGCCGGAGAACGACCGTCCGCGCCGTGCCGGTATCTCCTCCTTCGGCATGAGCGGCACCAACGCCCACGCCATCATCGAACAGCCGCCCGCCGCCGATGAGCAGAGTGTCGAGGGCCCCGCCCCCGCCGCCGCACCCGCCGCCGACGAGCAGAGTGCCGAGGCCCCCGCGCCCGCCGTGCTGCCCTGGGTCCTGTCGGCCAAGACCACCGACGCCCTCCGCGCCCAAGCCGCACGGCTGCACGCGCTGCTGGAAGCCCACCCCGGGCTCGCTCTCACCGACATCGGCCACTCGCTGGCCACCACCCGCGCCACCTTCGACCAGCGCGCCGTGCTCCTCGCCGACGGCCGCGACGGCCGCGACGGCGCCCTCGCCGCGCTGCGCACCCTCGCCGAGGGCGGCGAGGCCCCGTCCGTCGTCCAGGGCGCCCCCGCCGCCGGAAAGCTCGCGCTGCTGTTCACCGGACAGGGCAGCCAGCGCCTCGGCATGGGCCGCGAGCTGTACGACACCTACCCCGTCTTCGCCGAAGCCCTCGACGACGCCTGCTGGTACCTCGAAGAGCAGCTGGAACACCCGCTTCTCGACGTGCTCTTCGCCGAGGAGGGATCGCCCGAGGCGGCCCTCCTCGACCGCACCGACTACACCCAGCCCGCCCTGTTCGCCGTCGAGGTCGCGCTCTACCGCCTCGTCGAGTCCTGGGGGCTGCGCCCCGACCTGCTCGCCGGACACTCGATCGGCGAGATCGCCGCGGCCCACGTGTCCGGGGTGTTCTCCCTGGAGGACGCCGCCGCGCTCGTGGCGGCGCGCGGGCGACTGATGCAGGAGCTTCCGGCCGGTGGCGCGATGGTCGCGGTGCAAGCCTCCGAGGACGAGGTGGCGCCGCTGCTCGGCGAGCGGGTCTCGATCGCCGCCGTGAACGGCCCCACCTCCGTCGTCGTCTCCGGCGACGAGGAGGCTGTCGCCGAGGTCGCGGCGTCGTTCGAGGCGCGGGGACGGAAGACCAAGCGGCTCACCGTCAGCCACGCGTTCCACTCGCCGCTCATGGACGACATGCTCGCCGAGTTCCGGCGCGTCGCCCAGGTGCTGGAGTACGCACCGCCGCGCATCACCGTGGTCTCCACCGTCACCGGGCAGGTCGCCACCGCCGAGGAGCTGTGCTCGCCCGAGTACTGGGTACGCCACGTCCGCGACGCGGTGCGCTTCCTCGACGGCGTCCGCACCCTCGCCGACAAGGGCGCCACCACCTTCCTGGAGCTCGGCCCCGACGCCGTGCTCACCGCCATGGCACAGGACTGCCTGGCCGACGGCGACTCCGGCTCCGACAACGCTCGGTACGCGCCCGTGCTGCGCGCCTCCCGCCCGGAGGCCGAGACGCTCACGGCGGCCGTGGCGCTGGCGTACGTACGTGGCAAGAAGGTCGACTGGGCCACCCCGTACGCCGGTACGGGCGCGACGACGGTCGATCTGCCCACGTACGCCTTCCAGCGGCAGAGCTACTGGCTCAACGCCCCTGTCGCCACGGCGGCCGTCGCCGCTTCGGGTGGTGTGGTCGATGGGCGGTTCTGGGATGTGGTGGAGCGTGGCGATGTGGCCGCGCTGGCCGCGGAGCTGGAGGTGGACCCGGGGCTGTCGTTGGGTGAGGTGCTGCCCGCGTTGTCGTCGTGGCGGCGGCAGGAGGCCGTGCGTTCGACGGTGGACGGCTGGCGTTACGGGGTGTCGTGGCGGCCGGTGCGGGATCGGTCGGCCGGGGTGGCCGGTGGTTGCTGGGTAATGGTGGTTCCGGCTGGTGAGGCCGAGGGTGTGTGGTCCGCGGGTGTGGTGCGGATGCTGGCTGGGCGTGGCGTCGAGGTGCGTCAGGTCGAGCTGGGCGCCGGGGACGACGACCGGGGCGCGGTGGCCGAGCGGCTGCGGGCCTCGGTCGGCGATGTGGCGGTGACGGGCGTGGTGTCGCTGCTGGCCCTTGGGGGCGCTGACGGGCTGCTGGGTACCGCTGTTCTGACGCAGGCGCTGGGCGATGCTGGTGTGGGCGCGCCGTTGTGGGTGGCCACGCGGGGTGCGGTGTCGGTGGGGCGTTCCGACGCCTCCGTTGTTCCGGGGCAGGCGCAGCTGTGGGGTCTGGGCCGGGTGGCGGCGTTGGAGTCGCCGGAGCGTTGGGGTGGTCTGGTCGATCTGCCCGCTGAGGCTGATGAGCGTGCGTTGGCGCGGTTGGCGGGGGTGCTGGCCGGGTCCGGTGGCGAGGATCAGGTCGCGTTGCGGGCGTCGGGTGTGTTCGGGCGTCGGCTGGTGCGGGCGTCGGCGGCTGCGTCGTCGGGTGGTTCGTGGCGTCCGGGCGCAGGTTCCGTGCTGGTCACGGGGGGTACGGGTGCGCTGGGTGCGCGGGTGGCCCGGTGGCTGGTGGCGGGTGGCGCCGAGCACGTGGTGCTGACCAGCCGTCGTGGGCTGGAGGCTCCGGGTGCGGTGGAGCTGCGGAATGAACTGGTGGAGTCGGGTGCGCGGGTGACCGTGGCTGCCTGTGATGTGGCGGACCGGGACGCGCTGGCGGAGCTGCTGGCCGGGCTTCCGGACCTGACCGGCGTGATCCACACGGCCGGTGTCCTGGACGACGGCGTACTGGACTCGCTCACGGCTGAGCGGTTCGCCCCGGTGCTCCGTGCGAAGGCCGATGCCGCGCGCCACTTGGACGAGCTGACGCGTGACCTGGACCTTTCGGCGTTCGTCCTCTTCTCCTCGATCACCGGATCGGTGGGTGCGGCCGGGCAGGGCAACTACGCGGCGGCCAACGCCTACCTGGACGCGCTCGCCGAGCGGCGGCGTACCGAGGGCCTGGTGGCGACGTCCATCGCGTGGGGGCCATGGGCCGACGGCGGCATGGCGGCGGACGATGCGCTGGAGCGGCGCATGCGTCGCGAGGGCTTGCCGCCGATGGCGCCGGAGCTGGCGCTGGCCGCACTTCAGCAGGCGCTCGACGTCGATGACACGTGCGTGACGGTCGCGGACGTCGACTGGGACCGCTTCGTCGGCACGCTCACCGCCGTACGGCCGAGCCCGCTGATCGCCGACCTGCCGGAGGTCGCCGCACCGCCGCGGTCCGTGGCCGGGCCGAATGCCGGGCGTGTGATCACCGACGCCGACTCCGCCTCTCCCCTGGGGGAGCGGCTCCGCGGTCTGCCGCGTGCCGAACAGGATGGCGCGCTGCTGGAGTTGGTCCGGACGCACGTCGCGGCCGTGCTGGGGCACGACGGGGCCGAAGCGGTCGAGGCGGGGCGCGCCTTCAAGGAGCTGGGTTTCGACTCGCTCGCCGCCGTCGAACTCCGCAACCGGCTCGGCGCCGCCACCGATCTGCGGCTGCCCGCCACGCTCATCTATGACTACCCGTCGTCGGCCGCGCTGGCCGAGTACCTGCGGACGGAGCTGGTCGGCGCCGCCCAGATCGCCACGGCCGAGTCCGGCGATGTGGCCGTGGCCGTCGATGACGATCCGATCGCGATTGTGGCGATGAGCTGCCGTTTCCCGGGTGGGGTGCGTTCGCCCGAGGAGCTGTGGGAGCTGTTGACGGCGGGTGGGGACGCGATCGCGGAGTTCCCGTCCGACCGTGGGTGGGATCTGGCCGGGCTGTACGACCCGGACCCTGCCCGGCAGGGGACGTCGTACACGCGCGAGGGCGGCTTCCTGTACGACGTGGCCGACTTCGACGCGTCGTTCTTCGGCATTTCGCCGCGTGAGGCCCTGGCGATGGACCCGCAGCAGCGGTTGCTGCTGGAGACGTCGTGGGAGGCGTTCGAGCGGGCGGGCATCGACCCGGTGGCGCTGCGTGGCAGCCGTACCGGTGTCTTCGCGGGGACCAACGGGCAGGACTACGTCGGGCTCGTGTCCACCTCGCCCGAGGGCCTTGAGGGCCACGTGGGTACCGGTAACGCGGCGAGTGTGGTGTCCGGGCGGATCTCGTACACCTTCGGGCTGGAGGGCCCGGCGGTGACGGTGGACACGGCGTGTTCGTCGTCACTGGTGGCGCTGCATATGGCGGTGCAGGCGCTGCGGAGTGGTGAGTGCTCGATGGCGCTTGCCGGTGGTGTCACGGTGATGTCCACGCCGGAGGCGTTCGTCGACTTCAGCCGTCAGCGTGGGCTGGCTGTGGACGGGCGTATCAAGGCGTTCGCGGCCGGTGCGGATGGCACGGGCTGGGGTGAGGGCGTCGGCATGCTGCTCGTGGAGCGGCTGTCGGACGCGCGGCGGAACGGCCACCCGGTGTTGGCGGTGGTGCGTGGTTCGGCGATCAACCAGGATGGTGCGTCGAATGGTTTGACGGCGCCGAATGGTCCGTCGCAGCAGCGGGTGATTCGGCAGGCGCTGGCGGGTGCGGGGCTGTCGGCCGGTGACGTGGATGTCGTGGAGGCGCACGGTACGGGTACGACGCTGGGTGACCCGATCGAGGCGCAGGCGTTGCTGGCCACGTATGGCCGGGAGCGGTCTGACGGGCAGCCGTTGTGGCTGGGCTCGATCAAGTCGAATATCGGGCACACGCAGGCGGCGGCCGGTGTTGCGGGCATCATCAAGATGGTGTTGGCGATGCGGCATGGTGTGCTGCCGCAGACGTTGCATGTGGATGAGCCGTCGCCGCACGTGGACTGGTCGGCGGGCGAGGTGTCGCTGCTCAGCGAGGCACGGGAGTGGCCGGAGACGGGCCGTCCGCGTCGCGCGGGTGTGTCGTCGTTCGGGCTCAGCGGTACCAATGCGCACACCATCATCGAGCAGGCGCCGCCGGTCGACGAGCAGGTTGAGGTGGCCGAGCCGCGTCGTGGTCTGGGCGGTGTGCTGCCGTTCGTACTGTCGGCCAAGAACGCGGAGGCGCTGCGGGAGCAGGCCGCGCGGCTGCGGGCCTTTGTCGAGACGCGTCCGGAGTCGGGGCTGCTCGATGTGGCCCAGGCATTGGCCGTCGGCCGGGCTGCTCTGGAGCGGCGTGCGGTGCTCAGCGCTGGTGACCGCGATGAGCTGCTGCGGACGCTTGACGCTCTGGCAGCGGGCGAGTCCGCGGCGGGCCTGGTCGAGGGTTCGGTCGCCGAGGGCAAGGTGGCGTTCCTGTTCACGGGGCAGGGGAGCCAGCGGCTGGGGATGGGTCGTGAGCTGTGTGACGCCTTCCCGGTGTTCGCGGATGCGTTGGACGAGGTGTGTGCGCATCTGGATCTGCACCTTGAGCGGCCGCTGCGGGATGTGCTGTTCGGGGATGACGCGGCTGTACTGGATCAGACCGGTTTCACCCAGCCCGCGCTGTTCGCCGTCGAGGTGGCGTTGTTCCGGCTGGTCGAGGCGTGGGGGTTGACGCCGGACTTCCTCTCTGGGCACTCGATTGGCGAGCTGGCCGCCGCGCATGTGGCGGGTGTGTTGTCGCTCGCGGACGCCGCGAAGTTGGTGGCCGCCCGTGGGCGGTTGATGCAGGAGCTTCCGGCTGGTGGCGCGATGGTCGCGGTGCAGGCGTCGGAGGATGAGGTGCTGCCGCTGCTCGGTGAGCGGGTGAGCATTGCCGCGCTCAACGGGCCCACGTCGGTGGTCATCGCGGGTGACGACGAGGCTGTGGTTGAGGTCGCTGCGTCGTTCGAGGCTCAGGGTCGTAAGACCAAGCGGCTCACAGTGAGCCACGCGTTCCACTCGCCGCGTATGGACGGGATGCTGGAGGCATTCCGCGAGGTCGCGCAGGGGCTGTCGTACGAGGCTCCGCGTATTCCGGTCGTGTCCAACCTGACGGGTGAGCTGGTCTCCGCTGAGGAGATCGCGACTGCTGACTTCTGGGTGCGGCATGTCCGGGAGGCTGTGCGTTTCCTCGATGGTGTGCGTGTTCTGGAGGCGCAGGGCGTCACCACGTTCGTGGAGCTGGGTCCGGACGGTGTGCTCACCGCCATGGCGCAGGAGTGTGTGACCGGCGACCAGGACGCCGCGTTCGTCTCCGTCTGCCGCAAGGACCGTCCCGAGGCCGAGGCGCTGACGGGCGCCGTCGCGCGTGCGTACGTCCGTGGTGTGCCGCTGGACTGGGACGCCGTCTTCGGCGGAACGAGCGCCCGCATCGAGCCCGCCGAGCTGCCGACGTATGCCTTCCAGCGGCAGCGTTACTGGCCCAACGCCGCCGCCCTCGCGGCGGGCGACCCGGAGTCGATCGGGCTGGGCGACATCGGCCATCCGCTCCTCGGCGCCGCCGTCGCGCTCGCGGACGCCAATGGCCTCCTGCTCACCGGGGTGCTCTCCACCCGTACCCACCCCTGGCTCGCCGACCACGTGATCATGGGCAGCGTGCTGCTGCCCGGTACGGCCTTTGTGGAGCTGGCGAGCGCGGCGGGCGCCCAGGTGGGTTGTGAGCGGTTGGATGAATTGACTCTGGAAGCTCCGCTTGTGTTGCCGGAGCACACTGGGGTGCGGGTGCAGCTTGTTGTGGAGGGGCCGGATGAGTCCGGTGGCCGTTCGTTCAGTCTGCATTCGCGGCGGCAGGACGCGCTGGGGGCGGAGCCGTGGACGCGGCATGCCACCGGTGTGCTCGCGGTCGGCGTTCGGGGTGCTGACCTGGAGGAGCTTGGTGTGTGGCCGCCGCAGGGTGCCACGCCGATCGCGGTCGACGGGCTGTATGCGGAGCTGGCCGGGGAGGGGCTCGGCTATGGGCCGGTGTTCCGGGGGCTCAAGGGCGCGTGGCGGCTCGGTGGAGACCTCTACGCCGAGGTCGGTTTTCCCGAGGACGCGCCGCTGACGTCGGGCGCCGAGGCCGAGCGGTTCGGGTTGCACCCGGCCCTGTTGGACGCCGCGCTGCATGCCATCGGCGTCGGCACCCCTGCCCGTGAGACGGCGTCGGCGGAGGGTGCGCTGCTTCCGTTCGCGTGGAGTGGTGTGCAGTTGCACGCGGCCGGGGCTGGTGCGCTGCGGGTGCGGCTGTCGGAGCGGTCGTCGAATGCGGTGTCGCTGCTGGTGGCTGACGGTACGGGTCGTGCGGTGGCCACGGTTGAGTCGGTGGCGTTGCGGGCGGCTTCGGCTGACCAGGTGCGTGCGGCGCGGGGTGGGTTGCATGAGTCGTTGTTCCGGCTGGAGTGGTCGGCGGTTCCGGCGGCCGCTGCGGGTGCGGCAACGGGCGACTGGGCGGTGCTCGGCGCGGATGCCGAGGAGTCGGGAGCGCTGCAGGACGGGTTCGGGCCCGGGGTTCGGGTGGCGGCCTATGGCGATCTGTCGGCGCTGAGTGCGGCTGTCGACGCCGGGGTGTCCGTGCCGGACACCGTGGTGGTGGCCGGTCTTGGTGGCGGTGGCGACGCACCGGCCGTGCACGAGGCCACGCAGGGCATGCTCACTTTGCTTCAGGCGTGGTTGGCTGATGAGCGGTTTGTCGGGGCGCGGTTGGTGCTGGTGACGCGGGGCGCGGTGGAGACCGTGCCGGGTGCGGGTGTGGTGGATCTGTCGCAGGCCGCTGTGCGTGGTTTGTTCCGTTCCGCGCAGTCGGAGAACCCTGGCCGTCTGGTGTTGCTGGACGTGGACGGCGACGAGAACTCGTACGGTTCGGTGCCTGTGGCGCTGGGCGTGGACGAGGGGGAGCTGGCGCTTCGCGGGGATGTGGTGCTGGCGCCGAGGCTGGCCCGGGTGCCGGTCACCAACGACACCGACGCCGATTCCGTTCCGTCCTTTGATGAGGACGGCACGGTGCTGATCACCGGTGCCTCGGGATCTCTGGGTGGTCTCTTCGCGCGTCATCTGGTTTCGGCTCATGGTGTGCGGCGGCTGCTGCTGGTGAGCCGTCGCGGCGCGGACGCCGATGGTGCGGATGAGCTGGCTGCCGAGCTGACGGCGGCCGGTGCGGTCGTGACGTGGGCGGCGTGTGATGTGGCGGATCGGGACGCGCTGGCTGGTGTGCTGGGGTCGGTTCCGGCTGAGCATCCGCTGACCGGCGTCGTGCATACGGCGGGTGTGCTGGATGACGGCATTCTTGGTTCGTTGACGCCTGAGCGGGTGGCTGGGGTGTTGCGTCCGAAGGTTGATGCGGCGCTGAATCTGCATGAGTTGACGCGCGATGCTGACCTGTCGGCGTTTGTGCTGTTCTCCGGTGCGGCGGCAGTGTTCGGCGCGCCGGGACAGGCGAGTTACGCGGCCGCCAACTCCTTCCTGGAGGCGCTTGCGCAGCAGCGTGTGGCGCAGGGGCTTCCGGCCACCGCTCTGGCCTGGGGTTTGTGGGCCGGTGCGGGCATGGGCAGCGGGCTGGACGAGGTGGGTCTGCGGCGTATCGCGCGTGGCGGCGGTGCTCCGATCGCCGCTGACGAGGGGCTTGCCCTCTTCGATGCGGCGCGCGCCGACGGCACGGCGGTGCTGTTCCCGATGCGGCTCGACTACGCGGGGCTGCGCACCGAAGCCACCGCGACCGGCACCGTTCCGGCCCTCTTCCGCGGCCTGGTGCGGGCCCCGGTCCGGCGGGCGGCCACCGCGGCCGCCACGGCCGACGGCTCCTCGCTCGTACGGCGCCTGGCCGGGCTCGCGCGGGCCCAACAGGAGCGTGAGCTACTGGAGTTGGTCTGCGGGCGCGTCGCCGCAGTGCTGGGGCACAGTGGCGCCGATGTGATCGAGGCCGGGCGGGCGTTCAAGGAGCTGGGCTTCGACTCGCTGACGGCGGTCGAGCTGCGCAATGATCTGAAGACGGTCACCGGGCTGAGGCTTCCGGCGACGCTCGTCTTCGACTACCCGACGCCGACCGCCCTCGCGGGCTATCTGCGCGAGGAGCTGCTGGGTGCCGAGGAGGCCGTGGCACCCGCTGCCACCGGGGTTACGGGCGCGGTGTCGGCGGTGGCCGACGACCCGATCGTCATCGTCGGCATGAGCTGCCGTTTCCCGGGCGGTGTGAGCACGCCCGAGGAGCTGTGGAACCTCGTCGCCACAGGTGGCGACGGCATCTCCGGCTTCCCCGTCGACCGTGGCTGGGACCTGGACGGCCTGTACCACCCGGACCCCGACCACGCGGGTACCTCGTATACGCGTGAGGGCGGCTTCCTGCACGACGCCGCCGACTTTGATCCGGACTTCTTCGGGATCTCGCCGCGTGAGGCCCTTGCCATGGACCCGCAGCAGCGGTTGCTGCTGGAGACGTCGTGGGAGGCGTTCGAGCGGGCGGGCATCGACCCGGCCACGGTGCGTGGTCAGCAGGTCGGTGTGTTCGCGGGCGTCATGTACCACGACTACCTCACCGGGACGGCCGACATCCCGGATGGTGTCGAGGGCTACATCGGCACCGGCAACGCGGGCAGTATTGCCTCCGGGCGGGTGGCGTACACCTTCGGGCTGGAGGGCCCGGCGGTGACGGTGGACACGGCGTGTTCGTCGTCGTTGGTGGCGCTGCACCTGGCGATTCAGGCGTTGCGCTCGGGTGAGTGCTCGATGGCGCTGGCCGGTGGTGTGGCGGTCATGGCCACGCCGGAGACGTTCGTGGACTTCAGCCGTCAGCGGGGCCTGGCCACGGACGGCCGTTGCAAGTCGTTCGCAGCGGCTGCGGACGGTACGGGCTGGGGCGAGGGCGCGGGCATGCTGCTGGTGGAGCGGCTGTCGGACGCGCGTCGTCATGGTCACTCGGTGCTCGCCGTGGTGCGTGGCTCGGCGATCAACCAGGATGGTGCGTCGAATGGTCTGACGGCGCCGAACGGTCCGTCGCAGCAGCGGGTCATCCGGCAGGCGCTGACCAGCGCCGGGCTGACGACCGGCGATGTGGACGTGGTCGAGGCGCACGGTACGGGGACGACGCTGGGTGACCCGATCGAGGCGCAGGCGCTGCTGGCCACGTACGGACGCGACCGGTCCGAGGACCAGCCGCTGTGGCTGGGGTCCATCAAGTCCAACATCGGCCACACGCAGGCCGCCGCCGGTGTCGCGGGCATCATCAAGATGGTGATGGCCATGCGGCACGGCGAGCTGCCGCAGACCCTCCACGTCGACGCGCCGTCCTCGAAGATCGACTGGGCGGATGGCGCGGTCTCGCTGCTCACGGAGACGCGGGAGTGGCCGGAGATCGAGGGCCGTCCGCGTCGCGCGGGTGTGTCGTCGTTCGGTATCAGTGGCACCAACGCGCACACCATCATCGAGCAGGCCCCGGCGATCGAGGCCCCGGCCACGGTGTCCGCGTGGGACGTCCCCGGTGGTGTGCTGCCGTGGCCGTTGTCGGCCATGGGCCAGGAGGCGCTGCGCGACCAGGCCCGCCGCCTGCGCGATCGGCTGAGCGTCGCCGACGAGATGGACGACCTCGCCGACATCGGCTACACGCTGGCCACCGGGCGTACCGCGTTCGAGGACCGTGCGGTGCTGGTGGCCGACGGGCGTGAGGGTTTCCTGCGTGCTCTGGAGGCGTTGGCTTCCGGCGAACCGGCCACGGGTGTGGTGCAGGGCTCGCCGGTCGCCGGAAAGCTCGCGTTCCTGTTCACGGGCCAGGGCAGCCAGCGGCTGGGGATGGGCCGTGAGCTGTACGAGGCCTATCCGGTGTTCGCGGAGGCGCTGGACGCGGTGTGCGAAGCGCTGGACGCGCACCTTGAGCGGCCGCTGCGGGATGTGCTGTTCGGGGACGATGCCTCGGTGCTCGACCAGACGGGGTTCACTCAGCCTGCGTTGTTCGCGGTTGAGGTGGCGTTGTTCCGGTTGGTCGAGGCGTGGGGTGTGCGGCCCGATTTCCTGTCCGGGCACTCGATTGGTGAGCTGGCTGCCGCGTATGTGGCGGGTGTGCTGTCGCTTGCGGACGCGGCGAAGTTGGTGGCTGCTCGTGGGCGTCTGATGCAGGAGCTTCCGGCTGGTGGCGCGATGGTCGCGGTGCAGGCGTCGGAGGACGAGGTGGCGCCGCTGCTCGGTGAGCGGGTGAGCATCGCTGCGCTCAACGGGCCGTCGTCGGTGGTCATCGCGGGTGACGAGGACGCTGTTGTTGAGGTCGCTGCGTCGTTCGAGGCGCAGGGGCGTAAGACCAAGCGGCTTACGGTCAGCCATGCGTTCCATTCGCCGCGTATGGACGGGATGCTGGATGCGTTCCGTGAGGTGGCGGAGGGGCTGTCGTATGCGGCTCCGCGCATTCCGATCGTGTCCAACCTGACGGGTGAGCTGGTCTCCGCTGAGGAGATCACGTCCGCTGACTTCTGGGTGCGGCATGTCCGGGAAGCGGTCCGTTTCCTCGATGGTGTCCGCACTCTTGAGGCTCAGGGTGTGACCACCTGTCTTGAGCTGGGCCCGGATGGTGTGCTGTCCGCGATGGGGCAGGACTGTCTCACCGAGGACGCGGCCGCGACGGCTTTCGTCGCCGTTCTGCGTGAGGGGCGTACGGAGGCCGGGACGCTGGCCGGTGCCCTTGCCGCGTTGCAGGTTCGGGGCGTGGCCGTGGACTGGGAGGCGTTCTACGCCGGGGCCGGTGCGCGGCGCGTGGAGCTGCCGACGTATGCCTTCCAGCGGCGGCGCTACTGGCTGGATGTATCGACGGCCACCGCCACCTCCGGTGCCACGGCACTGGACGCGGTGGACGCCGGTTTCTGGGCGGCGGTGGAGCGCGGGGATCTGGAGTCGCTCGCGGCGACGCTGGGTCTTGGTGCCGAGGACAATGGCGCGCTGGAGGCGCTGCTGCCGTCGATGTCGTTGTGGCGGCGGCGGCAGTCGGAGCGCTCGACGGTGGATGGCTGGCGTTACCGGGTGTCGTGGAAGCCGGTCACCGACCGCGCTACGGCTTCTCTGAGCGGCCGTTGGCTGGTCGTCGTACCGACTGAGGCGACCGGGTCCGCGTGGGCGGACGGTGTCGTCGGGATGCTGGACGACCGTGGTGTCGACGTGGCGCGGGTCGAGCTGACCGCCGACGACGACCGGACTGCGGTGGCCGCACAGCTGACCGCCGCCGTGGCGACCGGCGACGACGTGACCGGTGTGGTGTCCCTGCTGGCCCTCGCCGAGGGCGACGCGCTGCTGCGTACGGCGGCGCTGACGCAGGCGCTCGGCGACGCGGGTGTGGGTGCGCCGTTGTGGGTGGCCACGCGGGGTGCGGTGGCCGTGGGGCGTTCGGACGGTGCGGTCAGCCCGGATCAGGCGCAGGCGTGGGGTCTGGGCCTGGCCGCGGCGCTGGAGCTGCCCGAGCGTTGGGGTGGTCTGGTCGACCTTCCCGCTGAGGCTGATGAGCGCGCGGTGGCGCGGCTGGCGGAGGTGCTGGCCGGGGCCGGTGGCGAGGATCAGGTGGCGGTGCGCGCGTCGGGCGTGTTCGGGCGCCGCCTCGTACGGGCCACAGCGCCCGCGTCGACCGGTGACTCCTGGTCGCCGGGTGCCGGGTCTGTTCTGGTGACGGGCGGTACGGGTGCGTTGGGTGCGCATGTGGCGCGTTGGCTGGTGGGGAATGGTGCCGAGCATGTGGTGCTGACCAGTCGTCGTGGGCTGGAGGCTCCGGGTGCGGTGGAGCTGCGGGATGAGCTGTCGGCGTCGGGTGCGCGGGTGACGGTGGCGGCGTGTGATGTGGCCGACCGTGATGCGCTCGCGGAGCTGCTGGCTTCTCTGCCGGAGGAGTCGCCGCTGACCGGTGTGTTCCACACGGCGGGTGTGCTGGACGACGGTGTGCTCGACGCGCTCACCCCCGAGCGTTTTACGACGGTGCTGCGGGCGAAGGTGTCCGCTGCGGCGCACCTCGATGAGCTGACGCGTGAGCTGGACCTGTCCGCGTTCGTGCTGTTCTCCTCGATCAGTGGCACGTTCGGTGCTGCGGGTCAGGGTAATTACGCCGCCGCCAATGCCTCGTTGGATGCGTTGGCTGAGCGTCGGCGTGCTGCGGGTCTGCCTGCTACGTCGGTTGCCTGGGGTCCGTGGGCCGAGGGTGGTATGGCTGCGGACGACGGTCTGGAGCAGCGGCTGCGGCGTGGTGGTCTGCCGCCGATGGACGCCGAGGTGGCGGTTGCCGCCCTTCAGCGGGTGCTGGATCTGGACGACGCGGCGGTGGCCGTCGCGGACATCGAGTGGGCCCGGTTCGCGCCGGACTTCACCGCCGTGCGGCCGAGCCGCTTCATCGCGGACTTCGCGGATGTGGCGCAGTCGGGGCAGGGCACTGCTGGTGCGTCTGAAGATGGTGGGCTGGTCGCGCGGCTGGCCGGGTTGGGTGAGGCCGAGCGGGACCGGTTGCTGCTGGATGTGGTCCGGGGCCAGGTGGCCGCGGTGCTGGGGCATGACGGTTCGGAGTCGATCGGTGTCGAGCGGGCCTTCAGTGAGCTGGGTTTCGACTCGCTCACCGCAGTGGAGCTGCGTAACCGGCTGATCGCGGCGACGGGTGTTCAGCTGCCCGCGACCTTGATCTTCGACTATCCGACGGCGTCGGCTCTCGCGGATTATCTGCGTACCGAACTGCTGGGCGCGGATGTGGCGGTGACCGGTGGTGTGGTCGCGCCGACGGTTGCCGTGGCTGACGATCCGATCGCGATTGTGGCGATGAGCTGCCGTTTCCCGGGTGGGGTGCGTTCGCCCGAGGAGCTGTGGGAGCTGCTGTCGGCGGGTGGGGACGCGATTGCGGAGTTCCCGTCCGACCGTGGCTGGGACCTGACCGGGATCTACGACCCGGACCCTGCCCGGCAGGGGACGTCGTACACGCGTGAGGGCGGCTTCCTGTACGACGTGGCCGACTTCGACGCGTCGTTCTTCGGGGTTTCACCGCGTGAGGCTCTGGCGATGGACCCGCAGCAGCGGTTGCTGCTGGAGACGTCGTGGGAGGCGTTCGAGCGGGCGGGCATCGACCCGGCCACGGTGCGTGGTCAGCAGGTCGGCGTCTTCGCCGGAACCAACGGACAGGACTACCTGTCCCTTGAGCGTGCGTCTGACGGGCTTGAGGGCCATTGGGGTACGGGTAACGCGGCGAGTGTGGTGTCGGGCCGGGTGGCGTACACCTTCGGGCTGGAGGGCCCGGCGGTGACGGTGGACACGGCGTGTTCGTCGTCGCTGGTGGCGCTGCATATGGCGGTGCAGGCGCTGCGCTCGGGTGAGTGCTCGATGGCGCTTGCCGGTGGTGTCACGGTGATGTCCACTCCCGATAACTTCATCGACTTCAGTCGTCAGCGTGGGCTGGCTGTGGACGGGCGTATCAAGGCGTTCGCGGCCGGTGCGGATGGCACCGGCTGGGGCGAGGGCGCGGGCATGCTGCTCGTCGAGCGGCTGTCGGACGCGCAGCGCCATGGGCATCCGGTGCTGGCGGTCGTGCGGGGTTCGGCGATCAATCAGGATGGTGCGTCGAATGGTCTGACGGCGCCGAATGGTCCGTCGCAGCAGCGGGTGATCCGGCAGGCGCTGGCGGGTGCGGGGCTGTCCGCTGGTGATGTGGACGCGGTGGAAGCCCACGGTACGGGGACGACGCTGGGTGACCCGATCGAGGCGCAGGCGCTGCTGGCCACGTACGGCCGGGAGCGGTCTGACGGGCAGCCGTTGTGGCTGGGCTCGATCAAGTCGAATATCGGTCACACGCAGGCGGCGGCCGGTGTCGCGGGCATCATCAAGATGGTGATGGCGATGCGGCACGGTGTGCTGCCGCAGACGCTGCATGTGGATCAGCCGTCGCCGCACGTGGACTGGTCGGCGGGAGCGGTCTCGCTGCTGACCGAGCGGGTGGAGTGGCCGGAGACCGGCGGTCCGCGTCGCGCGGGCGTGTCCGCGTTCGGCATTAGCGGTACCAACGCGCACACCAT